>CAZKPU010000039.1:2786-20329 GCA_964554715.1 uncultured Thermotogae bacterium | reverse complement strand
GAATCATGCGGGGAGATTCGACGCGATGATAGCGTCGAATCGTGCAAGGAGATTCGGAACGAATCGTGCAAGGAGCATTAGAGGATTAGCCCACATGCGGCAACCGCTAGAGCCCCTCCTACGATTGCTGAAGGCTACAAACGCGCCAGAAGCGGAAGTTGCTTGGGTGTGTTGATGTTGGTGAACGAGCGCAGGTCCGGATCGACCTGTCGCAGAGCGCTTTCCGGGATCTCCTGAACGGCCACATCGGGGTAAAACGATGTCACCTTGAATCGCTTCTCGTTCAACGCACGATCAACGGCCGACATGCAGGCGACAGAGGTCCGATAGATCGCGAGCAGTGGTTCGTAGAAGCCGTTGACAATCGGTACTGTAACGTCGCTTTCGCCCATAGACCCTAGCAGCTTGGAGACGAGTTCGGGCATCACGAACGGCATGTCGCATCCGATCACGAGACAGGCTTCGGTGGTCGCAGCGCACAGTCCGCTGTAGATCCCAACAAGAGGACTGCGCTCAGGCCGGAGATCCTCGACGAACCGCAGTCCTGCAGGGACCCCGTCTCCACTGCGACCGACCAGCAGGGTTTCGGCGAACAGCGGAGAAAGACGCTCTGCAATGTGCTCGACGAGCGTCCCTCCCGGTGTTGTCAGCAAGTGCTTCGGATGACCCATTCGACGAGATGCGCCACCGGCAAGAATGACAAGCGATGAACGGGGTTTGAGGCTCATCGCAGTCCGATCCGCCATCGCTGGCTGTACACATTGAGCCGCGCCTCGCGGACAAAGCCACACAGGCAGATCCCCAAACGCTCCGCAGCTTCCACCGCCTGATAGGTTGGCGCGGAAACCGCAGCGATGATCGGGATTCCGGCATGCGCCGCCTTGACAACGAACTGCATCGGAACCCGTGATGTGACGACGAGCAGGCTTCGGCCAAAGGCCGTACCACGAAGCAGCGCTTTCCCGAGAGCCTTCTCGAGGGCACAGGTGCGGGAAATATCCTCGACGAAGATGTCATCGGAATCGGATGAGACGACAGCCGCCAGGTGTGTGCCGCCGGTCAGCCGAAACAGCTCTCCGTGGTCATTGAGGGATCGTACCGCTTGGGACACGCGGTCCGCTGAGACCGAGAACGTTCCGCGAACGCTTTCCGGCCTTTGAGATCGTGATGGAACACGGATCTTATCTGCCAGTTCGACGGCAACGATGGCCTCATCGGTCCTCATCTCAACCGTGGCGATATCGTCGGAGCCAGCGATCGCTCCAACGGCGAGAAGATGTCCGTAGGCCAGTTCGCGAAGGTTTCCGGGTGAGCAGGCGGTCTCGAGAGTTTGCTTGCCATCAACGAGGATCGTTACAGGCTGTTCCTGGATGAGAACGTCATCGGTGTCTTGTTGCTTGCGGCTTTCCAACCGAGTGACGGTGCGTTTTCGGATGAGATCCATCATGTCGTTGCGGGCGGGCGGTGGAGCGAGCGCCGCTCCACCGCCCGTCTCGTGACCCTTACGCTTCCTTCTTGTCCTTGCGGACGTATACAACCCAATACAACGTTGCGACGAAGAACGCTCCACCAACGATGTTGCCGATTGTCACGGGGATCAGATTCTTGACGATCATGCCGCCGACCGTCAGGTTGGCTGTCGCTTCGGCAAGCCCCTGCCCCTTCAGGGCAAGCCCCATGGGAATGAAGTACATGTTGGCGATGCTATGCTCGAACCCGCTGGCAACGAACGCCATGATCGGGAAGAAGATGGCGAAGATCTTGCCGACGACCGTTCGTGCAGACGCGGCCATCCACACAGCGAGGCAAACGAGCCAGTTACAGAGGATCGCTCGTGCAAACGCCTCAAGGAAGGTCAAGTTTACCTTGGCGTTGGCGATCCCCACGGCCGTTGCGCCGACCGCGCCACCGTTGGTCTTCCACAGGCCGCTCCAGTACATCAGAAGGACCAGCAGCAGCGATCCCGCGAGATTGGCGAAGTAAACGATCCCCCAGTTGCGTAGGAGACCCCTTGGCTTGATCTGCCGGTCCAGGACCGAAAGAAAGATGAGGTTGTTTCCGGTGAACAATTCGGCTCCGGCGATGACGACCAGCATCAGGCCGACGCTGAACACAGCGCCCCCGATCAGCTTCGCAAGTCCCACACCGACGAACGCTGCGAGATCATGGGTGACGAGCGTCGCCAATTGGGCGCCGAAGCCGATGTAGACCCCGGCGAAGACGCCGAGAATCGACAGACGAATGAAACTCTGTTGTGTCTTCTTCACACACGCCGTGCGGGTCAGGTTGTCCGCGACGGTCGCTGGACTCTTGCAGTCAAACTCCATAGATCCGACCTCCTTACGATCGAACAGGCTGCTTGGCTTTCTCGATTTGGCAAGCCGCCACTTTGTACTCCGGGATCTTTGCCTTTGGGTCCAGGGCATCGTTGGTGAGACGGTTCGCTGCTGCTTCCGCGAAGTGGAACGGGACAAACACGGATCCTTCAGCCACGCGCTCCGTTGCGCGAACCCGCGTCGTGATCTCGCCTCGCCGTGTACGCACCGAAACCCATCCACCGTCCTCCAAACCCAAACGCTTCACGTCTTCTGGGTGCACTTCGGCGTATCCCTCGCCAACGTAGGCGTTCAAAGCATCGACACGGCGGCTCATCGTTCCGGTATGGTAGTGATAGAGGATGCGCCCCGTGGACAAGATGAACGGAAACTCTCGATCCGGAAGCTCCGCCGGCGGAATGAAATCCACCGGATGGAACCGTCCCAAGCCGCGGCTGAACTTCCCGTTGTGCAGGAATCGGGTTCCGGGATGATCGTCGTCCGGGCAAGGCCACTGGAGCCCGTCCGGCGCCAGACGATCGTGGTGGATTCCTCCGTAGATCGGTGTCAGCGAGGCCATCTCATCCATGATCTGGGTCGCTGACCGATAGTGCATCGGGTATCCGAATTGCTCGGAAATTCTGCAGATGATCTCCCAGTCGGGAAGCGCCTCACCGGGTGCTTTGAGCACCTCTCGCAACAGCAACACACGCCGTTCGGTATTGGTGAAGGTTCCCTCTTTCTCCGCAAACGACGCCGCCGGCAGAACGACATCGGCCAGTTGGGCGGTCTCGCTCGGGAAGATGTCACTCACGACGAGGAAATCGAGGTTCCGCAACGCCTCCTCAACATGGTTCAAGTTGGGATCGGAGACCATCGGGTTCTCTCCCATGATGATCATCCCCTTGACGGTCCCGTCCGCCGCGGCGTTCATCGCTTCGACAACGGTCAGCCCCACGGTCGGTGATAACTTGGCGTTCCAGGCTTTCTCGAACTTCTCCTGCGCCTTCGGGTCCGTCACCTTCTGGTAGCCGGGATACACGTTCGACAGGGCGCCCAAATCACACGCGCCCTGAACGTTGTTCTGCCCACGCAACGGATTGACGCCGGTTGACGCCTTGCCGACGTTGCCGGTCAGCAGCGCCAGATTGGCAACGGAGAGGACGTTGTCGGTTCCGGTGGTGTGTTGGGTGATTCCCATCGAATAGATGATCGACGAGCACTCCGCTTTGGCATAGATCCTCGCGGCTTCGCGAATCGCATCGGCCGGAATCGTCGTGATCTGTTCCACCTTCTCCGGTGTATATTCGGAAACGACTGCCTTGAGAGCCTCGAACTCCTCGGTGTGCTCGGCGATGAACGCTTTGTCCTCAAGTCCTTCATCGACGATGACGTTCATCATTCCGTTGAGCCAGGCGACGTCTGTCCCGTTTTTCTGGCGCAACCACAGGACGGCATCTTCCACCAGATCGATCCGCCGAGGATCGACGACGATCAGCTTTGCGCCATGCTCACGCACTGCGCGACGGATCAGAGTTGCGATCACGGGATGCGTCTCGGTGGTGTTGGATCCGGTCACGAGGATGCATTTGGCGAACTCGATCTCGCCGATCGAGTTGGTCATCGCTCCCGAACCGAACGCCGCTGCCAGTCCGGCAACCGTCGATGCGTGGCAAAGGCGGGCGCAGTGATCCACGTTGTTGGTCCCGACTGCGGCGCGGATCATCTTCTGGAACAGGTAGTTCTCCTCGTTGGTACACCTTGCCGATGACAGCCCGACAATTGCATCCGGCCCGTGCTGCTCTTTGATCGGAACAAGCCGCTCGCGGATTTCGCTCATCGCTTCATCCCACGTTGCCGGTTCGAGCTTCCCATTGCGCCGGATCAGCGGTGTGGACAACCGCTCATCATGTGTCATGAACGTATGCCCGAAGCGCCCCTTCACACAGGTGGAACCGTAGTTCGGAACAGCCTCCGACCCGCGAACGCGGACGATCCGATTGTCTGCCGTCCACATATCGAGTTGGCAACCCACCCCGCAGTAGGAGCATGTCGTTTGCACCTTTTCCATCTCCCAGACGCGCGGTGGCCGCTGGGGAAGCTTGTCGAGAATGGCACCGGTCGGACAGAGTTGAACGCACTCGCCGCATCCATCGCACTCGGAGGTTCCCCACTCTCCCAAGCCGGCGACAACCACCGTCTCCAATCCGCGGTTGGCGAAGCTGAGAACGCCCTTGCCCTGAATCTCGGCGCATGCCTTGATGCATCGCCCGCAGACGATGCATTTCGAAGGGTCGTAGTTGAGCACAGGTGAGGACGTGTCCGGTTCGGGGAGAGGTCTTTCGCGCGACACGAAGCGTCGGGTACGGTTGTCGAGTCCGTATTGATAAGCCAGTTCCTGCAGTTCGCACGCTCCGGAGAACTCGCACGTGAGGCAGTCGCAGTTGTGTTCGGAGAGAAGGAGATCGATCAGTGTGCGGCGCATCGACTCGAGTTCGTCATCGAATGCAGTGACTTCGAGCCCGTCGGTGACAGGTACGGTGCATGACGTGACCAGACCCGGCCGGCCCGCGATCTTCACCACGCAGAGCCGGCACGCTCCGGACACACTGATCCGTGGATGGTAGCAGAGTCCCGGAATCTTGAATCCGTGATCTCGTGCCACCTGGAGCAGATTCTGCCCCTCCTCGGCCAGGATCTCCTTACCATCAATGGTCAATCGGATTTGCTCTGGCATCCTCACTTCCCTTCTCTACCTAGCGGTTGACGCGGTCGCGCTGTCGGCGCTTCCTGTGGCGAATTCGTCCCCGAAAAGATCCAATGCCGTTTCAATCGGTAGAATCGGGGACTGCCCAAGCGGGCATAGAGATGTTTCTTGCATCATCGTTGCGATTTCGCGAAGCAGATCGACATCCTTGGCCGATCCAGTGCCCGATGCGATGCGGTCGACGATTTCGCACATCTGAGCAGTGCCCAGACGGCACGGCGCGCACTGGCCGCACGATTCGTGGCGGAAGAAGTGGAGAATCCCCTGTAGGACCTCCACGATGGATACGGTTTCATCCATGATCAAGACCGCTCCCGATCCGAGAACTGCGGCGTACTCCTTGAGGTTGTCGAAATCCATCTGCACATCCAGGCCGTCAACCCCGACGAACGCTCCTGCTGCTCCACCGATCAGCGCTGCCTTGAAGGACTTGCCGTTCTTCAACCCTCCACCGTAATCAAAGACGATCGATCGGAGTGTTGTACCCATCTCCACTTCGATCAATCCGGGGTTGGCTGCGTGCCCAAGAATCGTGTACACCTTCGTGCCCGGGCAGCGGGGCGTTCCGAAGCTGCGGAACCAGTCGGCGCCGCGGGCGATGATCGGGGGGACGTTGGCAAGGGTTTCCACATTGTTGACAACGGTCGGCTTGTTCCAAAGGCCAACGGCTCCCGGATACGGAGGCTTCAGTCGAGGATTGCCGCGCTTGCCTTCCATCGATTCGATCAGAGCGGTTTCCTCCCCGCAGACATAGGCACCGGCGCCCTTCCTCACATCCATGTCGAAGCCGAAGCCTGTCCCAAGGATGTCGGGCCCTAGGAGACCTGCTTTGCGGGCCTGATCGATCGCAATCTGGATCCTGCGGATCGACAAGGCGTATTCACCTCGGATGTAGATGTACCCTTGCCTCGCCCCGACGGCGTATCCGGCAAGGATCATCCCTTCGATCAATCGATGCGGATCGCCCTCAAGGATCAGGCGATCCTTGAACGTTCCAGGCTCGCCTTCGTCCGCGTTGCAGACGATGTACTTCTCGTCACCGGATGCGGTGAACGACCACTTCACCCCGGTAGGAAACCCGGCACCGCCACGACCGCGCAGCCCCGAAGATTTGACCGTTTCGAGAATATCCTCCGGACGCAGATTCCTCTCGGCAATTGTCGCGAGCGCTTCATAGGCCCCACCGGCGATGGCTTCCTCAAGGCTCTCAGGATCGATCCGGCCGCAGTTCTCAAGGACGATGCGCGTTTGCTTGCGAACGAGCCCTGTCGCAATCGGCGGGCCTGTTGGTACGCGAAGGCGCTCCACGAACCGTCCTTTGAGAAGGTGTTCCTCGACGATTTCGTCCACATCCTCGATGGTCACCCTGGCGTACACGACGCCGTCGGGGTGCACGGCAAGCATGACGCCTGTTCCCGAGGAGCCGAGGTCTCCGGTTTCGACGACCCGAACCTCACCGGCCAAACCATGAGACTCCACCGCCTTCTGCAACGCGGACATGACATTCTCGGCTCCTGCAAGAAGAGACTCATCGTTGATCTCAACAAGTACGTGTGCTCTAGCCAGTTGCATCGTCCCTCCTCACGCGTGCGATGATGTCCCGAAGACGATCCGAGGTCAGGTTCCCGTAGAGTTCATCATCGATCATCATCGCGGGTGCGACACCGCAGACACCCAGACAGCTTGTCGTCTCCAGCGTAAAGACTCTGTCATCGGTGGTTTCCCCGGGCTTGACTCCAAGCAATGAACTCAGCGCCGAGAGGATGCTCGTGCCCCCCATCAGCTGGCATGGAGGGGACTCGCAGATGCGGATGATGTGCTGCCCCCGGGGGACAAGGCTGAACATCGAGTAGAACGTTGCCGTGCTGAGAACCTCAGACAGAGAAACGCCTACATACTGCGCTGCCGCACGTAGTGCCTCGGTGCTGAGATGGTTCTCGGGGTCGGCGTCTTGAATCTCGTGCAGGATGTCAAGAAGACTCGACCGATCGGGCGGGTATCTTTCCAAGATCTCTCTCACATGTACCTCCTGAGTCATGTCCGGGCGTAGCAGGATCAAGCGTTGGGTAAGAGCTGTCTTTGTCGAGCCAAGCTGTGGCGAGTTGGATGGCACGTTCGGCATGGTTGGAACACCGTTCGCTCAGTGGAGCGCCAACATCAAACCGGAACGCCGGGACGCGAAGCAGCCATGCTTCCGGGACAGCGGGACAGATGGCTTCCATCCAAGCGATGAGGACCTCGGGACGGATGGTGTGGCCGATCGGTGCGACACGTGAGGGCGTCAGCCGCTCGATCCGCGGTGCGTGACCCTCCGCGTCCGCGTCGACGAACAGTACACGGGATGCTTCATGAAGACGATCCGTCCAATCAGGCGTCAGTTGGTGCACAGCATCGAGAGATACGTTCCTCGTGCGGGGAAGCCGCGAGACGACATACGCACCCACGGCGTCGTCTCCGCGAAGCGTGTTTCCGATCCCCACCACGTAGTCCATCGTCGCCTACTCCGATCGAGGCAGCGTTTCGATAATCTGCCCTTGAGAGTCTCGGATCGTTAGCCGAAGAGGCATATGCCCCACGGCGTGGACCGAGCATGACAAGCACGGATCGAATGCGCGGATTCCACCCTCGATTTGATTGAGGATCCCCTGGCTGACCTTGCCTTCATGGATGTTTCGCTGGGCGATCCGCAGGATGGATTCGTTCATTGCCAGATTGTTGTGTCCTGTGGAAACGATGAGATTGACCCACTCGATCAGTCCGTTGTCGTCGACTTTGTAGTGGTGGATCAACGTACCTCGCGGAGCTTCGTGAACACCTACCCCCTCATTGCTGTTGATGCCGGCTTCGGCGCGAATCCGATCGGAAAGAATCGGGTCCTCGTCGAGGATCCGTTCGACCCGCTCCAGGGAAGCGAGGATCTCCAGCAGGCGCGTATAGTGGTAATCGAACACTTTGCCCGAGAGGCCACCGCACTTCTCGCGGAAGTCCTCCAACTCCTCGTCGGCACGGGGAGTTCCGAATCGATCACAGAGGTTGACGCGTCCCAAAGGTCCGACCCGGTACATGCCTTGCGGGTAGCCCATCTTGCCGTAGAACGGGAACTTCAGGTAGCTCCACGACTCCGAGGCCTCGGTGACCACTTCGTCGTAGCGGCTGGGTGCCAGCCCATCGACGAGGTTGGTTCCGTCGGCGTCGCGAAGGCGAAGCGCGCCGTCATAGTGCTCCCATGTGCCGGTGTGATCGCCGCTGACCAATCCGAAGTACAAGGACGGGAAGTCCCCGAGGCTGTCGCGCCATGCGCTCGTGGCGAACGTCGTCTTGAGTGCGTCGAGCGTCTCACGAACGGTATCGAACGCCTCCGGGAGCTGGTCTCTCATCCATTGGCGATCTTCACTCGTGAGCGCTTGGTTTACGCCGCCGGGAACGGCCCACGCCGGGTGGATCCGCTTGCCGCCGAGCCTGTTGATGATTTCTTGCCCATAGCTTCGGAGTCTGACGCCCTTTCGAACAAGGTCGGGGTTCGCCTGGAAGAGCCCGATCACGTTCCGCTCCGCCGGGTCGGCATCCCATCCAAGCAGCAGATCCGGTGCCGATAGGTAGAAGAAGCTCAAGGCGTGCGATTGAATCATCTGGCCCAAGTTCATTAACCGTCGAAGAAGAATAGCCGTTTCAGGAACACGAACCGCGAGAATGGCATCACCGGCCTTGGCCGAAGCAAGGATGTGACTGATCGGGCAAATCCCACAGATACGGGCCGTGATCCCCGGCATTTCCCACAGAGTTCTTCCTTCGCAGAACCGCTCAAAACCACGGAGTTCGGTGACGTGGAATTGAGCACGGCTGACTTCGCCGGCATCATCCAACGTGAGGGTGATCTTTCCGTGCCCCTCCACGCGTGTCACGGGTTCGATATGGATTTGCTTCATAGCACGTCTCCTCTTGTCATCCTCTCCTAACCGAACTTGAGGTCTTCTCCGACGAGTTCGGGCGTCTTCCCGTCGAGAAGAGCAAGAAGCGCCTTCCCGATGAGTGCCGCCGGCGGAGGACATCCGTGCAAGAACAGATCCACTCGGATCAGTTCATGAACCGGGCGGACTCTCATGAGCAGCGGCGGGACATCCTCGGTCGGCAGGGTCCCCGTTGATGTGCGCTCGGGCCCATATACATCCTCCAACAGCTCCGCGGGAGTGATTCCGTTGCGCAGAGTCGGCACGTTGCCTGTGACCGCACAGTCGCCGAGCGCAATGATGATCTTGGAGCGCTCGCGGGCGAGCTTCGTGAGTTCGAGATGCTCTTCGTTGGCGATGGCGCCTTCGATGATCGTGACGTCAACCCCGTCTTCGGGGAAGGTCTTGATGTCCGTCAGAGGGCTGTTCGCGAAATCCACGCGATCGGCGAGCGTCAGGAGAACCTCATCCAGATCAAGGAGGGACATGTGACAGCCTGAACATCCGCTCAGCCACATGGTAGCAATGCGTGCCTTAGCCACGGGCCCTCCTTTCGGTCAGCTCACGGACCAGCTCGGGGCGCTTCACCATTTCGGCGGTACAGGCACCCTTCACGATGATTGCGCCGGTCGGACAGACCTCGACGCACTTCCCGCAGCTGGTACACGTCTCGGCCGAGCCCCAATCGACGTCAAGATCGGTGATCACTCGCGCTCCGGAGCCGCGATCGGCGATTCCCCATGTGTTGGCTCCTTCTACCTCGGAGCAAACGCGAACACAACGTCCGCAAAGGACGCATCGATCGCGATCGATCAGGAAACGGGGATGCGAAGCGTCGATCCGATTGCGGGGATAGGCATACGGCACGTTCACCGAATGCATTCCCAGTTCGCAAGCCAGATCCTGAAGCTCGCAATGGCCGTTGGAGGCACACACGGAGCAGACATGGTTTCCCTCTGCGAACAACAGCTCAAGGATGGTCCGGCGCAGATGACCGATGGTCGCGGTATTCGTCTTGACTTCCATGCCATCGCTGGCCTGTGTTGTGCATGACGTCACGATCTGGCCGTTCGCCTCGACAATGCACAACCGGCATGAACCCACGTCGGCAAGCCCGTCGAGGTGGCACAGCGTCGGAATCCGGATGTCGTTTTCCCTTGCGATCTCGAGGATTGTTCTCCCGGGCGGTGCAGTGACGGCCCGGCCATCGATGTTGATGGCGATTTCTTTCACAGATCCTCCCTTGGCGAACCCTAGTCTGGGGCTTGATTGGCTACGGTTTGCCGTGATGCCTTATGGATGGCATCAAACGGACAGACCAGCTGACACTGACCACATCGGATACATATCTCTGCGTCAATCTCGTATGGAGGCTTCCCCGGCTCGCCGGAGATCGCATCGACGGGACACTCCTTCCGGCAACGGTCGCACGCCTTACACGTTGAGGCGTCAATCTCAAAACAGATCAGCTCGCGGCACACCATGGCGGGGCAAACCTTGTCTTCTACATGTGCGCGGTACTCGTCTTCGAAATGCTGAAGAGTCGACAGAACCGGGTTCGGCGCGGCTTGTCCCAAGCCGCACAGAGACGTTGCTTTGATCACGTCTGCCAGTTCATGCAGCCTTCTCAGATCGTCGGGGTGACCCTGGCCGTTGGTAATCCGCTCGAGGATCTTCCGCATCTGATCGACTCCAATCCGGCACGGGACACACTTGCCGCAGGACTCCTCACAACTGAAGTCGAGGAAGAACTTGGCGATGTTCACCATACAGCTGTCCTCGTCCATCACGATGACTCCGCCCGACCCCATGATTGTCCCCAGTTCCTTCAGAGACTCGTAATCGATCGGCGTGTCCAGATGTTCGGCGGGGATGCAGCCGCCGGATGGGCCGCCCGTTTGGACGGCTTTGAACGCCTTGCCCCCGGGGATCCCGCCGCCGATGTCGAAGATCAACTGCCTCAGAGTAGTGCCCATCGGGACTTCGACCAGGCCTGTGTTGCATACATTTCCCGACAGAGCGAACACCTTGGTTCCCGGACTCTTCTCGGTCCCCACAGACCGGAACCATTCGGGGCCGTGCAGCACGATGTGCCGGATGTTGCCCCATGTCTCGACATTGTTGATGAGCGTTGGCAGTTCAAACACGCCGCTAGCAGAAGGGTAAGGGGGTCTTGGCCGAGGCATGCCGCGTTTCCCTTCGATGGATTCCAGGAGCGCAGTCTCCTCACCGCAGACAAAGGCGCCGGCACCGATCCTCAGCTCAACGTCAAAGGAGAATCCGGTCTCCAGGATGTTGGGTCCGAGCAAGCCGGCCTCGCGGGCCTGTGCCAAAGCGATCTCGAGCCTCTTGATCGCCAACGGGTACTCTGCGCGGACGTAGATGTATCCGTGATCCGCGCCGACGGCATAGGCGGCGATCGCCATCCCTTCCAGGATCGCATGCGGATCGCCTTCCAAGAGCGATCGATCCATGAACGCTCCCGGGTCCCCCTCATCGCCGTTGCAGACGATGGCTTTCTCCTCGCCTCGTTCCTGGGCGACGAACTGCCACTTCTTGCCGGTTGGGAACCCGGCCCCGCCCCGGCCGCGCAGACCGGATGCTTCGATCGACACAACGACATCCTCCGGCTTCATCTCCGAGAGGACTCTTGCCAGCGCTGCGTAGCCGTCGGCAGCGATGTATTCCTCGAGGTTCTCGGGGTCGATTCGGCCGCAGTTGGACAACACAATCTTCTGCTGTCCCTCGAAGAAGGGGAGCTGTCTCTTTTCCTGTGCCAATCGCCGGGCTTCGGGAGACTCCCACAGAAGACGCTCCACCTGCCGGCCCTTCAGGAAGTGTTCCTCGACGATCTCGGCGATATCTGCGGGGGTCAGGCGGACGTAGAACACACCTTCCGGGTAGACGAGGACGATCGGCCCCATCTCACAAGGGCCCATGCAACCGGTCTCGATGACGTGAACCTCTTCGTCGAGGCCTTGAGAGGCAATCTGCCTCCTCAACTCATCTCTTACGTCCTGGCTGTGCGCCGAAGCACATGCGGCCCCCGAGCAGACGAGAACGTCCAGTCTTCGCTTCATGGCTCTCTCACCTCGATGACGAAGTCATCAATGGCTTGTCCGTTGACAACATGCTCGGTAATGATCCGCGCTGCCTTCTCCCGGTCGACGTTGCCGTAAACGACGACCGGCTTCTCCTGAACGTGAATCTCCACGACCGGCTCCGAGGATGCAAGACCCCGGCCGCCCGTCTGTGTTACGACGACATCGGTCAGGCTGCGTTTCGCGATCTCGTCGAGAAACGCCGCCAGCACGTCGCGGGCGCCGGCGGCGATGCCGCTGGTCCCCATGCCGACCACGATTCGTACGCGAGCATTGCCCTTTCTCAGGTTCAGATCTTTGGATGCGCGTTCTCGAATCTTGCGCAGGTCTTCAAGCTTCATGTGCCCCTCCTATTCGATCGGCGAGGAATGCGTGGAGAAACCGAATCACATCAGGATGTTGCATCGGGACGTCGCCGAGCAGTTCCCGGATTCTCTGCGTGTCCAGTTCGAAGGATCGGTCATCATCGCGGTAATCGATGCGGACCCGCGTCTGTCCGCTGGTTGCGATGATGTCAAGAAACGTCGCCTCGAGATTCCCGAACGGCGGAAGGTCGATATGGGACGCTCGAAACGTTGCGGTGATCGCCGTGCCCTTGCCGGGCTCGCTCTCCAACGAGAACGTGCCGTCGCAGTGCTCAGCCGTTTCCCGTAGAAGAGGGATTCCCAGTCCGACACACTTGGGACATTTGGTTGAGTGAAATCCGCGCTCCACGAGAAGCCGTGTTTGCTCATCCATCCCTGCTCCGTCGTCGCGAACTCGAAGGACGAGAACATCCTTGGCGGTATCTCGTTGGACGGCTATCTCGATGAGAGACGATTGAGCGGTCATCGCGTTTTGCACCAGATCCAAGATGTGCATATCCAATTCCTCGATCATGCGCGGTAGCGCTGCAGCGCCGCACGAACTTTCTCGCGATCGAGGTTTCCGTAGACGTCATCATCGATCATCATGGCCGGCGCCAACCCACACGCACCGATACACCGCACGGCCGTCAGGGTGAAGCGACCGTCCTCTGTGGTCGCTCCCATTTGAACGTCGAGTTCGTCTTCGAGGACATCGATGATGCGGCTTGCCCCTTTAACGTGGCATGCCGTACCGAGACAGATCTTGATCGTGTGTTGACCTTGCGGCTCCGTCCGGAAGAAATTGTAGAATGTGACGACTCCGTGAACTCGTGAGAGCGGGAGGTGCATCTTGTCGGAGATGTACGCCTCAGTGTCCCGTGAGATGTACCCGAACAGCTCCTGCGCCTGGTGGAGGACCTGAATGAGCGGGCCCTTGGTGTGTCGGTGTTGCTCGATGATCTCGGCGAGTTGGGCGTAGGATTTGCCTTGCGCAGTTTTCGCGTTCAATGTCCCTCCTTCTGCGGACAGCCCAGGCAGCTCAGGCAAGAATCATCCTGCCGTCGATGCCGGCGGCAGCCCGCCGTAGCTCGCGCACGGAGATGGATTCGAGAACGATCATCGTCGTCCTTTGCCCGATCTCGTCGAGTCCGTGGGCGTCCGATGATCGCAGAACGGCTATGTCTCCAATTAAGGAAGGAACCGTCTTTCCCGTCACCTCGACCAGCGCTGGCTGCAGATTGTCCGGGATAAAGCCGAGCTGCGCAATGATGCCGAACGCCTCTCGATCGACATGGGCGGGGACGGGAAGCCCAGCGTGTTTTCGGATCAGATGGAACACGTCCTCGATATCGAGCGAGAGTGAATTAACAAGGAGTTTCGGCTCGAATCCGAGAATGGTCTCTTCTTCATCCACAATGACTTGATCGCCGAAGATAAGAGGATCGTTGCGGCGATCGGGAAGATAAGCGTACGCCTCGGCGGCGGCGGCGTGACAGTGGGCGGCATCGTCGAAATACGCGAGGACGTGCACTTCTTCTGCGGTCTGGAACTCGATTCCGTAGAAGAAGGCCAAACCGTGAGCGCTCGCGACACGGGCAACGGCCTCTGCCATTGCGCAGGTGTTGTGATCTGTGATCGCGATCAGATTGAGTCCCTTGGCCAAGGCGGTGGCGACGATGGCGCGCGGCGCCATGTCGAGACCACCACATGGAGAGAGACACGTATGAATGTGAAGGTCGGCGACGAACCGCCTCACCGGGCGGCTCCCCGTATGACGGTATACATCTGTCCGCATACATCAAACGCGGGGTCTTGACTGGCAAGCAAGACGATCCCCTGTTCCTGGGCCATCGCAATCACATCCTCGGTCGGGCGGACACCTCGTGCCAAGACGACGGCGGCGAGGTCGGTTACCCTTGCCACGGCAATGACATTCTGGTGTCGCTGCACGGTGACCCACACATCTCCCGGCTTGGCGGCCGCGAGGACATCGGAGAGGAGGTCGCCCACAAGAGCACTGCCCACTTCTCGGTCTAGAGACAGCGTGGGGGTCAGATGTTCGAGTTTCAGGTCGGTACAGAGGTCGCTAAGTCGAAGCGTCATCGTTCCTCCTGTCGATCCAACAAACGATCCGCGTTCCCTCGCCGATCCGAGACGAGATCTCGAATCGATCGGCGTTTCGCTCCATGTTGATCAGCCCCATCCCGGCACCAAATCCCAGGTTGGCGGCCCAATACGGCGCGGTGGAGTACCCAGGGGTCATCGCCAGATCCAGATCTTCGATCCCTGGTCCGTCATCGTGGAGTTCGATCTCGATCTGCGTGTCGTTGACGGCAACGCGCAGCGTGCCCCCGTGGGTCGCGTACAGGATGAGGTTCATCTCACCCTCAAACGCGATGACGCCTGCCCGGCGGGCAAGCTCCTCGTTGACGCCTTCCTTCCGAAGCTCGACCTTCAGCCAAGCGGAGGATGTTCCGCCGTGTTCGATGTCGCCGGCTCGCACACTGTACGTTATTTCGCGCATCCGGATCCGGAACCGCTTACAGGACGGTTCTTACAGGGACGAACGCCGTTTGCATACAGCAAGCCGCACGACTCAAACATCGTCTTTTTGGTGCACATCACGGGAATGCCGACACGCTGTGCGTAGGTCACCACCGACTGCGGCGGGCGTTTTCCCCGCACAAAGATGATGGCGATGACGTTGAGAATGTCGGCGACTCGGATGACCTGAGGGCTGATCGTTCCCGTGATCAGAGTGGTGCGCTCATCGGTCAGCGCGAGGACGTCCGACAGCAGATCCGCGGCATAGGCACGGTCGATGACCATTTCGGAGACGTCCACACCTTCGAGCATCTCCCCGTCCAGCAGGTCCATGACTTCGGCGAACTTCATCGCACTCTCCCCTACGGCTACGCTCCGAACTTCGGGCTCCAATTGCAGTAGCCGAAAAGCATCGGCAGGACTTGCCCGCTGAAACGGCACAAACCGCCGTTGGCCGCTTCGCGCTCGTGGAATTGCTTCGTTGCGTCAGGCATGACGTTCGGCCCGGCAAACAGAACGGGAACAGGCTCGGTCGTATGGTCGCCGAAGTCGATCGGGGTGGTGTGATCGCCGGTGACGGCGATATGGGTTGTCGATGGATCGAGCTGCTGCGTCAACGGACCGATCAGTTCGCGATCCATCCTTTCGATGAAGTCCCGCTTTGCTTCTGCGTCTTGATCATGTCCGGCGTTGTCGGTTCCCTTGACGTGAATGAAGACGTAATCGTATGTTTCAAGTGCCTTGCGTGCCGCCTCTGCCTTTGCGCCGAGGTTTGTGTCCAATCCTCCGGTTGCACCGTCGACATCCAGCTGGCACATGCCGCAGGCGAGGCTGACTCCGCGGTACAACGCACCTCCGGCGATGACGGCTCCCTTCACGCCGTAGGCGGATTCGAGCGACTGAAGATGAGGTGCATCGGAGGCACCGCGAAGAAGCACAACGTTGGCCGATGGCTTCCCGGATTCCATGCGGGCTCGATTGACGGGATGATCCTTCCACAGCTCGAAGCTTCGCTTGGTGATTTCGTTGACCGCTGCAGCCGTTACCCGCGCCGCTGCGTCTTCGATGACATCAGGGTTGGGCTTCGAATCAGGCGCTACTGCGCCCACGACGTGCGGATCGTTCTCCGTGATCTGAGAACTCAAGCGGATGCTGTGCCCACGCAGGAGCAGCGCGCCGCGATGCTGCGTGCTCGGTTGGAACTCGAACGAGATCTTGGGTGAAACGGTCAGCTTGATCTCATTCAACACAGCTGCCAATTGGTCTTGTCCGTGGTCGATCCTCCCGGCACGACGGTCGGTGATTTTCAGACCGGTCGGAGTCTCCTCCGCCGTCGCCAGATTGGCGCGGAAGCAGATATCTCCCGGCCGGACGTCCATTCCGATCCCGAAGCACTCGAATACCCCTCTTCCTGTGTACACGCGGCGAGGGTCGTAGCCAAGCAAGGATAGGTGGGCCGTATCACTTCCCGGGCGCACGCCGGGCCCGATCGGGTCGACCAAACCGAGCGCCCCTCGTGAAGCCAAGGCATCCAGGTGGGGAGTGGAAGCCGCCTCCAGGCAGGTCTTCCCAGCAAGGTCCGTTGGACGTCCACCGAGTCCGTCAGCGATGATCAGTACAGCCTTCATATGTCTCCTCCTCGGATTGCATCCGTGCAGCTTCCCACAGGGGACCGCCGGTCTTGACACCACGGCATCCGACTGCCTGCCAGGCGGCGTCAAGGTAGCGGTGCGAAGCCAGGATGTCAAGGGCGGAAACGATGCGGGACCGGTTGAGCGGAGAGACAATCCGTGAGAAGATGGTGAAGCTCGCGAGGAGCAGGGTGCTCGCAGGTCCTCGATAGGAAAGGGAGTTGGAACGGCATGGGCAAAGACACAAGCTGCCAAGACAGCAAGAACCGGATCGATCCGGGCGATCTCCATGAGCAGCAACTCGGCCGTGCGGATCGACCGAGTAGGCTGTCTCCGGGACTGCATCGTTTTTACCAAGGCAAGTTGCGTACAGGGTTGAAGTGTGCCGTGCGCGGCCTTGAGGACTATGGCATCTGGTACACGCCGGGGGTTGCCGCTCCGTGCAAAGAGATCGCGGACGATCCGCAGAAAGTGCTCTGCTATACCAACAAAGCAAACGCCGTGGCTGTGGTGAGCGACGGGTCGAGGGTTCTGGGATTGGGGAATATCGGAGCCAGAGCGGCCCTTCCCGTGATGGAAGGCAAGGCGCTGTTGTTCAAGCAGTTGGGAGGTGTGGATGCCTACCCGATCGTACTCGACACCCAGGATCCGGAAGAGATCATCCGTGCGGTGACGTGGATCGCACCCGGCTTTGGCGGGATCAATCTGGAGGATCTGGCGACGCCGAAGTGTTTCCACATTCTCGATGCTCTGCGTGAGAAACTTGATATCCCCGTTTGGCACGATGATCAACAAGGTACTGCCGCCGTGACTCTGGCGGGGATCCTCAATGCGCTCCGAGTGGTCGGCAAGCAGATGAGCGACGCGTCGTTCTGTATCCTCGGTACCGGA
>CAZKPU010000039.1:512-2776 GCA_964554715.1 uncultured Thermotogae bacterium | reverse complement strand
GCAAACCTTGCCTTCTTGCGGATCTTGATGAAGCACAAAGGCCATGTGGATCCGAAGCGCATTACTCTGGTGGACAGTCGCGGGATTCTCCATGGGGATCGGCCCGATGCCGAACAAGGGTTGCAGACAAACCCGACGAAGTGGCAGATGGCTGCCCTGACCAACGGAGAAGGACGACGGGGCGGGCTGCGCGAGGCGCTCGACGGCACGGATGTGCTGATTGCGGCGGCGTGCCCGGGGCCCGAGGCGTTCGAAGCGGAATGGATCCAAGCGATGGCTGCCGATGCGATCGTCTTCTTGCTCGCTAACCCGATCCCCGAGGTTTGGCCGTGGGAAGCGAAGAAAGCCGGGGCACGGATCGTCGGAACCGGACGGTCGGATTTCGAGAATCAGATCAACAATTCGCTCGGCTTCCCGGGGATCTTCCGCGGGACGCTCGATGTTCAGGCAAGCACGATTACGGATGAGATGGCGATCTCCGCTGCCGAGGCGATCGCGTCGGCAGCCACGTGCAACGGGCAAAGCGTTTCGGAGTCACGGCTTGTTCCGACCATGATGGACACGGAAGTGTTTGTCGATGTGGCAGTTGCTGTCGGCGGAACGGCGATCGAACAGGGACTGGCCCGGCGGCCGCTGGCGGAGGAGGATCGGCGAGAGACGGCACGGAGGCAGATCGAGTCCGCCCAAGAAGAGACGGCGATCCTGATGCGTGAGGGGCACATCCCGCAACCTCCCGAGGAACTCGAAGCGTGTCCCGGGCGGGAGTAGGCCTTTCTCTAGGGCGTTGGGTTGAACCGCATCGGCATCGGTCTACAATCCTGAGGCAACCAGCAGACAGACTCCAACGACCCAAGCAAGGAGCGTCAACGTGAACGAACACAGCCGAGACGAGAAGCGAGAACGCAACCGAATCGAAGAGAGGTTCGTCCGCTATGCGAAAGTGGATACGGCGAGCGATCATGATTCGCCGTCGATTCCCAGCACGGCAAAGCAGTTGGAGCTTCAGCGGATGCTCGAGGACGAGCTTCGGGGTTTGGGGGCGGAGGATGTCCGGCTGACCGACTACGGCTGCGTTCTGGCGACGATTCCGTCGACCGTTGATGACGACGTGCCAACCGTGGCACTGCTTGCGCATGTGGATACAAGCCCCGATTTCAGCGGAGAAGGGGTCGAGCCGTTGATCATCCGGGACTATGATGGTTCGGCGATCACTCTCCCCGATGCGCCGGAGAGGGTCCTCAACGAGGAGACGGCACCTGAACTGGCTGAGATGATCGGCGAGACGATCATCTGCGCATCCGGAACCACGTTGCTCGGCGCCGATGACAAAGCGGGCGTGGCCACCATCATGACGCTTGCCGAGCGGCTTCTTGCGGATCGCACCATCCCGCACGGGAGGCTACGAATCTGCTTCACCCCAGACGAAGAAGTCGGCCGCGGTGTCGAGAACCTATCCTTGGAGGATCTCGATGCCGACGTCGCGTACACGCTGGATGGAGAAGCACGGGGTGAAGTCACGTACGAGAGCTTCTCCGCCGATGAAGCGGTAGTCACCATCGAAGGGGTATCGATCCACCCGGGGAAGGCGAAGGACCGGCTGGTCAACGCGCTGACCCTTGCCGGCAAGCTCATCAACGCGCTGCCGCAACACGCGTATACGCCGGAAACGTCCGCGGAGCGGGAGGGGTTCATCCATCTCTCGAACGTCGAAGGAAACGCGAATCGCGTTGAGTTGCGGTTCATCCTACGGGCGTTCGAACTCGATGAACTCGATGGGTACGTTGAGTTCTTGAAGGCGTTGGTCGATGCACTTGCGCAAAGCGAACCACGGGCACGGTTCGAAGTGAGAACTCGAGCGCAGTACCGAAACATGCGATACTGGCTGGAAAACGACATGCGTCCGGCCGATCTTGCGGTTGAGGCAATCCGCCGCGCGGGCATGACCCCCAAGATCACCCCGATACGAGGTGGAACCGACGGATCGCAGTTGACCGAGCGAGGACTTCCCACACCGAATCTGTTCGCCGGAACGCACAATGCGCACGGCCCGCTTGAATGGGTCTCCCTCGAAGACATGGCTAAAGGTGTGGATGTGTGCGATCAGCTCGTGCGGCTGTGGGCCGAAGAAGACCGTGACGCGCCTTCACCGGCGCAAACCTAGGTCGCGCCGAAGATGAGTGCGCTGGAAGCGAGCATGCTTGCCTGCTTTGCGGCGCGCTGGCCGATCTCGATCCTCGCATCGTCGTGCTTCATCCGGGCGTCGC
>CAZKPU010000039.1:0-502 GCA_964554715.1 uncultured Thermotogae bacterium | reverse complement strand
CAACGTCACCATTCCGGCTAAGTCCGTGGATGAGATCATCAAGGCGCTGCGGACCAAGCAGGTTGCCGGGAAGAGCCCTTTGTTCATGTTGCTGATCTGCATCGGCTACGCGTGCGGGATCGCCCGCAAGTCGCTCACTGGGGCGGATTGGGTGACGGCGTTGTATACATTCAACATGCTCCTTGTGGCGGCGGATCTCGCGTTGTGGTTCCACTACACACGGAAGAACAAGATGCTGCTCGCCGCCGGAACCGGCTCGAACCTCCTCTCGATTGACCACGGGTAGGTTTGTCGTGGTACGCTGAAACGAGGCCCGCTTCAGTGCATGGATCGAGCGGGTCGAAAGGAGCGACGCACGATGCCACGAGTGACCCACTTCGAGATCTTCGCCGAGGATCCGCAGCGAGCAACGGACTTTTATCACAACGTCTTCGGTTGGCGGGTGGAGAAGTGGAACGGGCCGCTGGACTACTGGCTGTTGACGACCGGATCGGGTGAGCCG
>CAZKPU010000038.1:16731-20409 GCA_964554715.1 uncultured Thermotogae bacterium | reverse complement strand
GTCGTTAGCGCCGACATGTGTCGAGCACTCGTGTCCGATAACCCAGCAGATCAGAGTGCAACAGGAGACGCCTTTGGAGTCTTAAGGGAGATCGCATCAAGACGGTTGGCCAGGGGTCGGCTCACCGTGATTGATGCCACCAACGTGTATGCAGAGGATCGCAGGCGCTTGCTTGAACTAGCTGCCGAATACCATGCCGCTGGTATCGCGCTCGTTCTCAACCTTCCGGAGCGCGAATGCCTTGAAAGAAATGAGAACCGCAATGAAGAAAGGATCCCGTCTGCGGCGATCCACAGGCAAGTACGCGCCCTCAAGCGAAGTCTTCCGCTGCTCAGAGAGGAAGGGTTTTCTCATGTCTTTCGGCTTGACTCACCTCTGGATACTTCATCGATCCACATCGTAAGGAGCCGCTTGTCCTGCGATGCCCAAAACGTCCGGGCAGTCGATGTCATCGGCGACCTCCATGGCTGCTGCGACGAATTGACCGACCTTCTCAACAAGCTCGGGTACGATCCGTGCCAACATCCCGGGCAGAGGGTCGCTTATCGTCACCCTGAGGGTCGCACCGCCGTGTTTGTAGGCGATATCGTTGACCGCGGCCCTCGGATCCTGGATACGTTCTCGCTTGTGTACGAAATGGTTCGCACCGGGAGTGGTCTCTGTGTCGCGGGGAATCACGACTACCGCCTCTTGAAAGCGCTATCAGATAATCAGATCCCGAAGGATCATGGCCTCGATGCGACACTGAGAGAGATCGATGCCCTTCCGGAATCGACGCCGCGAGGACGCATGGGGGCGCACCTGGTCGGCACTTCCGGAATCGACGCGCGAGACAACAATCGAGCGATTGACGAGCTTCTTCTCCGCCCTTCCAGCACATCTCGTCCTGGATCAGGGACGCCTGGTGGTTGCCCATGCGGGCCTCAAGGAGAAGATGCACGGTCGGGAAGCACCTTCTGTGCTGGATTTTGCGTTGTACGGAGACACAATAGGCGAGATCGACAAGATGGGCCTTCCCGTCCGCCGCATCTGGGCAGCCGATTACCGTGGAGATCCGTACATCCTGTACGGACACGTCGCGGTGCGCAAGGCGGAGTGGCTGAACCGCACGTTGGATCTCGATACAGGATGCGTGTTCGGAGGTAGCCTAACCGCGATGCGGTATCCCGAGATGGAGCTTGTGACGATTCCTGCACGCCGCAAGTATGTTGGACGTGCTCAATCGGTTTCAACACATGGAGAGTCACCGGATCTCACACTTCAGCAACGACATGATGAGATCCTTCGCTATGAGGACGTCTCGGGAAGACGATGGATCGAGACAAGCCTTGGCCGCCGAATCGGGTTAACAGCCATGGAGATCGCTACCGCCATCGAAACGATGAATCGTTTCGCCGTCGACCCCAGGTGGGTCATCTATCTGCCCCCGACCATGTCTCCGTGCAATGCAAGTCATCGGGAGGAGTTCCTCGAGCATCCCTCTGATGCCCTTGATTACTACAGCAAACAGCGGTGTTCCACGGTCGTCTGCCAGCAGAAACACATGGGATCACGTGCGACGATCATCGTCTGCAAGGATGAGAAGGCAGCTCAGCGAAGATTCGGTATCGCCAGCAGAAATGCGGGGGCATGATACAACCGAACAGGGCGACGTTTCTTCCGGGAACCCACATTGGAGCGGGAAGTCCTCGCCGCGCTCCGCAACACCCTATCGGGCGTGAGGTGGTGGGAGACGTTCTCCACGTCATGGTTCTGTATCGACTGCGAGATTCTCCCCTGGTCCCTCAAGGCTTCCGATTTGATCCGCGATCACTATGACGCCGTGGCCACAGCCGGAACGGCTGCATTGACCTCAGCTGTTGACCTTCTTCGGCAGACGGCAGAACACTCGCCCGATGTCGTTGCGCTTCTTGAACTCTACAAGGCACGGCAAGAGCGAATGGCCCTGTATGCATCTTCATACAGCGAATACTGCTGGACCGTCCGCGGCATCGAAGACATCCGTGTTGCCCCGTTTCACGTGCTGGCATCCGAGGGACGCGTGCATACGTCGAGAGACCACCTGTGGCACATGACGAAGGCTAGAGAACTCTGCGAATGCGCACCCGGCTTTCTTCTGGCCACACCGCATCAAACGGTTGACCCTTCGGATCCAGAAGGCAGGCAATCCGTCATCCGCTGGTGGGAGTCCTTGCAGGCCATCGGACAGGAAGGCATGGTGGTCAAACCTCTGGAGTTTGCCCCACAAGGAAACACGCAGCCAGCGATCAAGTGTCGCGGCCGCGAGTATCTGCGCATGGTCTATGGACCCGACTACACGGAGCAAGCCAACCTCTTGCAGCTCAAGAAGAGATCGTTGCGACGCAAGCGATCTCTGGCGCTGGCGGAGTTCGCACTGGGAGCCGAGGCCCTTCAACGGTTCGTCCACAGAGAGCCCTTACGTTCGATCCATGAGTGCGTTCTTGGTGTTCTTGCATTGGAGAGTGAACCGCTCGACCCGAGACTCTGATAAGAAAACCAGGTATCTCGATTCCGTCCTCCCTGCAAGCTCTCACGGATTGCGTGTCCCCATCGCTTCACCCGAATTATCCCTCTCCGGAAGCGCCAGTCTCTCAGCCAGAATCTCACGCAACTCAACATCCGATTTCATCCGGTTTCGGATCCGATGGATGATCACGCGAACATCGTTTGCGTCAAGTCGTAGATCCTCCGCAATCTCCTTGGGGTTCAGATCATCCGTGAAGAACAGCGCACCGATCCGGTGCTTCTCCTCGCGTGAGATCTTCCCGTTCCGCATGACCCTGCAACACCTCTCTACAGCAGAAGCGATGGCTGCACGCAACCGGGCCTCGTAATCGTCCCTTGTCGCCACTTCATCCGGCAATGGAGCCGCATCAGCAACGCGCTCAAGCTTCGACGTTCCGTCCTCCCACGCTTCATCAAGAGAAGCAGTTCGTGACCCGATCGAGTTGCGCTCCTTGTAGACCGTGCGACTGAGAATCGCGAACGCGTAGGTTTTGAGCCTTGATCGGTATTCGAACTGATCCAAGGATGCCAAAAGTGCTTTCCACGTCTTGCTGGCGATATCCTCGGCATCTGGCTTGGAGAGTCCGTATTTCCCTTGAGCGACAGCCCTGAGATACCCGGTCCACTCGTTGACGAACAGAGACTGCTCCGCCGACTCCTCTGTCTGCCGTAGAAGCTTCACACAGCGGAAATCAAGCAGGTAGTTCTTGACGACTCTTCGAACACGAAGATCCTCGAGCGAGTATCCCAACCGGTCAATGAGCACAGAAAGGAACCGGTAGTCTGCTTCAGCCATCTGCGATGTTGCGCGTCGAGGGATCTCGTCTTGAACGTCATGGATGATCGATCGCAGGCTGGGATTCGTGCGAGCGGTATCCATCCAACCGTCCTCTCATCGGCACAAGGCGTCATTCTGGGCGCCTACCGGAAGTAGTATACTCTGAGACCTCCTATCCTTTCGTATGCTTCTAGAGACAAACACCGGAAATGGCCGTGATCGGGATCGCGTCTCTAGGCTAGGTCTCACCACAATGCCTCTCCGTGCAAGAAGGTGCAGATCTCTCCAGAAACGACAGGTCCTGCGGTCCCCCCGCCGGACCCGCCTTGCGGTCTCCGCCTCTTGGGCTCTACCGAGTCGCTCGTACTGACAGC
>CAZKPU010000038.1:0-16721 GCA_964554715.1 uncultured Thermotogae bacterium | reverse complement strand
AACCGAACTCCCACTCGGAGTATGCGGTCGCCACAATGATGTATCTTCCGCTCTCTAGAACACTGAACACTATCTCTGCGTCGTAGCTCGAGTAATCGAGATCATCATTGGAGGCAATGAGATCTCCTGTTTCGTCATACAGGTAGAGGTAGCTGTCCACCTCGTCAGAGGTCATCACAATCGAGATGGATGCTCCGGCTTCAGCTTCTAAGGAAAAGACATCGCAGAGAGCCTCCCCTTCCCACCGATTGTCCTGCGCCGTGAGTTCAGCGCTCACCGTTGCGCCGATGACAAGCTCCGCTTCAGCCTGGGGGATCCCTCTCCATACTCGATCAGTTGCTTCACTCAGCGCCAGACGGTAGCTCCCTTGCCCTCGGACGCTAAGCGCGTTGGCAATCACAAGATACTCTCCCGAATACGGAAGCACGAAGTCAATACGCGAGTCCAACCCCTCACCCCCATCATCGTCTCTTGCCAACTCGTTTCCCTGCGAGTCGTAAAGATACAGGTAGGTGTCAAACTCATCTGACATGAGGTCAAGCTGGATCCCTTCCCCCTCATCACCGCGCAATCTGTACACGTCACAAGATGTGTCGTCTTCCCACCGCGCATCATCACTACATAGGATTCCTGCCAGGGTTTCCCCTCGCTGGATCTCGCCTTCCGGAATTGGCAACGACCACCCCTGATACGACTCGGATGCCATGATCGAGTATGCGCCCGTTTCATTCTCCCAGTAGGTCGAAGCGACCAGGGTGTATGGCTCTCCAGCTTCAGCAAGGAAGTGCACCAGCGCATCTTCTCCCTGAGCGGAGTCATCGTCCGAATCGACCAATCGCCCTTCGGCATCGAACACATAGAGAAAGGGATCCATCTCTTCCGACTCCTGGGAGACATAGACCTGCTGTTCCGACTCGACAGAGAGCTGGAAGAAGTCGCAGTAGACAACGTCGCCATAACTGTCGATCCACAACGCGCTTTCCTCGCTGAAGCAACGATGTACGGGTTCGCCCATCCGGAGCTGGAAGAAGGCGCCGTCACTCATCCGCTCCCGCGCCATAACAGCGAACAAATACGCGCCCTCCGCATCCGGACGGAAGCTGGAAGCTTCGAACGAGTACACGCCGCTTTCTTCTGCGCAGAACCAGCCGCACGTATCTCTACAACCCTGACCGCAACCATCGTCAACCACTGCGAGAAGGCTGCCATCCGGGCTGAACACCGAGACATACGTGTCGAAGTCGTCAGACGACATCGTGATGCAATAGAGATGATCTTCCTGCATGGAGATGCTGTACGCGTCAAAGCGTGCGCCTGCTGGTCCGAGAGCATCTGCCTTTTCGAGCATACTCTTCGTAACTTGGCCCAATTCAATCCCGGTCGGCGCAACCGCTGGCTCATCCCTGACTGTCGCTGCCACCAGTGTGTAGGCTCCAGTTTCCGTCACATAAGGCGTATCAATCTCTCCATACTCATCCAGCATCGGACCGTACGAGTTGACAAGGACATAATAGACGCCCGTATACGGCAACTCGATGCGGATCTGCGAGTCCGTTGTGTTCAGCTCATCATCTCCTGATGCAAGGATCTGCCTGTGCTGATCGTACACCCATAGGTACGTGTCGAAAGCAGCCGAAGCCAGAGTAACCTCCAGGGTGTCACCTGCAACTCCCAAGACTCGATACAGGTCGCCGTACGTACCATCGGGAAGGAGCGAATCGCCCGCTTCGAGTCTGCCGTACGTAAGCTCATCGATCTCAACAGCCGGAGCGTCCGCCCACTCCATCCGCGCGGTGCTCGCCCCGTGCCCCGTGCTCCAAAACACGAATTGCCCAACATCGCTGATCCCTGCAGCTACCGTATCAAGAGCGTGCTCAAGTGATACTCTCGATGCGAGACCATCCACATAGTGCGGGAACTCGACAACGGCATCTTCGAGTAGCCAATCCAGTATGTCCCCAAGCAGAGGGTCTTCGTCTGCTTCCGCCTCGATCCCGTCTTCCGCCGCTCCTGCCAGGACAAGGATTCTCTCATCCGAGAAGCCCGCTTCAATCAGTTCCTCATACAGTAGATCGAGATCATTGGCCGCCCACTGCGAATACGCTTCTCCCACAAAGAGAATCGCCCAGCGATCTTCCACCGGGATCTCCATTCCATGAAGCGAGTAGCCCAGCCGGATCGCTTCGCCCGGCCCTAGGAAGACAGCTTGCGGGTGCTCCGGTTCGTTGATCAAGAACTTCTCGGGGATCACCCGCGGATCTGTGCCAGCCCCTCCTGGAGCGGCAGCATCCGCTGTTTCTAGTTCACTTGCCAGCGCAGCCATCGTGAAGATTGATGGATCCGATTCGTGCAGAAGAGATGCAAGGGCCGCGACGTAATAGCTCACGCCACCCCGCTGGATTCCACCGCTTCGTAACATCTCCCGAGACGCGTCCGTTGGGCAGAGCCATGCGGATTCCTCGGCAGACGCCGCACTGAGAAGTGCAACCGGTGTTGTCTCTCCCAACGCAGCCGCAAGATCGTCAAGCATGCCTCCGCTGTGACACTGCGTGAACATCAACACTGCGTTGTCAAGTTGATTCTCACCGAAGCGCGCGTCAATCCATGCAGCAAACTCGTCGTCGTAGATTACGCTATCATCTGCACAGTAGATGTAACTGCTCTCTTCCGCGGACTGCTCAGTAAATGTCCCTGGCATTGCCTGCCCCCCAACCAACAGCAACACAATGATCGTCAGCAAGCACCATTCTCTTCTCATGGTTCCTCCCTCCTATCCGCTCCTCGGGTTAGCGTGACGAAGGCCTCCTACGCGCAGGCAAAGCAGTGCAAGCCGTACCACAACACTTGCCCAGGATCTACGTCCACCGACACTTGTCCTCGTTCGTCTCATCAGGATGCATCTCCTCTCAGCGATCGATCGTTCAGCCTTGAAGAGATTGGTGCCGCACATCTTCCGGACATTTCACACGTGTTGTGAGACTTCGCGGCATGTCAACGCCCGATGCAGGTTGAGTCGAGGGTGACCTTGCCCTGGCACTGGACGTTTCTAGGTGAGGTAGAGCCGATTCTTTCCTTGAGCGTGGGCCAGATGTAGAGATGTGGACGCGCTCTGCTCATTCGGAATCTGTGGAACTCTCAACCAACCGCTGTTTCATCCATGACACAACTTCCTCCATGTGATGGCGCAGTTCGCGCGGGCGGCTGGGGCCGTGGCCGGTGTTGCCGTAGAGCACCAAGCGAGCGGGAACACCTGCATCGCGCAGCCCGCGGTAGAACGCCGTCGCATTGGCCGTGGGTGCCTGCCGATCGCTGTCGCCATGAAGGATCAAAACCGGTGTCTTCCGTCCACCGATGCGGTGAAGCGGCGACAGTTTGCCGTACAGATCTCGCTTCTCGGCAGGCGTCCCGCCGAAGTACTGCCGCTCCCAGTCGGGCTGCATGTTGCAGCCATAGTTGAGCATCCAATCGGCGATTCCCCCCTGCATGATCGCTGCACTGAGACGGTCCGTGGATGTCGCAAGGAACGCCGACAGGTATCCACCATGGCTCATTCCCGACGTCGCGACTCGTTCCGGGTCGACCCATCCTCTCTCAACAAGGGAGTCAATCCCGGAACAGATGTCATCGACGTTGACCTCGCCGAGCGAGCCGATGTTGGCCATCCGAAACGCTTCCCCATATCCGGCGCTGCCGCGGTAGTTGGGGCGTAGGACGATCACCCCCAGCGCAGTCAACATCGGGATCGCCGACAGCTTCCAGTCGGAATCGACCAGTGGTGCCCGGAATGCAAGTGCCGTGGGACCGCCGTGGATCACCACAGCAAGAGGCGCGTTCCGTGGCTCGCCGTCTCCACGCTCTCGATGAAGGACGCCCTCGATCGAGGTCCCATCGGAGGCCTCCCATCTGACGAGTTCGGATGACGGGAGTCGCACGCGAAGCGAACTCCGGTACTCGGTAATCGCATGTGCTTTGCCGCTCGCCAAATCGATCACTGCAATCTCGCCGGGAGCGTCTTGCGTGTAGCAAACCGCAGCGAGTTGCGAGTCAGCGCCGTCAAAGGAGCAACCCTCTCCGCCCCATCCTTCGACGATCGCGAACCCATCCTCGACATTTCGCGTCACCTGCTCGACGGCTTCGGTTCCCGGATCGAAGCGGAACAGATGGCCGTCCGTTCGCACCAGAGAGAGGAAGTACAGGCCATCTTCCCGCCAGGCAAGCGGCTTGACCTCTTCATCACGCACGATTCGAGC
Organism: uncultured Thermotogae bacterium; assembly: GCA_964554715.1. Taxonomy (GTDB): domain Bacteria; phylum Bipolaricaulota; class Bipolaricaulia; order UBA7950; family UBA9294; genus RXOA01. Next base: position 12,471 of record CAZKPU010000038.1, on the reverse strand, counting down.
CGCCACGGATTGATCAGCAACGTGGTAGAGGCACGTCTCATTGTTGGCAGAGAAAGTCGGAACACGATACCGCATGAATGCGATTTGCTGTCCACAGGGGCTCCACACAGGCGAGCCACACCCGATCCCGCACGGAATCGGCTCAAGCCGATCTTCCTCCGCCCGGTAGATCATCAGCTCACCGCGATCCCAGAACTCGGGGGTCGAACCCGATGCGACGGCAAGCACCAGCGTTCGCTCGGTCGGATGCCAACACGCCTCGCGGATGTCCGCTCCACTGGCGAGGCCGTTCGGATTCACCGCGCTGAACTCTCCGCCGTCCGCTCCTGCAATCCATACACGGCTTCCAGTTCGCGCTTCATCAGCGATTTCGACCCGGCCATACTTCGACTCGAACTCGGCCTCTTTGCCCGTCGGCGGCAACGGAGCGATGCACGAGATCATCGTTCCGTCGCTCGACCAGGCAACATGGTGTCCACCGGGAGGCAACGGAGCAACGAAGCTGATGGAAGAGTCCCCAGCTTCGGACCAGGAGATGGCAAAGACAGCCAGACCCGAGTCCGGCTTCTCGCGTCCAATCACAAGAAATCTGTTTCCGTCAGGGGCCCAACGCGGCCATGCGCTCGCATGCAGATCGGGACACGCCGGAGACGGTTCACCTCCGGTCCCTGGGACCATCCAGACGTTCTTGCAGTACTTGTTTCGCTCCCAATCGGTTGTACGGAGCGTGAACGCAACAAGCCGCCCATCCGGCGAGATCTGAGCATCGCTCGGTGTGGGCAGCTGGATCAGCTCATCGATTCCGATCCTTCCTCTTGCCATGCCGCTGCACCTCTTTCAACAGATGACGTTATCTGTGTGTTCTCTGTTCAGCGACATGCGGTTCAGTGGACTCCGGCGGTTCATGAGAAAGGAAGCCGCTTCATCATCGCTGGCCGAACCTACTGTCAGAAGAGAGTCCTTGCCCAGCAGCTGATTCCGTGCTCTCTGCTTGTACCCGCTTCAGCAGTACCGGCAGAGGTACGCCGACGGTTGCTCGATTCGAACGTCGAACGCTTCCCCTTTGGCAACGGTGAACGCAGTCCCTGCCGGGTACGCTTCCCACTCGTCGCTTCCCGGCAGCTTCACCACCAGCTGCCCCGTGATCACCGACATGACTTCGACTGTGTTCGTGGAGAACCGATACTCGCCGGCCTCCATCACACCCATGGTTGCCGGGCCGTCTGCGTCCTCAAAGCCGATCGACTTCACGCGCCCTTCGAAATACTCATTGACCGTCAGCATGTTGTTCCCCCTATGAACCCATTGGAGTGCTGCACAACTTACCAAACATGGCCAGATCGCTCAATCTTCGAGCTTACAGTCACACCGTGTTTGATCCGCGAGATAACCGTCGCCCCGCCAGCGCTCTGATCATCGGCCATCGTCCCGGCATCGGACTAACGGTTGGCTAGAATTCCGACGGCTCCTCGCTCCCGTTTATCCATGCATCGGGATCTGAGGCCAGAGCCTCGATCCCTTCGTAGAACCTGCCGACATGAACGCCGTCCGCAAGTCCGTGATGCACCTGGATATTCACCGGGAGCAGAAGTCTCTCGCCCTGCTCGAAGAACTTCCCCCATGCGATTCGCGGAACGGCATCATCCCCGGAGGATCTGACGGGGTGCTGGAACGCGGTGAACGACACCCACGGAATCCCGGTCAGAAACAGATAGTCATCCCGTTCCGGGCAATCCTCCAGGCACGGTACGTCTTGGTCTTTCACTTGAGCCATCGATGATTCCGCCTGGGTGCGGAACAGAGGAAATCTTGACTGAAACGGCAGCTCACAGAACGAGAAGGTTTGATCCGCTCTCAGCACCGTGATCGATGGATGCACGATCGCGTGTTCGATGACCCGCTTCCCACGGATGCGTTGCCGCATCTCCGGCACACCGTTGGCTGCAGACGCCAACACGTACGCGAGTCCCACCGTGAAAGAGATCTGACAGCACTTGAGCCTGCGGCGCAGATCGGTCACATCGGTGTTCGCCGTCATCGCGAAATACGGACAGTCATACGACTGATACAGTCGGAACGCCCGTTCGCGTGGCCAATCACGCCTTTCGATCTCCCGCGCCCCTTCGGGGATCGGCCAAAGCTCGGGTCGTCTGCTCATCGGTGTTCCATCCCGCACCGAAGATGAGATCCAGCACTAGCTCGTGTGTTCGTAGGTGCCCGATTCCCACGTTCGCTGCACCTGCTTCGACGCCAGCAGATCGACACTTGCAGATAACGTCAGATCCCTGGCCCAACCGTCTTCGCGTCGTGAGAGCTCGAATTGGATGGCTATATCCACGGTTCCGATCTCGAATGCCAGTTCCACCGTCCCACCTGCATTCCAAACAGGCTGCTCGTTCCGCGCCTTACTCCTCTGATACGAAATCGACCTTTCCAGCAGAGCGTTTGCTTGGAGGATGTACTCGTAGGACGCCGACGCGGTCAGATCGTACTCCGCGGCAAGCTCATACGGACCCGAGAGGCCCATGTGAACCCCCCACTGCGCGCGATATCCTTCCGCCTGTGCCAGGTCTGCCGTGAACGCCAGAAGGACGGCCGATGGCTCCGAAATACTCGAAAGCCCCATGCCAAAACCTGCCTGCACGGTCCATCCGCAATAGCGATTGATATCCCCGGAGTCCAGCGCCTCCTCGATGAGCAACAACGCTCGTGCATCCAGGAAGATTCCCGTGTTGTTCTCGATGATCGTTTCGATCATGGTGACAAGGTCTGTTGTGCTCTCGTATTCAATCTGTCTTCCGACCTCAGTCGCGATCTGCATCAGAACATCGTCTCCAAGGGGCTCGGAGAGGATGCCGATCGACAGCAGTTCCGCCTGGAATCGAAGCGTCTTGGCAAGCGGCGTCACGTCGTAGAACCGCCCATACCCGACGCCCGCCCGCAGATCCAACCCCAGCTCCGAAGCAGCAACCGAGACCTCCGCTTCGCCGTCCGCTTCACCGAAGACATAGACGGGGACTTCACGTTCGGAGTAGTAGCGAGCCGTGCCGTTGATCTGTCCGCTCCCTGAGGATGGAACGATCGAACTGAGATTGACCCTGGCAAGCCCGTCAAGCGAGTAGCCAAAGTCGGGTGAATCATAGAGCTGAGCGTAGCTCAGTCTCATCCATCCTGAGTCGATCTCCGGTCCCACCGTCGCCGGGTCATCGAAGTAGCGATAGCTGAAGTCGAGCTTTGCATCCACAAGGTCGGTTTGCGGCGCATGATAGTCACAGACAGGAACAGAAACCGCTGCAATGCCGACAACCGCCATCAATCCCAACCCTACGACCGCAATCCGCCCCAACATCCGCTTCAAGCCGATCACCCCACTGTCTGATTAGACGACCATGCAGGATACTCAGCGATGACGCCGGCAGCAAGCGAAAGCGTCGTCGTGTCCCGGTCGAGCGAGGATCGGCTCACCGTGAATCAGAACCGAGAGCGGAGGTACTTGAGAGGATTCCCCATATCCCGGTACTGCTCGGCCAGCTCTTCGGCAACCCTCGCATTGATTCCGTAGCGTCTCAGCCGTCGCTCCAGCCTCCACGCCGAGACGTCGCGATGCCATTTCAGCGAGGCTACGAACCAGCCTGTCTGCACGACAAGCAGAAGCACCGAGAAGATGATGTCGGGCAGCGCCAGGATCGATCTAGCAAACCGGATCGCGCGATTCAGTCTTCCTCCCTGTCCCGATCCTCATCCCGGTCTCGATGGACGTGGACGTTGCCCATGTCGAAGTTCTTCGACGCAAACACCTCACGCAGGTTCAGCATGTACCCCTGCGCCATTTCCAGAGCGACCTCTTTGGACATTCCCGATTCGACAAGCTTCTTGTAGAAAGTTCCTACAGCGTCTCCCATGTTCTCGGCGGCACTCTTCGAGTACAGCACATCGCGCAGCCCGCCCAGAAGGTTCGGAAGCATCGTGCTGACCGTCTCCAGAACATCCTTCAGCTCTTCCGTCTTACGCCCACCACGCCTGCGTGGCGCATCGTCCTCATCCATGTCGATCCGTACGTCCTTGATCTTTCTCAGTTCCTCACGGATCCGCTCCTTGATCTCTCGGCCCAGATCCTCCGTAAACCGCTCATCGCTCATGGTGTCCTCCTGCTCCTGATTCGCTTCCGTTGCCAAGAAGCGGAATTCGATACCCGAGAAGTTTCAGATCCGCCTTCAATGGAGCGCCTTTCCCTCGCGCCGACAGCCCCACGGACAGCCCGGCAAGGAAAGATCCGATGTCGACGCCCGTGGAAGGAAGCCGCTTGATCCGCCTCGAGACCTTGCTGAAGCCGTCGGCTGAGATCTCCGGAAGGCTCTTCAGCGCCGCTTCCAGATCGATTCCCAGCGATACATCCTGCGCCAACTGTGCGCGGCAGTCGGCGCAATCAGCGATGTGAACCGCCAGCTCTCCAACTTCGTGCGCAGACAAGCTTCCCGCGACGTACCAGGGAATCAGTTCTCTTGCTTCATCGCATGTCATCATGCCAGAACCTCCGCAAGCTTCCGCTTCGCGTGGTACATACGGGATTTCACGGTTCCCTCCGGAATATCGAGCAGTTGCGCAACCTCCTGATAGGCGAGGCCTTCGTAGAACGCAAGAAACACGACCTCTCTGTGATCGGGAGACAATGTGTTGATCGCATGCAGGACACGTTGCTCGCGGGAGATGGCATCGGCCGGATCCGGCTCCACAAGCCGTACATCCGGATGTCGAGTGCCTCGCTCCTCGCGGCGCAACAGTCCGAACGCTTTGTTCCGAGCGATCCCGAACACCCACGTCGAGACCTTGGATAGCCCTGCGTATTTGGAGGCTGACTGCCACACGGCGATCATCGTTTCTTGTGCGACCTCCTCCGCCAAATGTCGGCTTCGTAGCAGCGTAAGCGCGTAGCGAAACACACGGTTTGCGTACTCATCGTAGAATCGATGGAACGCCTCTTCTCTACCATCCGCTACCAGCGAGAGCAGCCTCTGGTCGTCCATCACGGCTCTCGTCTCCGACACGCGGTTCCTTTCGTCTTCCGGATCCTTCTCTCCTGCAGGTTTTCATGATGTCGGTCTCCTGACATCATCCACCCGCTCCTATCAGTACGTCGCGCCAATCCACCATGAGGTTCAGCGTGCACTCCTCTGCTCCGGGACGCCGCTGTTCCGGCAACCCCGCAACATCTGAACAGCTCATTCGATTCTCGTGGAAGAAAGGTGCGAAAATCAATCCGAAACTCTCGCCGACCTCCCAGCTCCGTCCGCATCGAACCCGCCGTACACCCCGTGTGATCGAGCGGCCGGGTGTGAGAGGGATGCGTGCCCTGATTGCCGATTCGGGGGTTTGCGCGTCGAAGCGTGCACGAAGATCGTATCAGGAAACGACGTCACCCGAACCGCTTTGCACTTCCACGGTTTCTCGACTACTGCGGTTGCGGCTTGACGCCGTCACCGGGTGTCGTCTTCGGAAACACGAAGTGAGCACAGACAAGGAGGAATGCGCCGAGGATGGTGACAGCAATGCCGACCAGAGCGGTCGCCCTGTGGGCGGCGAGGTTGCCTCGCACAAGGACGGACACGCCAGCGATGGTGCCCACCCAGCCCGCTCGGCACAGCTGTAGACGCATGACATCCTCCTTCTCCACGATCTTCCTGCATCCGTTACGTTCAGCAAAGGACGGAGGACAGCCTGTGAGCAGTCGGATGTCTCTTGGTCGTCGCCCTGTCTGCTGGCCCGCTCTGGCTAGATGTCACGGATGCCGACTGCCGCTCACCCGAGATGCCCGGCAACCGAACGAGCCGCAGCGCATCTCAAACTCCAACCTGTAAACCAACCGTTGCATTTACGAAGCAGCGGCTTCGATCCGCTCATCCGCTGGTCGCTGGACGACATCCTCGGCAACCGCGCCGTCGACGAGCGTGACCAAACGATTGACCCGATCGAGAAGGCGACTATCGTGGGTGGCGAACAGGAACGTCGCCCCCTTCTCCCCGTTCAACCGGCGCATCAACGCAATGAGCTCCAAACTCGTGGCTGTGTCCAGGTTGGCCGTCGGTTCGTCAGCAAGCACGATCGAGGGCTGGCCGACAACGGCACGAGCGACCGCGACACGCTGCTGCTCTCCGCCGGAGATCCGATGTGGGTACTGATCGGCATACTGCTCGATGCCCAGCTCCCCGAGAATCCTCTTCGCCCGCGCGATGCGTTCGCTACGCACCACGCCCTGCAGTTCGAGCACGAACGCTGTGTTTTCCAGCACGGTAAGCACGGGGATCAGGTTGTAGGCCTGAAACACGAACCCGATGTTGGAGAGCCGCAGCTTGGCCAGCTGATCTTTGGACAGCTCCGACATCGGCTGTCCTTCGAGGAGGATCTCGCCTTCGGTGGGGCGATCCAATCCACCCAACAGATGCAGCAGCGTGGACTTGCCCGAGCCGGACGGTCCGGCGATGGCAGTAAACTCGCGCTTGTGCAGCTCCAGGGACACACCGCGCAACGCCGGCGTCTCGACGGCCTCCGTCACGTATGTTTTTTTCACGTCAAGGGTTTGTATCAGAGGGCTACTCGACATAGCGCATCGCCTCCATCGGCTCCAGTTTCGCCGCACGTCTCGCCGGCAGCCATGCGGCAAGCATGGCCACGACGGCCATCGCGCCCGCCGACAGCAACACCTGCGCCGCTGAGACGCTCATGTGCATTACGGGGCTGATTCCAATTTCCTTCATGTAAGCGGCCATCTGGCCCCACAACGGAATGCCGCCGAACGCCTCGACAATCAACACCAGCGCCACACCCACGAGCGCCCCGTAGAAAGCACCGGCCAGGGTGATCACTCCCGCCTCGGTGAGGACCATGCCCATGACGTGGGCTCGCGACGCGCCAAGCGATAGGATCAGTCCGATCTCCCGGGTTCGCTCCATCACCGACAGATAGAGCGTATTCACCACCACCAGCGCTCCAAGGCCGAAGAACACGACGGCCATGATGAGCATCATCGGGGTGAGAATCCTGAGATACCCGGTGACAAACGGCACCAGCTCCAGCCAATCCTTCACCTCGTATCCGGCCGGTAGCGCAGCACGCAGTGCGGCGGCTGCCTCATCCATCCGCCGGGTGTCCGACGGGCCCGTGACCCCGTCGACGCGGAGCACGATCGCGGTCGCCGCGGTGTCGCTTCGAGCCAGCCTTCGTGCGGTACTGAGGCGGGCAAGACCCATCGTACGGCCCCTCGTCGCCTCCGGCGCGCTGAAGACACCCACCACGGGCACGCGAATCGCACCGAGGCTTGCCTCCGGATGGACGCCGAGCAGCACCATCTCGTCGCCCACCTGCATCTTGAGCAATTCGGCTAGTTCCTCGCCAACGATCACTCCGTCGCTCGTCCCGGTGAGGAACTCCCCGCTGACCATCCGTTCCGCCATGTTGCTGATCGGATCGATCTCCTCAGGAACCACGCCGCGGAGATACACGGTCCGCGTCTCCTCTCCGACGCTCGCCAGTGCCGGCAGATCGAGCCGTACCGTCGACCATTCGATGCCGTCGACCGACGTCAGCGCAGCCAGCGCGTCCTCGGCATCTCGCATCAGAGGCATCGCCAACCCGGTGCCCCGCCTCTCCTCCGCCCGGATCTGCATGTGTCCCGTGTCGAACCGAGTGACGGAATCGAACATGTCTTGCATCATGCTGTTGGCGAAGCCGAACATCATCACCAGGAAGTAGACCGGGATGAGGACGGCGAGAAGCGTGAGAATCGTCCTTCGCCGATTGCGCATCATGTGTCGTATCGCCGCTTTCATTTGCCCTCACCCCAGGACTCGAACGTCTCGAGACTGAACAACGCCGTGTCGAGTTCCAGATCGAATTGGAGATCCTCGATTCGTTGAATCGTGCGATCTCCGTAGGTGTCCTCGATGGTGATCGTGGTAGCGAACTTGCGGCTGCCGATCTCGATGACGTCCGCGAAGGTGGCTGTCTGAACGACCGCCTGTCGCTGGTCGTAGTAGACGAGCTGTTCCATCACGTAATCGGACGAAACCGAGATCTCCAATTTGCCGTACACAACAGGCGCATCGGAATGCGGCACAAGCGTGAGGAAGTAACCGGTCTCGGTTCCCTCGACGGCCATATCGTAGTCATCCGACAGCGTGCCGCGAGACAGATCCTCCAGCGAAGGACCGGCGCCGAACAGAGCATCGCCGATCGCCATCGATGGAAGTTTGATCGAGCCGACATCGGGCGAGTAGAACCACAAGTCGTCGCCCAACTGCAGATAGCCCGAATTCAGATCGATCTCGGGCTCCAATACACGGATGAGGGCAAGCTCTTCGCCCACAGTCCAGATCTCGAGCTTGTGAGACTTGGTCTGCCCGCCCAACACGATGTCCAAGGCCATGATGCCGTGGAAGCTATCGCCCTGCCATGCGGCATTGACGCGATCCACGATCTCTTCGGCATCCAGGGTCGGGGCATCTTCCTGCGCCAGCGCGGTCGATGCAGCCAGTGACAAGGTCAGCACAAGGAGCCAGAATCTAAGTTGTTTCATGTGGAATCCCTCCCTAGCCTTCCCGGATCGCGGTGACCGGTTCGAGGCGGTTGACACGCCTGGCCGGGTACCAAGCCGCCGTCAACGCGGTGAACACAACCACGCTGAACGCCGCAACCCAGTACCACCCCGATGAAGACGCGTAGATCACCTTGGGCAATCCGACCCCGCGGCCGATCTCTTCGAAGATCGACAGGCTGAGCCCGTTCCGGCTGAGGTACAGAAGTCCCCAGTACCCGAGCCCCCCGCCGAGAAGAAACCCGATCGCTGCGACCATCGTCGACTCCAGCAGCACCAGCCGTGCGAGAAGCTTGCGGCTCATCCCGACCGCGGTCATCACCCCGAACTCCCGCGTCCGTTCAAGCACCGAGTAGAACGCGGTGTTGGCGACGCCGAACCCCGCCATCAGGCTGATCATCAGCACAAACGGGATCATCTTGAGCGTCGATCCTGCGATCATGAAGCGGGCAAACGGATTGTGTGCTGGCGCCCGCGCCCTGAGCCGGCGATCATGAGCCGGGCGAACGGGTTGAGATCGAAGTAGTCGGCGACCACAACCCCCGTCTGGCCCGAGAGCAGCTCTTCCGCCGACGCCGCGGATCGACTGGCTGAAACGCCCCTCGGCAACGCGACAGCAAGAGACGTCGCTCCGTCGATGCCCGTCATCGCCCGGACATCGCCGATGGAAACCATCGCCACCTTCTCCAGGTCGAGGCTGGCCGGTTCGTACAAGCCGGCGACGGTGAACGCCCGTGACTCCGCCCCCTCGCCGGCGAGCGCCAGAAGCACAACGCGCTCTCCGACTCGGATGTCAAGATCCTCGGCCAGGTTGCTCGACAGAAGGACCTGCCCCTCGCCGTCGATGTACCGTCCATCGATGACAAGCGAATCAAGCTTTGTGACCTGAGATTCCTTGAACGGATCGATCCCCCGTAGCGTGACTCCGTCGGTTCCGTAGGCGGTGCGGATCATCCCGCCCGTCTCCATCCGCGGCGCGATCCCCACCTTCCGCAGCGGTGCCAGCGCAGCAATCGCTGCCTCAACCTGCTGAGGGGTAAGCGCCTGCTCCGGGCTCGGATCCTCGGCATACGCCGCGGTCCGAATCTGGAAGCTTCCTTGGTTCCAATCCATCTGCGTCGCGGTCATCGAGCCGACCAATCCATCCGACAGTCCGAACAATACGAGGATCACCAGGCTCCCGACACCAACCGTGGCGATCATCAGAATCGTCCGCTGCTTATGGCGCCACAAGTTCCGCCACGCCATCCTCACAAGAGTGCGGTTCATGACTCCCTCCGCTTCGCTTCGCCCCCGGCTTGGAGCGGTTCGGCTTCCCCCGCATCGTGCGGGCGGCATCCGTAGGTGAGACCGTTGGCGAGAAGTTCCGGAACAAACTCCATCATCGACTCATACAACTCGGCCGGCATCTTGTCACGATTGAGCGCCACCAGCTTGATCAGCCCAAGCGAGTAGAGAATCTGCCGCGGATCTCCCGCCACAATCTCTCCGCGGGCCTGGGCTTCGATCACCCGTTCTGTGAGTGGCCGGAAGAAGCTAAGCGACCGGTGCAGGATGTCGTCCACATCTAGGGAAGCCGCCAGCCGCTGAAGCTCGCTGGGATCGTCAAGCATGATCCGCGAGAACTCGTTGGCCTGGATCTCCCCGGCGATTCCCTTGATCAGCAGAACCAGCGCCTCCCGCGTGTCGTCCGTGCCATCGAAGGAGCCGTCAAGCAGCCGGCGCATCATCGCCGGCATTTCCTCCATCATGATCTCGACAAACAGCGCTTCCTTGTGCTTGAAAAACAAGTAGAAACTCGCCTTGGCGATCCCCGCCGGCTTGACCAGGTCGTCGATCGTCGTCTTCTTCAAGCCGTAGCGCAGGAAGCATGCTCGTCCCGAAGCCATCAGCTTGCCGCGAATCGTCTCTTTCTCAGTTTCTGTGAACGCTCTGGGCATCTTCCTGCCTCGCTATCTCTGTGACTTTATCATTCTTACGTTCACAGAGTATAGACATCCCTCCACGGAAGTCAAGCGATACGCCCTCTTCCTCGAACCAGCTGAAGCTTCGCACTGACCGGTTGATGCTGTGTCCCACGCCAGTAAGGAGGTGCGTACGGAGATCCCTCCCACTCTGCGATGCTGTTCACACAGAGATTCGCTCGGCGATGCGAATCGGCGTCGCTGCAATCGCCATGCCCGTCTGGAGCCTGCAAGTTCGTTGCTGGTTAGCTCAGAAGGCCTCAAGTAGATCCTTTGCCGGCCTGGGAACGGAAGCCGATGCCAAGGCGTTCGACACCATCCTTCCTACAGACCCGGCCGGGCCGAATCCATCCATCGTTGGTTGCGAGACCAGTCGCCCTTGTCGCGAGAATCGACGCTCAAATCATCGGATGTGGCGCGTTCGATCACGGGTTCCTCGGTCACCGCGACGACGCCATGCCTAGGATCCACAACGAGCACCATGCTCATAGAATCGGAGATCCCTGCCTGCGCAACTTGAGAGACTCAGCCACACACCGAAGTTCTGCGCAACCACCAAACACTCACCTCACCAGAGGCTGAAGTTGGTGTCCCGAATCGAATATCCTCCGGGGGATACATACTCGAATGCGATCCGCGCACCCGAAGTTGGTTTTCGTGAAGGACATCGAGATGCCACAGCAATGAGAACGAGCCTATCCGCACGCACCGAATGCGCTGCCCTCACCTAATGCTGGGCAGCGCGCAGAATCCACTCAGCATGTTTGTGAGGAATCATGCAACAATCCAGACCATCGTTCCATAGAATAAGGCTTGGCTTCACCTGGGTATTCCTGCTCAAGACAGCCGACGGCTTCCTTCTCATTGATACGTCTTACCCGGCTTCATTCCCAAAGTTTCGGACGTCGATCGCCAGGTTGGGCGTTCAGCCATCGGAGATTCGGTATCTGCTGCTGACGCATCACCATGACGACCATGCCGGGTTCGCTGCTCCCCTGGCCGAACTGAGTGGATGTCAGATCATTGCTCATCCCAACGCCGCCGCGCCTTTGCTGCGGGGAACATCAAATGACACGATGCGGCCGTTCAATCGACGTGTTGGATTCGTCTTTTCCCTATTCTCTCTTGTCCATCGAGACTTCAGCTTCCCTCCGCTTTCTTTGGACGGAACTCATACTCAATGGGAGGAGCATGAGTCTGATCTCCCTGAGCAGATGGGCATCGCTGGTAGAATCCTATACACGCCCGGCCATTCGGCCGACTCTCTATCTTTGGTCCTGTCAGATGGAACCGCATTTGTCGGGGATGTGGCAATGAACTTCTTGCGCTTCACGGGCATCGGCAAGCATCCCATCTACGTCGAGAACCTTGACCAAGTACACGAAAGCTGGCAAAAGCTGATCGATGCCGGAGCTCGAGTCATCTATCCATCCCACGGAGCCCCGTTTGCCGCTGCTGATCTGGTCGGTTGAACGCAGTCAGCCGGTTTCGCCGGATGAGCCCGACGCAGAGGATTGAACACATGAGGAAGCTTCCCGGACTGATCAACTCAAGAGCATCGAGCGGAGGTCAAGTCGCCCGCGTGCATCAGTGCAATCCGTACGATTAGCTTGGGGTCGCGTCTCCATCTTCGATCGCATCACCCCCTTGGGGATAGTGGGGTCAGGTCTTCATTCTTGCTCATACCATCTCCCGCGTGGTTGCGTGTCTCTGGCACGCCGAATAGCTTCATGACTCGACGATCTCCGGCGCCGCCAAGGGGGTAGATCAGGGTAAACACCAAGAATGAAGACCTGACCCCATGTGGTCTGCGACCTACCGCCTGAGCCGCAGCAGTGTGGCCACTGCCAGCCACAATATCAGAAACTGAAGCAACAGATTGATCCCGGCGAACACCAGCGTGTAGCTCATCCGCCTTCT
>CAZKPU010000037.1:0-20993 GCA_964554715.1 uncultured Thermotogae bacterium | reverse complement strand
CTAGAAGGCCAAATCGAATCAAGAGGGTCGCGTAGGGAATGAGGGTAGATCTCGGTGGTCGCCGTATCATTGAAAAGGGGTCACGGATGTCGATGAGGACGTAGTAGAGGTCTTGTGTCAGAACCGACACGGGGAAGCTGGCGGCGGTGGAAGGAGAAACCGGCGCGCCCGAGTCCCCGATCGGGGACGTCAAATACCGATCCCCGTAGGTGTCGACCCATGCCGCGAGCCCTCCTTCGATGGCGTACCCCTCAAACCCCGCACGTTGGAGGGTATCCGCGGCTTGGTAGCTCATCGTTCCATCCCCATCGATGAGAAGGATCACGGTTCCTCGCGGCAAGTTCACCGACCAGCTTCCCAGATCGGCGAGCGGCACGTTGATCGCTCCGATCAGATGTCCGGAGGCAAACGCCGTCGGATCTCTCAGGTCGAGAAGGACGTAGAAATCGGAACGTAGAGCGTAGGCGCTCAACTGCTGGACCGCGGCCCGGCGAACGGTTGCCGACAGGGTCAGGTACACCTGAGAGTGAGCCGGATCGTTGCTGTCGATGTAAATGTAACGGCTGTTCACGCCGTCCCGCATCCCCGTCGTGTCAAAGCTCACGTTCAGGCGCACCGACATCCCCGGTTGAATGGTGTTGGATGGGAGATCAACGGTTGTGCAGCCGCAATTGGGCCGGACCTGCTCGAGAATCAGCGGTGAGGTGCCGCCGTTGGTGATCACATAGCTGTGGTAGTACACAAACCCCTCGTTCACCGCTCCGAAATCGTGAACCGCCGAGTCAACAAGGATCGCCGGTGTGGCGAATGCGGCGATGGTCCCTACGATCCAACAGACAGCAATGACAACGGCAACCCTTCCGGTAACGTGCACGAGGCCTCCTTACTTGCTCCTGTAGCAGAACCTACACCCGGCCCGGGGACGAAGTTCCATGATCGTGCGCGCACCTGTCACGGCAGGGTTTCGGCAAGGTACGTTTTCAGCTCACTCACCGGCACGCGGGTCTGTGTCGTTGTATCACGATCGCGGACGGTGACCGTGCTGTCGTTGAGCGAATCGTGATCGACGGTGACGCAGAACGGCGTTCCCGATTCGTCCTGTCGCCGGTAGCGGCGGCCGATCGATCCCTTCAGATCGTAGAAAACATTCCATCGCTGCTTCAGCTCACGGTAGATCTCCGCTGCCATCTCCGGCATGCCATCCTTCTTGATCAGCGGGAAGACAGCCACCTTCACCGGTGCCAGACGAGGATGAAGCTTCAGGACGACGCGCTCTTGCGGCACGCCCTTCTCGTCGGGGATCAGATCCTCGGTATACGCCTCGCACAGGAACGCGAGCGCAGCTCGATCGGCGCCTGCCGACGGTTCGATCACGTGGGGTACGAACCTCTGCTGTGTCGCTTCATCGAAGTACGACAGGTCCTTGCCGCTTCCCGGATGACGGGGGTTTCCGTCTTCGTCGAGTTGCACAGCGAAGCCGTCTCCGTCACGGATCAGCTTCCCTTCCGAGTGGCTTCGCAGATCGAAATCGGAGCGATGTGCGATCCCTTCAAGTTCACCGAACTCTCCGTCGGCAAGGAACGGGAAGGCGTACTCCACATCCGCCGTCCCGCAGCTGTAATGACTGAGTTCGTCCGTATCATGGTCGCGAAGCCGCAGCCGGTCGCCGCTCAGGCCGAGCGAAACGTACCAGTCATAACGGCGATCGCGCCAGTAAGCATACCAGGCCGGTGACTGCTCCGGGTGGCAGAAGAACTCGATCTCCATTTGCTCGAACTCCCGCGAACGGAACGTGAAATTCCGAGGGGTGATCTCATTCCGGAACGACTTGCCGATCTGCGCGATCCCGAACGGGACCTTCAGCCTTGCCGTTGTGTAGACGTTCTTGAAATTGACGAAGATCCCTTGCGCGGTTTCCGGTCGCAAGTACGCCTCCGAAGACGGATCGTGCAGGGCGCCGATGAACGTCTTGAACATCAGGTTGAACTCGCGCGGCTCGGTGAGGTCGCATGTGCTGTGTTCCCCGGGATGTTTGCTGGGCTTGCTCGGGCACGGAACGAAGGGGATCTGATCGGCGCGGAAGCGAGCCTTGCAGGTGCGGCAATCGACGAGCATGTCGTGAAACAGGTCGTAATGTCCGCTTGCCTTCCACACGTTGGGATGCATGATGATGCTGCAATCGAGACCGACCATCGAGTAGGCGCTCGGAAGCCCTTCCGGTGGCGTGACGTCATCGTGTGCCGTGACCATGTCTTTCCACCATGCGTCTTTGAGGTTTCTCTTCAGCTCAACCCCGAGCGGACCGTAGTCCCAGAATCCGCCGATGCCCCCGTAGATCTCACTGGACTGGAAAACGAAGCCGCGCCGCTTGCATAGCGAGACGATCTTCTCCATATCAGTCTGCTGCTTTGCCATCTCGGATCCTTTCGCGGCCCGAAGGGCCATGACTTGCCACGCTTCGCATCATGGAATGCATGACGGCGCAAACGAGAGCGATGTCAAGAGTTCCGCCCATTTTACCGGGCCGGCGGGACACTGTCACTGCACTCGGCAACAGTTACCGTGTTCGGGCTGACCCAAAGGCGGTATCGAGCCACCGCTTCGTTGTCCTCGGCGAACACGAATCGGCCGACGACGACGTGTCCGGCGAGCACCGACGGAAGCCACAGCGGATCATCGTTCCACATTCGGCTCATCGGCAGGTTGCTGACCGGGTGCCATTCGGGGCTCATCTCCTCCGTTTCGGTGGCGATTCCCGCAAACGTGCCTGCCGCATACACGCGAATGCGATGATCGAAGTGAGGTGCGTACGGGAAGCGGAACAGAAGCAATCCTCTCGGCTCAAGCGAAGCCGGCTCTACGGTTAACCCGCATTCCTCAAGAAGCTCACGAGACATCGCTTCGCGAGGCGATTCGCCGATGTGGAGCTTGCCGCCAAACCCGTTGAGCTTGCCGATGCCGAACCCCCGCTTCTTGACGCCGAGCAAGACGTATGGTCCGCGATCCGTTTCTCGGAGCACGAAGCCAAGCGTTGCGTGGATCACGGAAGAGCACTCCTTTCCGCCGGAAGTCAGACGGCAAAGATCCCGGCAGCCATCAGCGATAGGATGACATCTTGCCCGACGTGTGGCGGCCACGCCAGCGGATGGTTGGGGTAAAGAGGTGGGATATGGTTATAATGCGACCGGTTGAATATATAGGAGGCAATGAATGTATCGACGGAAGGTTCAGATCACAGGTGGATCCACCTTCTTCGTAACGCTCCCCAAGGATTGGGCGACCTCGGCGGGGATTCAGGGGAAGGACGAAATCCGGTTGATTCCGACCGAAACGAATGCGCTTCTGCTGATTCCACAGCGTGGCGCAGATGCTAATCGGTGCCGTATCGACCTGGGGGAATGGGGGTTCGACCGTCTTCAGCGGGAGGTCTTTTCGCGGTACATCGCCGGCTACAACATCATCGAGGTTCGTGGCGAGCGCATCCATCCTCGCCAGAGGAGAAGCGTACGGCAAGCCGCCCAGGCGCTCGTTGGGTTGGAGATCCTCGAGGAGACCCAGTCTACGGTGGTTCTCCATTCGGTGGTCGACATCAAGGACTTCCCGATTGGGAGGACCCTACGTCGGATCTACGAGATCACCCGTGCGATGTTCGCGGATGCAGCAACGGCGTTTCTCGAGTTTGATAGCGATCTTGCGGAGGACGTGCAGGAAAGAGACGGAGATGTCGATCGCCTTGTCCTGCTGATCGCACGCCAGCTGAATCTGCTGCTTCGCGATCTGGTCCTTCCGGGGGATGTCCAGCTCTCCAAAGTAGAGTTCCTTCACCATAACGAAGTTGCCGATCAGCTGGAGCGGATCGCCGACCATGCCGGGAAGATCTCCGAAGCGGCCACGGCGCTCACCCGGCCGGTCCCGGAGGAGGTTGCCGAATCCGTGCGACTTTCTTCGGAGGCGTCGATGAAGGTGCTCGATGAAGCGATGAACGCCTTCTTGGATCAAGACGTCGATCGGGCCAACGCGGTCCTCTCCGAGAAGGGGATCGGTGACAAGCTGTTCGAGCAAGCGCTACTAAAATCTCCCATGCAACAGCCGGAGAACTCGTACCCGATCGGCATCTTTCTCGATAGCTGCCTGAGGATCAGCGAGTACAGCTACAACATCGCCGAGAACGCGATCGATGCCTCGGTTCCGCTTCACAACTGGGAAGCGGAGAAGCCGGAGGCCTGATCGCGTCAACCGAAACGGCCGGATAGATAGTCCGCGACGCGGGGATCTTGGGGGTCGTCGAAGACCTGACGCGTAGCGCCGAACTCGGCCAATTCGCCGCCGGCCATGAACACAGCAACGTTGTCGCTGACCCGGGCCGCCTGTTGAAGGTTGTGCGTGACGATGATGACCGTGAGTTCGTCCGACAGTTCGCGAGCGAGATCCTCGATGCGGGCGCTTGCCTTGGGATCGAGGGAAGAGCATGGTTCGTCCATCAGCAGGACCTTCGGGCGTACGGCGATCGCTCGTGCGACACAGAGGCGTTGCTGCTGACCGCCGGACAGGCCGAATGCGCTTTGCTTCAACCGATCTTTGACCTCAGTCCACAGGCCGGCATGGCGCAGGCTCTCTTCCACGGAATCGCTCAGTGCGCTTCGTTTTCGCACGCCTTGAATGCGCAGGCCGTAGGCAACATTCTCGTAGATCGACTTGGGAAACGGATTCGGGCGTTGGAACACCATGCCGATATGATGACGGATCGCCGCCGGATCGGCCTTGAGAAGATCCTGCCCCAGGAAGGAGATTCTCCCCTGTGCGTGGGCCCCGGGAGTTAGCTCGTACATTCTGTTCAGCGTACGCAGAAACGTGCTCTTGCCGCATCCCGACGGGCCCATGACCGCCGTGACGCCGTCGATCGGGATGCACATGGAAACGTCCCGAAGCGCCTGGACCTTGCCGTAGTAGAAGTCGAGGTTCTCCGCCTCGATGATGATCTCGGACTCGATGTTCTTCTTGATCCAAGCGCGCGTTACCTCGTCGAGGCGACAGACCTGCTGACCTTGCACATCAGGGGCTGCGGGCTGAGCGATCTGAGAGACGGGGGTTACCATGCTTTCCTCCTTCGGGAGATGGTTCGCCAGACAATGGCAAACAGATTCAACACAAGAACGAGCGCCAGCAACATCAACGCGGTGCCGAACTGGAGATTTCTCGTTTCACCGTAGCTAGGGCTTTCGGTGGCCATGACGAAGATGTGGTAGGGCAGAGCCATGCATTTATCCGTCGGCGAGTTGGGCAGCCGAAGCATCGAATACGCGACAGCCGTGAACATGATCGGGGCCGTCTCACCCATGGCGCGCGAAAGACTGAGGACAGTACCTGTCAAGATGCCGGGAAGTGCCGAGGGCAGAACGACGGTGCGAACGGTATGCCAGCGGGATGAGCCGAGCGCAAGCGCCCCCTCACGGAAGGAGCGGGGCACGGCGTTCAGAGCTTCCTCGGCGGATCGAATCATGATCGGAAGGATCAGGATCGCCAGTGTCAGCGCGCCGGACAGGATCGATACACCGAAGCCGAAGGTGATGACGAATAGGGCCAGACCGAGGAGTCCGAAGACAATGGACGGCACTCCGGCGAGCGTGTTGACACCGATTCGGATGGCACGAACCCACCACCCGCCTCCCGAATACTCGGTGAGCCAGATCGCAGCGCCGAGTGCAAACGGCAGCGCGACCAGTACGGCTCCCGCGGTCAGGTAGATGCTACCGATGATCGCCGGGAAGATTCCTCCCTCGGTCATCATCCTGCGGGGAAACTCGGTGAGAAACTCCCAGGAGAAGGCCGAGGCGCCGTTTCTGATCAGGAAGTAGAGGATCGCTCCGAGCACGATGAAGCTGACCGAGCTGAGGATCCCGAGCACAATGATCGCGGCCGCCTGCCTTGCCTTGCGATGTGTTGCCTTTCTGTCTGCGATCAGCAAATTGCTCATCGTTTCAGGTGTCCTTTTGCCAGGCGACCGCGGAACCACTCGGCGATCCCATTCATGGCCAACGTGATCACCAACAGGACAACCCCCATGAAGAACAGGGCATGGAAATGGGTCGTACCCGATGGCGTTTCCGCGATGTCCAATGCAATTCCCGAAGTCAGCGTGCGGATCGACTTCAGGAAGGAGAACGTCAACTGTGGCGAGTTCCCGGCAACCATTAACACGGCCATCGTTTCTCCCACCGAACGTCCCATTCCGAGGATCACGGCGCCGATCAATCCGGAGAACGCTGATGGGATGGTCACACGCCACGTTGTCTCCCAGTGAGTTGCCCCCATTGCTGCAGACGCCTCGCGATATGACTTGGGGACCGCAGTCAGGGCATCCTCGGCAAGGCTGGCGATCGTTGGAAGCGCCATCACGGCGAGAAGAAGAGAGGCCGTTAGCGCTGTCTGGCCGGTGAGAAGGCCGAGCGAGTCACGGATGTAGGGGGAGAGAATCATCAGACCGAAGAACCCGTACACGACCGAAGGGATGCCGGCAAGAAGCTCGAGCGCCGTCTTGGCGATGTCCTTCATCCAGCCAGGTGCCATCTCGGCGATGAACGTCGCCGCGGCAAGCCCAAGAGGGATCGCGAGCGCCATGGATCCGATCGTCACCAGAAGCGTTCCTCCGATCATCGGTAGGATGCCGTATCGGGGTGCTGCCTCATACGTTGGGCGCCACTTCGGCCCGAGGAGTTCCTGGAGCTTCGTCCCGGAGAACACAGGGATTGCTTCTCGGAGGATGAAGTACAGAATGAGCGCAAGAGCGATCAACGAGACGCTGGCAAGAAACAGGAACACCGGACGGTCCCATTCGGACAGAACGGCTCGAATCCGACCCCGAGTTCCTTCTTCATGAGACGAGAGGAGAAGTTGTACTCCGCGTGGCTTCTCCTTTTTTGCATTGTCGTCTCGCACGTTCGGGCCTCACTTATAGAATTAGCGCGCTAAGTATATAGATGTGTCTCGATTTCCGCAAGTTCGCGAGTGTCAGGGGCGAGAGCGGATTCCACCGTTGGAACCCGCTCACACCTCGAGGATCTGCTGGGATGGAGAAGCGACGACCGAGCGGTGAGCGGTGCGTCTCGTTCGCGTCAGGCCGTCGCTACCCGCGGTGGATCGAGTCGGATCGAGACCTCTCTCGGAAGGGGGAAGGAGATCCCACCGATGAGATCCAGCCATCGGTTGTGTGCTACATGCCGGGAAGCGGGCGAATCGGCGCGAATCCAACGTCCATCACGACCTGCTGTCCGGCATCCGAAAGGATGAACTGGATGACGCCAAGCGTGTCGCCCGTCGGGAATCCGTTGGTGGACATGAACAGCGGGCGGGAGATCGGAAACTCGCCGCTGATGGCTGTTGCAAGCGTCGGCGAGACGCCTTCGACATCCAACGCCTTGAGCGAGCTATTCACGTATCCGAGGCCCACGTAGCCGATTGCGTAGGGGTTGCCGGCGACCTCACTGGCCACGGAGGCGTTCGATGTCTGAATGACGAGATCCATACGGAGTTCCTCGCCGCCCATCACCCTCTTCTCCCACGTCTCGAACGTGCCGGACGAATCGTCACGCGAGACAGCGAGAATCGGTTTGTCTTCGCCGCCCACCTCGCTCCAGTTGACGATGGTGCCGTTGTAGATGTCGCGGAGCTGTTGCATAGACAGTTCCGTGATCGGGTTCGACGGGTGAACCACCGGAGCCAGTGCGTCCTGTGCGACATGCCAGGTGAACGGGTACGTGCCGTTGGCGACGGCCACTTCGTATTCGCTTCCCTTGATCCCGCGAGAGTGATCGCCGATATCGGTCGTGCCATCGATCAGCGCTGCGATTCCACGGCTGGACCCGCCGCCGAACACCTCGATGTCGTACTGGCCGGCGAGGGCTTCCTGGGTTGCCTGAGCGATCGGAAGAACCGTTGTAGAACCGGTGAACGTCACGGTTTCAGCCGAGACGACGGCTCCAAGAGCGAGTACGGCAAACAGACTAGCGAGTAGGATGCGTCGTAGCATCGTTTGACCTCCTTAAGGTCCTATGTAATTTACGGCTGCAGTATATATTGCGAATTGCAAATATGCAAGAAGGTTGCCTAATACTGGTTTCGTGTCGGTATGCAAGCTCAGACAAGCCCCATCGTTCGGGCCAT
The DNA here is from genome assembly GCA_964554715.1 of uncultured Thermotogae bacterium. Lineage (GTDB taxonomy): Bacteria > Bipolaricaulota > Bipolaricaulia > UBA7950 > UBA9294 > RXOA01. The sequence continues at coordinate 12,833 of CAZKPU010000037.1, read as the reverse complement.
CCGGCATCTAGGATCTAATGGAAAGAGGAGCGCGACTTGTGCAAAAGGCGCGTGGATCAAACGACGGATTCGGAGGGCAGAGGCAAAGAAACGGTTGACGGCTGGGGGCTAGCCCGGCAGCGTCACGCCGGGCTGGTTCTGATAGCTTCCCCCGGCTTCCTTCTCGGCGTAGGTTCTGTTCGGTCGGGTGCCGCGGAAGAAGACGACCTGCGCGATCCCCTGACCGATATGCAGACGGATCGGCAACGGAGAGAGGTTGGCGAGCTCGATGGTGAGAACGCCCTTCCATCCGGGCTCCAGCGGTGTGACATTGACGAGCAGTCCGCACCGGGCATACGAACTCTTCCCCCAGCAGACACCGCAGACATCATCCGGCATCGAGAACGTCTCCAACGTCTCGGCGAGGATCTGCGTGTTTGCTCCGAGTTCGAGCGTCCCATCGGCATCGATCGTGCGGAAGTGGTGGTCGGGAAAGTCGACCGGATCGAGAACGGCGTTGACGCCGCCAAGCGGGACCAGGAATCGGCTGCCAAGACGGATGTCGTAGCCGAAGCTGCTCAAGCCGTACGAGGGCTTGCCTGCCTGACGATTGACGAACGGATCGATCATCGATGGGGACGCAAGGCACAGGGATCGGATCTCGTGGTCGGCAAGGATCGTCGTTGGCTCGCTCATCAGGAAGGCTCCTTTTTGTGGTTCGGATCGAGAAGTTCGGGGTGCGCTACCGCTGACAGGGTCTCGGCGATGAACTGCGACCACTCGGGCAAGCGATGCGACGAACGCTGTCGGATCATCCGCTGGAGGGCCATGTAGTTGATGCAGAGGATCCGCCGCTGAAGGAACGACTCCGGAAGGACGGACTTGACCGCCTGCCAGTCATCGGCCGTGATCAACTCGTTCAGATGTCGCAGAAGGTCCTCGGGAAGAGGGTGCTCGAAGTGTCCTTGTGTGAGGCGGGATCGGGTCATGGTGTGCATCGTTGATTCGCTTTGCTTGGTGACACCGACTCGATACGTGTCGAGTTGCTGCCAGAAGTAGCGGGGGGCACGTACATCCATCCATGCGACGATCGATTCGAGGAACTTGTTGTGACCGTCGCCCTTGAACGCCAGGCGTTGAGCCACCGCAGGCATCCCCGCCGGATCCCGGTTAAACGATAAGGAAAGGCCAACAAGAGCCTCTTGGTACCCCGATTCTCGAAGGATCTTTGTCTCCACCCGGATGGAACCTCCGGCCTAAGTGTAGTGGATAGAAGCGTGGGTGACCATCCATTCATCGATCGGGTTGACGACCGGACCGTACATATCCTACGCTTTACTGCAGGAATTCATGGGAGGGTGGGAGGTCGCATCGTGGGTCCGTTTCGTTTGCCGTGGGGTACGTTTGCGTCGTTTCTTGTGGTTGCGGGGAGTGTCTTGCTTGCCGTGTTGTGGGCGGTCCTGAGCCGCGACAACGAGACGGATGGAGCACCGCATTGAGCCGGACAGCGGTTCATGGTTTGGTGTTGGGAGTGTACCTGCTTCTTCTTGCCGGAATCGGAGTTGTCACATCCAGGCGTCTTCGCAGTTCCGAGGACTTCTTGCTCGGCGGCCGCCGTGTGGGTCCTTGGGTTACGGCGCTCTCGTATGTCGCCGCCTACTTCTCATCCGTTGTCATCATCGGCGGGGGAGCGTTCGGCTACCAGTACGGAATGGCCACCCTATGGGTTGGAGCGATCAACGTTCTGGTCGGGTGCACGTTGGCATGGATCGTCCTTGGGCGGCGGCTGCGTCGGTTCACGGCGAGGCTTGGGACGATGACCGTTCCGGGATTCCTTGGCGAGAGGTTCGGCGGCCGTGAGGTGCGGATCTTCTCGGCTGTGGTGATCGCGATCTTCCTTGTGGTTTACAACGTGAGCATTCTTAAAGGGATGGGGCACGTGTTCGAGGTGCTGATGGGGCTTCCCTATTGGGTCGGCGTTCTCCTCTCAGGCGCCATCATCGTGCTGTACGTCAGCCTTGGCGGATACATGGCCGTTGTGTGGACCGGATTCTTCCAGGCGTGGGTGATGGGAGCGGGGTTGATCCTGCTTGCCGTGGCTGCGTTGCGTGCTGCCGGGGGGTTGTCCGCTGTCACGGCGACGCTGGCTGCGGCCGATCCGGGGCTTGTGTATACCCCTGGAATCTGGGGATGGGCCGGACTGATCTCGTACTCGATGATCGTCAGTTTCGGTGTGTGGGGGATGCCGCAGCTCCTGGTGCGGTTTTACTCGATCCGATCGGTGCGGCAGCTACGGATCGGTGCGGTCGTCGCAACCGTCGGCGGCAGTCTCGCTCTTCTTCCGTACATGATCGGCGCGGTCAGCCGGGCGGTGGTCCCTGGCCTGGAGAACGCCGACCTGGCAATCCCCGTGCTGACAAAAGCTGTTCTCTCCCCATGGGGAAGCGCGATCTTCCTTGCCGGCGTGATCGCCGCCGGGATGTCGACGTTCGCCTCGGTCTTGATCATCACTTCGGGGGCTGTTGTCCGGGACTTCGTACAGAAAGGGCTCGGCCGGCAGATGTCGGAGCAGCAATCGATCCGTTGGAGCCGCGTTGTGAGTCTGCTTGTCGGAGCGATTTCTCTGGCCATTGCGCTTCGCCCTCCGGCGCTGGTGCTTGTGCTGACCGCATTTTCCTGGTCTGCGATTGCCAGTACGTGTCTGTGGCCGATCCTGTTTGGGATCTTCTCCCGATGGGCCACACGGGCCGGTGTCTTCGCATCGATGATTGCCGGACTCACGACGGCTCTTGTTTGGATTGCCCTGGGCTCGCCGTTCGGTGTTCATGGGTTCCTTCCGGGGATCGGGGTCAGCTTGGTGTTCCTGCTTCTGGTCAGCCTGATCAGCCGCCCGGTGCCATCGTCTCTGATCGATCGTGCCTGGGGGGCCGGGAAAGCCGAATCCGAACACGGATGAAGGGATTCACCGCTGCAGACAAAGGAGAAACGTGATCGATCGAACCCGTATCCTGGAAGTGATTGCCGAGCACGAATCTACGCTGCGGCGTGTCAGCGCCGACATCCATGCTCACCCGGAGCTTCTGAATGAGGAGACGTACGCCGCAAATCTCTTGTCGGACGAACTTCAGCGTGCCGGGTTTCAGGTTGAGCGAGGCGTCGCAGGGTTGCCGACCGCGATTCGAGCGATCCACCCAGTTCGCTCGGAAGGGCCGACGGTTGCGATTCTAGGGGAGTACGACGCACTTCCCGAGATCGGGCATGCCTGCGGCCATAACCTGATTGCCGCCGCCGGGCTGGGAGCTGCGATCGCTCTTGGGGCATTGAAGAGCGATCTGCCGGGGACGGTGATGTTCCTCGGAACCCCCGCCGAGGAGGGCGGAGGCGGAAAAGTGGTGATGGTCGAGCAAGATGTGTTCGAAGGAATCGATGCAGCGATCATGTTCCATCCGGCAAATCACACGATGGTTGCGTGGGGGAGCCTGGCGATCAGCGAAGTGGAAATCGCATTTCATGGCCGGCCTTCGCATGCATCGGCGGAGCCGCACAAAGGAATCAATGCGCTGGATGCGGTGATCCAGACGTTCAACGGGATCAATGCGTTGAGACAGCATGTCCTGGACGGTGCTCGTATCCACGGGATCATCACGAACGGGGGAGCGAAGCCCAACATCGTGCCGGAGTTTGCCTCCGCACTCTTCTACGTACGTGCCGAGGATACCTCGTACCGCGACGAACTACTCGAGAAGCTACGGGCTTGCGCGGTCGGCGCAGCCGCTGCGACCGGCGCAACGCTCGATTTCCATGAAATCGGCCGCTCCTACAAAGCATTGAAAGCGAATCGCCCGTTGGAGGAACGATTCGAAGAACACTTACGGAATCTCGGAGAGACGATCCGGCCGCCCGAAAGCCGTATGCTGGGGTCGACCGACATGGGCGATGTAAGTCACGTGGTTCCGGCGATCCATCCTTACCTGCAGATCTGCGATGAGCAGATCGCCATACATTCGAGACCGTTTGCCGAGGCGGCGATCTCCGAGCGAGGCCAGCGCGCGATGCTGACCGCGGCCACGGCGTTGGCGCTTACGGGGGCGGATGTACTGACCGATCCGGATCTTGTCGAGTCGATGTGGAACGCGTTCGGAACGACGATGTATACCCCCTAGGAGCGTCCTCCCTGCGTTCACGGAGCCAGCGGAACCTCAACCGACAGCTCTCTGCTCCCTAGCAAGCTTGACGCGCACATTGTCCCCAGTTCGAAGCAGCCGGACTCTCCCTCAAGGAACAGGATCGTAACCGCCGGGATGGAAGGGATTGCAACGCAGGATCCGGCGAAGGGCAAGCCATCCCCCACGGAGCAGCCCGTGTTTCCGTAGCGCCTCGACTGTGTACTGAGAACACGTCGGCTGGAAACGGCACCGCGCGGCGCGCGTGGGGGAAACCACACGCTGATACCATCGAATCCAGCGGATCATCCAGCGAGTCATCATGACCATCATACGCCGGAAGAGCTTGCTTGACACGGGCGAATCGCGGTGCTATACTGCTGTTAGCAGTCAAGGGTTGAGACTGCTAATTACGCAATCAAGGAGGTTCTTACGATGATGAGGAAAGTGCAAGAAGTGCGAAGGGGACCGTTCTACATGGAGACAAGCCTTTCCAGCCTTCTGGATGATATGTTCCGAGACTTCAACTGGGTCGGGTTTGACGCCGCGCCGAATATCGGCCGAACCGACATTTTCGAGAAGGATCAAGCGCTGGTCTACGAGACCGAGCTTCCGGGGATGAAGAAGGAAGATCTCACGATCAAGATCGAGGAGAACAACCTGGTCGTTTCCGGTGAGAGGAAGAGGAACGAGGAGATCAAGAAAGAGAACTACTTCCGGATTGGCCGGCAGTACGGACGCATCCAGCGTTGCTTCCCGTTGCCGAGCGACCTTATCGAGCGAGCCCAGGTGAAGGCGAGGTTCGAAGACGGGATCCTGACCGTGACCGTTCCGCTGAAGGAGTCGATCAAGGAGCAGAAGGCCCCGATTGAGGTCGAAGTCGAGTAGGACAAAACACCCGATACAAGCGGGATTTTCGAAGCCCCGGTGCCGAGAGGTGCCGGGGCCGTTTTCTAGGTTCTGTAGCGATGGGTGATCGGGAAACGTCGCCCGCTTCCGAACGCCTTGGCGGAAACCTTGATCGCCGGTGGGAGTTGCCTGCGCTTATACTCCGCCATGTAGTACCTGCGAAGGACATCGTCGACGATATCAGCCTCGAACCCCTGCTCGATGAGCTGCTCGCGAGATCGGTTCTCCTCGATCAGGGCGTGCAGCAACGAATCGAGAACGGTGTAGGGCGGAAGATCCTGATCGTCACGCTGTTCAGCGCGGAGTTCCGCCGTTGGAGGTCGTCCGATCACGGATGCGGGGATCTCCGGATAGGTCTCTGCCACGGCAACGACCTGCCGTTTGTACAGATCGCCGATCGGGGCCAGAGCGCCGACGGAATCCCCGTACAGCGTGCTGTACCCTACGGCGATCTCGGCCTTGTTGGCGGGGCAGAGGACCAGCGCACGGCGTTGATTGGCGAGAGCCATCAACAGCACGCCGCGCAGTCGCGGCTGGATGTTTTCATCCACCAACCCTGAAGGAGCGGTGGGCATGGCTGCCGCGGTTGCCTCATGGAGTGATGCGATGGAGATCTCCACAAGCTCGATCCCCAGAGTGTCTGCGAGTTGCCGCGCCGCATCGGTGCTCTCGTCACTGCTGTACCGGCTTGGAAGATACGCCGCGATGACGTGATCCTGTCCGAGCGCTTCAACAGCAAGCGCCGCGGTGACGGCGGAATCGACCCCGCCCGACAACCCAAGCACGACATGCTCGAATCCGTTCTTTCGGACGTAGTCACGGATTCCGAGAACCAACGCCCTCCGGATCTCATGAGTCTCATCCGATGGACTGCTTGATGCGGGACCCGGATCGATGCTCGAACATCCCCCGATATCGGCAACAAACAACCCGTCCTCGAACGAGGGTGCCTCAAACAGTGTGCGCCCGTCACCGCCGATGACGAAGCTTCCACCGTCGAACACGAGATCGTCTTGCCCGCCAACGCGATTGACGTACACAAAACCCACGTTGTTGTCCGCAACCCGACGCGTGGCGATCGCTCGGCGGATGGCCGGCTTGCCTGCGTAATAGGGCGAAGCCGATAGGTTGATGATCCATCGTGCTCCACGTGCTGCCTGCTGATCGGTCGGTCCGTCATCGGCCCAGAAATCCTCGCACACGTTCACGCCGAACGCCCCGAGGTCTCCATCGAGCACGAACACATCGGCTTTCGTGCCGGGCACGAAGTAGCGCTGCTCGGAGAAGACATCGAACGTCGGCAGTTCGACCTTGTGGTGCTCTGCAACGATCTGGCGATCTCGCACGACCAGCGCGCTGTTGTATAGGAGGGTTTCGCCTCCATCGAGGCGTGCTGACGGATCGTGCGGGTTGATCGGGGCGTGATGAAGAACACTACGGACGGTGCCCAAGACGACGGTGATTCGATCGGTTGCTTCGATCACGGCTTGCACCGCTTGCTCGAGTGCCTCCACAAACCCCGTTCGCCACAGAAGATCTTGCGGGGAATACCCGCACAGCGCCAGCTCCGGAAACGCAACAATATCACAGCCCGCGCGGCGCGCGCTTCCGATATGGTCGAGAACCTGCCGGAGATTTCCGGTGATGTCTCCTACCGTTGGGTTGGTCTGGGCGATCCCGATCTTCATGCGCGGATTATAGGAAGACGGGCATTCGATCACCACCGGACCTACGGATCTGCCTTACCGGCGGCGTCGAGAGCGAGCCGGAACAGGTTCCTCTCTTCGTTCGCTGCGAGACGCTGAAACGCGCCGGCGCGGAGGTCCCGGAGCTCTACCGTGCTCATCGAAACCCGCTGCAACCGACTCACGGTTACGCCGAAATACGAGAAGAGCCTCTTCACCTCATGCTTTTTCCCTTCGGAAAGCGTAATCAGGAAGGAGCCACGCTTGGATGGGGTGAGGTCGATCGCCCGCAATTCATCGCCGCCTTCGTGGACTCCTGCACACATTTCTCTTGCCATCTTACGGACCTTGTCCGGGGGCACGCGGGAAGCGGTCCATACGGCGTACTGCTTCCGCACGCCATACCGGGGATGGGTCAGGTAGTTGATGAGATCTCCGCAGTTGCTGAGGAGCAACAACCCTTCCGCATCTTGATCGAGCCTTCCGGCCCAGGTGTAGCCGATGAATCCTTCCGCGCGCAACACGCGGCCGACGGTGTTTCCGTCGTATCGATCATCGTGACTGCACAGCATTCCTGCGGGTTTGTGAAACCGATACACTCGATACTCGGGGGACGTGAGCGCAATCGGGTGGCCGCGAAGCCGAAGGCTGACGCTACTTTCTTTGCCACTCACTTCGACGACTGCAAACGGATCACTCACCGGCTCGCGATTGATCGTGACTTCGCCGGAGGCGATCAGTTCTTGCGCCTTTCGCCGAGAGAGGCCGGCCTGGACTTGGAGGAGGCGGAAAAGCTTCACGGATCCATTGTGCTCGGACATGAACCAGAGATACACGGTCCTTGCCGTAGGGTCAAACCGCAAGGACACACGCGCATAGGTCTACGATGGGTATGATGATGAGGGGAAGGCGATTCTCTCACCACCCAGATAGCGGAGAAACCGCGCGAACGCCTGCTCAAGTGCCGGGGCGTCGACAGGCAAACCTGCCGGTTCTTGGTGATAGGAGATGACCTGCAGGGTTCCGGCTGCTCGGTCGTATCGGCCGTCGAAGCGTCCGACGAAGCGATCGCGATAGAGAACGGGGAGTACGTAGTATCCGAAGCGGCGCTTGGAAGGAGGTTTGTAGACCTCCCAGACGTAGTCGAAACCCCACAACCGACGAAGACTGTCGCGGCCCCACAGGAGTGGGTCCAGCGGAGCAACAAACTGGGGCATGGCGGATGCTTCGGCGTTCATCGCCGCTTCCAGATCCGCTTCCGCGGACGGAAGAGCGTAGAACGGCGCGGAGATCCCGCGCACGTTGACCTCGATCAGATCGCCGCGTTCAACCAAGTCCTTGGGGAGCCGCTCTCGGCGGGAAGACCGGAGAAACGCCCAAGATTCCGCATCGCCTGAAGAAGACAACAGCCCAACGGACGCAACCCTCCGAAGAAGAAGGGCTTCGAGAAACGGTCTGTTTGGCTGCGCGTGCCGCATGCGGATGTTGGAGGGGACGACGCGTGACGTCACGTCGAAGTACCGGCGGTAGTTCACACGGTGTGAAACGGCGATCAGCCCCTGATTCCACAGAGCTTCAAGGGCCACGTTGGCGGTTCGAGTCGCCTTCCACCCTCGATGTTCATGCTGGGCGACGCCCAATGCACGGAGTTCGCGGCTCGACAGCGGGCCATGCTGGCGAACGGCGGCCAACACTTGATCGATGACTCCCGGGAACGTGCGTTCGAGCTTCTCGGCACGGCTTCGTTCCCAAGCGATTCCGCCCTCGGCCATCCACGAATCGAACAAAGGATACGCATCCAAGGAGACGGCACACAGCATCTTGTCCCAGTACTCGAACCCCAGCCGCTCCCTGTGGATCAGATCAAGCGCGTCGCCTGGGTGGGTGCCGTCGACACGGGCCTGAAAGACAAGATCGTGGTTTCTTCCGAGGATGGGAAGCGGATCCAATTGCACGCTTCCGAGATCGGCGAAGCACTGCCGGACCCCATGGTCGCCGGGGGCGTAGTGCGCTCCGATGAGGCGCGTGGCCCAGAGCTGATAACGGCGTGCCTGTTCAGTGCTCCAGCAGAGTCCCATGACACGATTGTACGTGATGGAAGGGTGGACCGAGAGTCGAGCCGCCGAAGAGGGGCGGCCGACGGTTCTTGACGAACGGTCGGCCGCGAGGCGGTGAAGCGACAGAGAAGTGATCTTGCGGGTTTAGCCTCCTGAACCGATGTGGATGCGGATGTGGAGCCTCCATGTTCCGCCGGGACCGTACGTCCAGCAGATTCCGCCGGTAGGGCTTCCGAACACCCACTGTCCTCCCCACCAGAACCAGGTTCCATCCGGGACCGACCACAGAACATGCGGGGGATAGAACGGCGGCGTCGGCATCTGAGGCGTGGGAGGTGTGTAGCACGGAGGGGTGTAACACGGGGGTGTGTACGTGGGCGGCGTGTAGGAAGGGGGTACATAAGACGGTGGTACATAGCCATAGCCGGTTTGCGGTTGGATCGTGAACGACGTCCAAGCTGTCACATACATCGGTTGGGGGACCATGCCCATGATCTGTACTTCAAGGGCGTTTCCGGCATCCAAAGCATTGGGCGCAACAAGCGGGAACGGTTCTCCGTAGGTGCTTGCCTCCGTTAGCGGAAGCGGAGAAGGGCTTGCAATCAACTGAAGCTGTTCCACTCCGGTCGGAGGCGCAACGGTGAACGTGTACGGGCCGTCGGGCAGACTGTGCGTGCCAGCCATCACGTAGTTGTTCTGGGAGTACAGGTTGGGGTAGATGCGTCGAACGACTCCATCGGGCTGGATATCATAGATGTAGATATACGCCGGCTGGTTCACAGCGAACGAGATCGTTGCCGTCTCCCCGACCGCATACAGCGCCTTGTCCGTCCAGATACTTGCTTGAAGCGGCAACGGATCGGGCGTAATCACCAAACCAAGGGGGTTCACCTGCGATTGGGACACAGCAACCATCGCGGAGGCCCCGACGAGGAAAGCTACCGAAAGAATGAGAACGATGCGCTTTGCGGTCATCTCGATCACCTCGTTCGATGTACACAGGGAACGCTGATCGGTTTCACGAATCTTGGGTGGCATGTTGCGCGGCGAGACGATGGCGTGTATGCGAGCCGGCTCGACACGGACGCCGCAGACGAGAGAAGGCCGTCGGTAGCGTTCTGCGGCTTGCGCTTCCCACGGATGCGAAGTAGCTTGTGGGCATGAGGATCATCGCGCTTGGGGGACCGGCCGGAACCGGGAAGAGTACGATTGCGAGATGGATCTCCTCCCGGGAAGAGATCTCTTGGCTCGATCTCGACCGCGTGGCATGGGGATGCTATGCCCCCGGCGGGCGGGCGTACGAGAAACTGGTCGCGAGGTTCGGCAAGGCCATCCTTGACTCGAACAGTGGGATCGATCGCCGCAAGCTCGCTTCTGCCGCGTTCGCTTCCCCCGAAGCGCAGGCCGACCTGAATCGGATTATCCATCCGGAGGTCGAGCGGGCGCTGCGGACCGAGATTGCGAAACATGAGCGTCTTGGGACGCACGTGTTGTTGGTGGAAGGAGCCCTTCTGGGGGTCTCCCCGCACATCGACTACCGGATGTTTGATCGCGTGTTGTGGCTGGAAGCACCGCTGTCCATCCGCCAGCTCCGATTGAATCGTGCTGGACGTGGCGAGCATGCGACCCGTATCGGCGATGAGCAGGAGTTTGCAGCGCCGGTCACCCGGGTCGACGCGTCGGGAGCGGCGGACGAGGCGGCCCGACGGATCCTGGAATCGATCCGGGATCTTCTGCCGGATGACGGAGGGAGCCGGTGAGGAGATTGTTGAACCTCCTGCGGTTCTCCGGACCGATTCCGACGAACCCATGAGGAGCCTCGGCAAGTAGGCGGATCGAGCACGTAGGTGAAGGAGCGAAGATGGAAGCGGATCGAAGACTGTCAATTCTCGGCGGAGGGAACTTGGGTTCGGCGATGGCGCGCGGGTGGGTCCGCACCGGGGAGTACGATGCCGGTGCCATCACGATGACTCGACGGACCGAAGAGCGTCTTCAGCCGCTGATTTCCGAAGGCTTCTCGGTCACAACGGACAACCGAGAAGCCGTGAGAGCGGCTCCGCTGGTTGTGATCTCGGTGCGCCCCAGACAGCTCCCTCGTGTTCTTGATGAGATTGCAGACGAAGTCAACAGCGGACGCCATGTGGTGGTCTCGACGGTGACCGATGTGTGTGTCGCAGAGATCCGAACCCGGCTTGGCACAAGCGCTCCTGTGATCCGTGTGATGCCGAATGTCGGCGTATCGGTGGGAGCATCGATGACGTGCCTTGCTTGCCCCGCCGATGTGCCGCACCGTGCGCGTCAGCAGGTGGCGGAGCTGTTCTCCTTGTTGGGACACACCCAATTCATCGACGAAGATCAGATGACAACGGCTACCGCACTGTGTGCCTGCGGAATTGCCTTCTTTCTTCGGGCGATCCGCGCAGCCTCTCAGGGAGGCGTGCAGGTGGGGTTCCATGCCGACGAGGCGATCCAGCTCGCTGCACAGACGGCTCGCGGAGCGGCGGAGCTTCTTCTTGCGCAACGCGAGGCCGGTGAGGCCCATCCGGAGGCGCTGATCGATTCGGTTACGACCCCTCTCGGTGTAACGATCGCCGGATTGAACGAGATGGAACATCAGGGGTTCAGTTCGGCGTTCATCCGCGGAATCGTTACGGCGGCCGAGAAGGCCGAGCAGCTGCATTCGGAGTAGCGGAATCGGTTCAATCGAAACCGCCCGGTGTTCCCGACGGTGTGTCGTGGTGTGGTTCCGCGGTGCCCTGTTCTAGGAAGAAACGATCTTCTGCCTGGAACGAGCGGGTCGCTGCGCAAGGATCATCCCGACGAGCATCAATGCGCAGCCCAGCAAGGCTCTTGCGCTCAGCGATTCGCTGAGCAACAGATACCCACCGACGACAGCGAAAACCGACTCCATACTGAGGATGATCCCCGCGCTGGCCGGGGCGATCCTGCGTTGTCCGACCACCTGAAGCGTGTACGCGACGCCGCTGGACAGGATGCCTGCGTACAGAATCGCCCATCCTGCGCTCAAGATGCTTTGCCACACGATCGGCTCCCGTATCAAGGCAACACCGAGACTTAAGAGCCCGCAAACCGTGAACTGAAAAACGGCGACGACCACCGGGCGGACGCATGCCGCGAGCCAACCGACCAGATGAACGTGAATCGCCCAGCCAAGAGCACTTCCAAGGAGCAGAGCGTCTCCGGCCTCGATCCGGAGGGCGCCGGCAATGCTCAGGAAGTACAGACCCGCGGCTGCCGATACACTGCCGAGCCACACCCATTTCCCTGCACGGTGGCCGCGGAACAGTCCGAGAAGCGGAACAAGAACGACATAGAGGCCGGTGATGAACCCGGCCTTGCCTGCCGATGTGGTCACAATCCCGATCTGTTGGAGCGAAGCTGCAGCAAACAGCACAACGCCGGTGGCCGCACAGCCAAGGATGAGTCCGCGCCGGGAGAGTCGGTTCGGTGCAGGAAGCGAGCGCCGTCTGCGCACAAGGAGCACCGGAACCAGGGTCAGGCTTCCCAACAGAAAACGGATGCCGTTGAAGAGAAACGGTCCGACATGATCCATCCCCGCTCGTTGGGCAACAAAGGCGAATCCCCAGATGATCGAAGCGGTCAGAAGAAGAAGCTGCGATCCGGCGGATGATTTCTGAGAATCGGATGTCGGATTCATTCGGGGATGCTTCTCCTCATCGGACGAGTGAGAAGGGATTGTACCTGTTCGGAGCAGCGATCACGAAGCGGGATCCCGCCGCATGAACCACAGATGGATCGGCTGTTGCGGAACATTGGCTTCCTCAACGACCCGAAAGCCCAGCCGCTCGTAGAACGAGACATTCCCCGGAACCTGGGTTTCGAGGTAGCAGGGGTGAACTTCCCGATCGGAACGGGCAAGGACCGGACGAAGAAGGGCCGTTCCGATCCCTTGGCGCTGACGGGCCGGATCGACGCCGAGCGCCCAGAGGTACCAGTGGGGGACGCCGCTTCCGGGCGTATCCGAGTTGAAAAAGCTCTACTTTGAGGGCGACGCTCTT
>CAZKPU010000036.1:10342-21069 GCA_964554715.1 uncultured Thermotogae bacterium | reverse complement strand
ACCTAGTCGGGATCGAAACGGACTGATGGATTCGATCCTGACCTAGTCGGGATCGGGAACCTACAACTTCGCCCGACTGCCGACCTTGATCCGAGGATCCGTCAGGCCGTAGGTCAGGTCGAGCATCATCAGCCCGAACAGGTAGATCCCGGTGATGACGACAAGCATCCCCATCACCATCGGAATATCGGCGGCGTTGGTGCAGCGCAGGAACAGGCATCCGATGCCCGGCCATTGGAAGATCGGCTCCACGAGGAACCCTCCCCACAAGGATGCGGCGAAACCTGTTGCAATCAGAGTGAGCGTCGGCGCTGCGGTCACACGGCGGCCGATCCGGTAGACAACCTTCCGCTCGGGAAGGCCGCGCGCGCGCGCGGCGTTGAAGTAGTCCTCGCTGAATACGTTGAGGGAGATGTTCCTCACACGATGAGCCGTGGCCCAGAGATTGGCAAGGATCAGTGTGACAAACGGCAGTGCGAAGTGCGAAAAGAACTCCCCTGCCCATGGACCAAGTTCGCTCCACGTTGACGGCAGCGAGTACACCCAGGGATCCGATGGTGCCAGCGGAATCCGGAAAACGAAAACCCTCACCATGAACATCGCCAGCACAAACGGGGGGACCCCGGCAAGGAGAATCGAGAAGGTGGTGGTCACGCGGTCGAGACTTGATCCGGGTTGGGTCGCGTTGCGCAGCCCAAGAAACAGAGCAAGGAGTGCCTGGAAGAGGAACGCTCCCCCGAACAGGAGAAGTGTTGGAATCAGGGCTTCTCCGATGATGTTCATCACAAGGGTATCCTGCGTGGTTCCCGTGAGATGTGTCACGCTCTGGCCCTGTGAGTATCCGAAGTCTAGCCGGATGGTTTTCAGCCACAGCTTCCCGGCTCTTACGAGGAATGGTTTGTCGAATCCGTAGGCTCGCTCAGCCTGGAGCAGCATCTCCGCCCGGTATTCGTCTGCTTCGTCGGGATCGATCGTGCCGGCTCCGATTGCGCCCTGGACGGCCTGAGCTGCATTCCATTGAAGCGTTCGATGAACGGTAGCTTCGAGCTGCCCGTTGAGGATGACCGCATACACGAAGATCAACAGGGCATAGACCAAGAAGAAGTGAAGGAGTCTGCCAAGGACATACCGTAGAAACGAAGTCGATCGCATTGCACTCTCCTTAAGCCGAGTTGGGTGTAGCTTCTGTTGTCCGTGAACCGCTGCAATCCGGGGAGGACCGGAATTGCCGACGATCCGTTCGCGTGCGCCGTATGCCTGAGAGTGCTTTCCCTACGCTAAAGTGGGAGAAGATTAATTGGTCGAAGGGGTTGGTTCAAGGCACCGAAGACAAGCATCTTTCACGGCGGTAACCGGCTGGCATGATGCGGCGTGACCAGGAATCGAAGATCCAGGTTGGGGATCGGTTCGGAGGCTCGTGACCCAAAGCATGACCCGAATCCGGTCTTGATCCGCGGAGTCATCAAGCCGTACGTCGGATTGACCCACATGAAGCCGGATCGGCAGATCTCCGTCATGATCATAGTCATTCACAGAGTCAATCGGGATGACGGAGCCGACGATCTACCGTGCTGCCGTGGCTCGGTTCGTCGATCGTGTCCATGGGGCGTGGGCGCGACGGGATATGAGGTCGCTTGCATCAAGATGGCTGGATCCTCATTGACCCGACGGGCGGTTGTCATTCGGAATCGGGTGATGACGAACCTCAAGCGGAGTTGACTTCGCGGCATCTGCGGGTCACGCTTACGTTGCCATGGCCAAAGATCCATCTCAGGAGATCAAATCGCTGCGGGAAGAGATCCGCCGGCACAACGTGTTGTATCACGTCTGCGATGCCCCGGAGATCCCCGACTCGGAGTACGACCGGCTGTTCCGGCGGCTGCTCGAACTCGAAGCGGAACACCCCGAGCTTGTCACGCCGGACTCGCCGACACAACGGGTGGGGGCGGAGCCTGCCGAGGGGTTCGACTCCGTCGAACACGGCGTGCCGATGCTGAGCCTGAGTAACGCGTTTGATGAAGACGGCGTGAGGTCGTTCGATCGCCGGGTCCGCGCGCTTATCGGATCGGACCGTGTCGACTATGTCGCCGAACCGAAGCTCGATGGGCTTTCCGTGGAGCTGGTCTACGAGAACGGGCTGTTCGTGCGCGGCTCGACAAGAGGTGACGGTGTTCGCGGCGAGGACGTCACTGCCAATCTAAGGACTGTGAGGGGGATACCGCTTCGACTCCAACCGATCGACGCTTCGGTCCCGCGTCTACTGGAGGTGCGAGGGGAGGTCTATGTCGAAACGGCGGCGCTCGAGAAGCTGAACCGGGAGCGTGACCGCGCCGGACTCGATCCGTTTGCCAACCCCCGCAACCTAGCCGCCGGGTCGCTGCGGCAACTGGATCCCCGCGTAACCGCTGCCCGGCCTCTCCGGGTGTTCTGCTACGACATCGGCAGGGTCGACGGGCTGAGTATTGAAACCCAAGTCGATCTGCTGACGCTTCTGCCGAAGCTTGGAATTCCGGCGAACCCCCTTTTCGAGCGGTGCGACGGCATCGACAAGGCGATTGCCTTCTACGAGCACCTCAATACGACTCGTGACGGCCTTCCGTATGAAGCGGACGGTGTCGTGATCAAGATCGATGCGTTCGCGTTGCGCCGGCTGGCGGGTCAGATCTCGCGCAGTCCGCGCTGGGCGATTGCCGCCAAATTCCCGGCTGAGCAACAGAAAACGAAGCTTCGGGACGTCGCCATCCAGGTGGGCCGAACGGGAACACTGACCCCTGTTGCGGTGCTCGATCCGGTTCGTGTGCGGGGGGTGGAGATCAGCAGCGCCACCCTTCACAACGAAGACGAGATCCGGCGGAAGGACCTGCGGATTGGGGATACCGTGGTTGTGCAGCGCGCGGGAGATGTGATTCCGCAGGTCGTCGCTGCGGTGATCGAGCAACGCACGGGGGCGGAACGAGAGTTCGTCATGCCTAGAGACTGCCCGGTTTGCGGCTCTCCGACCGTGCGGCACGAGGGGCAAACTGCACGACGCTGCGTCAATGTCTCGTGTCCGGCACGGATCAAGCAGTCGCTCCTCCATTTCGTCTCGAAGGGAGGGTTCGATGTGGAGGGGATCGGGCCGAAACTGATCGATCAAGTCGTAGACAACGGAATCGTGGCGCGTGCTGACGACCTGTTTCGTGTCAGTGTGCGCCAATGGGCGAACCAAGAGCGGATGGGCGCGAAGTCGGCACAGAACGTGTTTGATGCCTTGGAGGGTGCCAAGAACACAACCCTTGCTCGCTTCCTTTTTGCCCTAGGGATCCCCGAAGTTGGTGCATCGGCCTCCCGGCTGCTTGCCGATGCCTTCAAGTCGTTGGAGAAGCTGATGAGCGCTGATCGTGACGCGTTGCTTGCTGTGTCGGACATCGGACCGGCCACGGCAGATGGGATCATCGACTTTTTCGGCGCAGAAGCCAACCGGCAGCTCGTGGACGGTCTGCTGGCGGAAGGAGTGACCCCCGGCGGCATCGACACCGAGCAACACTCACGGAGTGATGCGCTGGCCGGTCTGACGTTTGTTCTGACAGGGACGCTCTCCACGATGTCACGAGGGGAAGCCGCCGAGAAGATCCGTGGCCAGGGCGGCACGGTCTCTTCTTCGGTCAGCCGTAAGACCAGCTACGTCGTCGTCGGAAAAGATCCCGGCAGCAAGGCATCCAAGGCCGTCGATCTCGGCGTACCGACGATCGACGAAGCGGCCTTCCTCGAGATGGTTGGGTCCGAAGGAACAAATCCCGACTCCAAGGGGTCGGCAGTTGGCGGATCGATCGGAGGCGATGATGGGGCAACCTTGTTTGCTTGATCTGCGACGCGAGGAGCTTGCTGCCTGGATGCGAGCGATCCGCCAGCCGGCGTTCCGTGTCGATCAGGTTTGGCGTGCGGTGTACGTGGAGATGGTCGGGACGGTCGAGGACATCACCCCGTTGCCTCAGACGCTGCGTTCGAAGCTACGCGAGACGTTTCCCGCGTGTATCCGCGGAGTGGATGCCGAGCAAGCGAGCAGCGATCGGCGAACGAGAAAGGCGCTGCTGCGATTCGCCGACGGGGCCACGGTTGAGGCGGTTCTCATGGCCTATGAACGGCGGCGGACCGTCTGCGTGTCGACGCAAGTCGGTTGCGCGATCGGGTGCTCGTTCTGTGCGACCGGAAGGCAGGGGTTTGTCCGTGATCTGTCCGTCGGAGAGATCGTTGGTCAGGTGATGCATTTTGCGAGGATGCTGCGGCAAGCATCCGATGCCGAATCAAAGGGAGGAGGATCGCGGATCAGCAACGTTGTCTTCATGGGGATGGGAGAACCGTTCTTGAACTCCGACGCGACGTTCGAAGCGATCCGCCGTCTCAACGATCCTGACGGCTTTCGTCTTGGGGCACGATCGATGACTGTTTCGACGGCGGGAATCCTTTCTGGGATCGAGCGACTGGCGGACGAGTTTCCTCAGGTGAACCTTGCGGTGTCTCTCCATGCCGGGTCCGATATCCTCCGAAACGTTCTTGTTCCGCTCAATCGGGCGGTTCCCCTGCGGGAGCTGATCGCGGCCTGCCGAAGCTACATCGAGAAGACCGGGCGGAGGATCACGTTTGAGGTCGCGCTGATCGAGGATGTGAACGACAGTGTGAAGCACGCCAAGGAGATTGCGGAACTGCTTCACGGCATGCTTGCTCACGTGAATCTGATTCCGCTCAACCCGATCCCCGGCGACGCGTTCCGTCCCAGCCCGCGGAAGCGCGTCGAGGTGTTCGCGGAAACGCTGCAGAACCGCGGAATTCCCACGACGGTGCGAGTGAGCCGAGGCATCAAGATCGATGCGGGATGCGGTCAGCTTCGAAGCAGAGAGCTGGCTACGGCAGATTGAGGAGCCCGCGATAGTAGTCGAGCGCATCGTGGCCCCAGCTTTCGCTGATATGCGACATCCCCTGCTTCACAAGCTGTCGGACTCGCTCTCGCGACACGCCCATGATCCGTGCGGCATCGGCAAACGAGTAGGGACATCCGTCTTCGATCCCGTAGTGAAGGCGGATTGCCAAGGCCTGACGAGCAGGAAGCTTGTCGAGGGTCCTCTTGAGCTCTTCCTGGAACAGCAAGCGAAGGGCTTCGTGTTCGGCATCCGAGGATCGATCGGCGATCCGATCTTCCATCGTTTCGTCCGTCTCGGTGTGCATCGGCTGATCCAAGGAAACGATATCGGAGACTTGTTGCTCGATCTGCCGCAGTCGATCGACGGACATTCCGAGAAGCTGCGTGATCTCCTTGTCGTCGAAACGTCCGTCTTCCGAGAGCGAACGGAGCTGCTGCAAACGACGGATGGCGCGGAACATGTAGTCGGGGATACGGATCATGCGTGAGTACTGGGTGATCGCAGAAAGCATCGCCCGCCGGATCCACCAAGAGGCATACGTCGAGATGCGGAAGCCGCGATCGGGGTCGAATCGGTCGATCGCCTCGATGAGTCCGATGTTCCCTTCTTGGATCAGATCGAGCATCGGCAGTCCGGCATCCGAGTACTCCCTTGCGATGCGTACGACCAGACGGAGGTTCGATGTGATCAGCGTCTCCCGGGCTCGGGAGATCCCGTCGCGCATATTGCGGGCAAGCGTCGTTTCTTCCGCGGCGGAGAGCACCGGGAAGTGAGAGATGTCGCGATAGTAGACTGTGAGGAGATCCGCATCTCCCGCCGTCTTTGTCGCCCTCTGTGCCACGCTCATCACCTCCCGTCTCATCCACCGGAACTTTACGGCACGCCGGAGGAAAACCCAAGAACTCCCGGCTAGCGATCCGGGAGGACGTTCTCGTCGAAGCGAACATCCACAACATCCAACTCGAAAACGCGTGTAGATGTGCCCAGCGCTGCGGCGAGGCTTGGCTGGGTTCGCCCTTCATCGCCCGAGATGAGTTCTTTTACATACAGCCCCGCGTCTGTGAGTAGCTCGATCTCGGCTTCCCGGAGGTCCTGCGCCTGATGTGTCAAGCGGGCCTCGATCAAATGGCGTATCCGTACGCGATCGGCGCGGCGATGTGAGACGCGTTCCGGGGTTTGCTGGCGAACTTCACCGATCAGGGCACCGATCGATCTCTCCAGCTCTGCTGGTTCGACGGGACGGTCCATCCGAACCCTGGCGAGATAGCGCTTGAGGTTCCGTGTCTCTTTGACCACAGCGACGGCGCTTGGCGGAACAAACCGTAGCGGGCTTACCTCGACCCGTTTCAGGGCTGTACGGTTGATCTCGTCATGAAGCGTTGCCAAGTCCAGCGAACGAACGCGAGGGGAACGGATCTCCAAGACAAACGGCCGCCCACGGCCGAGCATCCGGGCGTCGATATCCTCACGTCCGGCGCCGTGTAGGCATGCTCCGTCGGCGTATGCGGCGCGGACAAGCGGTGCTCCGATCCATTCCTCGACCGACTCTGGATACTGCTTGCCGGTTCCCCCGCAAGCAGCACAGCCTCGTCCTCGGCATGCGCGGCACGGCCAGTGAGTTTGAGGGATTCCACGGGTGAGCTTCCGGTAGCGTCCGTAGATGTATAGCGAAGACAGCCTTGATTCGAGCCGACCTGCCGCGAGATGAATCAGGAACGTAACGTCGGGGTTCCGGAACGACACCGTTCCACCGGCGATCGCCTCGAACGCTTTGCCCACCTCCCGATTGAACGAGTGCTTGAGCGGTTCGGCATGTGACAGAGCGTAGCGCTCTACCGCCATCTGCTCGGTGGTTTCGACTCGAGCGGAGATCTTCACTCCAACCAGATAGGTGGAAAACTCGACATCTTTGACGGCCTCAGCCGCTTGCTGCGCCCACTCCGTCACGCGGGAGAACACCCCCCCGCAGATCCAGCACGGAGTCCGGCCGGCTGCTCGATCTTCTGAATTCCCGTTCGCACCGCGGGGCTCAAGGCCGACATCGCCGAGCATCGACAGGATCGTTCGTAACGATTCTCCGCGTTGCTGGTTGGTCAGACCGTGTCCAAGCATTCCGAACGCCCGACCGAGACAGTCGTTGCAGATCGGTCCCGCCTGCACCAGCGCCTTCGCTTGAGCCAGCAGATCATCTGCAGATGGTTCAGCGCTGGGTTCGCTCTCGGATGGACGGAAGGCGGACGGTTCGTTGTCGGTCATGATGGCTGTATTCTGGCCGACAACGATGCGTTATGCCAACGAACGAAAAGCGCATTGCGTATGCCAGCAGCGGTTGGGACGGACCATCGATGGGTGGATCAACAAGATACTATTGCTAACAACCATTTTATAGTGTATCATTCGCGTGTACCCCGAACGGGCAAACTTGGTGAAAGCCAAGGACGCAAAGTCACGGGCCTAAAGGAGGATACTTCCAAGGTCGCCGGACTGCCGAAGGAGACAGTTGTGTGGGGGCGTAGCTCGATCTCTTGAGACGAGCGGAGCGTGCGTCTTTGCCGACGATCTTCAATTCGTGCCGTCCTGCAGCCGATGAGTCGAGCATGGAGGACGGGTTTCCCCACCTCACGGTTTCGTTCTCTCCGGGTTCCTCTATGCTAGGAGGATCGACAACGCAACACCTGTTGATCCGTGCTAGAGAGGATCGACAATGCCACACCTGTCGATCCGTGCTAGGAGGATCGACAACGCAACACCTGTCGATCCGTGCTAGGAAGATCGACTTCGAGAAGACCAGTCGATCCAGACGAAATCGGCTTGCGATGCCTGAGTGTAGGCGGATGGATGGCGCTACGGCTAGTAGTCACCGATCGGGATTTGGGATGAAGTGCGAGGAGATGGTCACGGATCTTTTGGAAAGGCAGTCGGTGCCTTCGTCCCTCCGCAAGTAAGCTCCCCTGATGGGGAGCTTACTTGTTTGCTGCGAAGGGGGATCCGCCGGATCGATTCTCTTCCTCTCGTTTGCTCAAATGCTTGCTCCTCCCTACCGTACGGGTTGTGAAGGGAGGCGGCATGAGAAGAGCTTCGCGTAGGCTACGGGCGATCGGGATTCTCATCATTGTTATCATCGGGTGCGGGACCATTGCTGTGGCGGAAACGCTGCAAGATCAAGTCATTTCGGTCTTCGAGTCTGCAGCCCCCGCTGTAGCGCACATCACCGTACAGGGGACCGTGGAAGATGTGTTCATGCGCCCTGTCCCCGTCGGTGGAAGCGGATCGGGGTTTCTGTACGATCGGCACGGACACATCGTGACGAACTACCATGTGATCGCTGATGCAGAAACGATCACCGTTGCATTCGGCGGGGTCGACTGCTGCCCGGCGACCGTGATCGGTACGGATCCGGCAACCGATCTTGCTGTCATCCGCGTTGGCAGGAGTGGAGAGGATCTCCCGGTACCGCTTGTGCTGGCGAACTCCTCCGAATTGGTGATCGGACAGTTCGTTGTTGCCATCGGGAATCCGTTCGGTCTTGAACAGACCCTCACGTTTGGCGTCGTAAGCGCGCTGGAGAGGATCATCCAAAGCCCTGACGGGCAGTTCATCGGAGAAGCGATTCAGAGTGATGCCGCGATCAACCCCGGTAATTCAGGAGGGCCGCTTCTCGATCTTGACGGGCGCGTCATCGGTGTCACATCTCAGATCATCAGCCCCAGTCGTGCATCGGCCGGGATCAGCTTCTCCGTCCCAGCAAACACCGTTGCGAGGATTGTACCGGTGCTGATCGAGCGCGGATCGTATCCACATCCCAGCCTCGAACTGATCGGATTCGATCTGAGTCCCGAGCGCGTGCAGTTCTTTCGCGAGCAAGGGGTTGAGCTGCCCCATGACCGAGGCGTTCTTGTGCTTAGCGTTGCGGCGGGAGGAGCTGCCGAGCAGGCGGGAATCCGCGGAAGCGATCGAGTGATCCCCATCGGTGAGATCGAGTTTCCAGCGGGAGGAGACGTGCTGGTTGAGATTGACGGGGTTCCGATCCGGTCGATGATCGATCTTCTCTTGTATCTGGAGAGCCAAACACAAGTTGGCGATGTCGTGGGGCTCGATGTGCTTCGGGACGGACAACGACAACGGATTGAGGTCGTGCTTGCCGAGCGGAGATCCATGCCGTCATTGCCCTGACTTGCCCTGTGGTTGATGATCGGCGGGGTGTGGAATACGATAGTCGCTCATGGGCACCGTCCGTTGGGCTCCGTTTATCGTTTCGACGGTGCTGTTTGTGGGTGTGTACGTAGGGATTCTCTCGGAGAAGGTCCATCGCACGATTGTCACCCTGAGCGGCGCCGCATTGATGCTCGTGCTTGGGCAATGGCTCGGCTTCTATAGCTTTGACCAGGCGATGAGCGAGATCGACTTCAACACCCTGATCCTTCTGCTCGGGATGATGGTTGTGGTCCGAATCTTTAAGGCAACGGGGTACTTCGAGTACCTGGCCATCGTTGTGGCGAAGCTTGCGCGGGGACGATCGTGGCTGCTGATGATCTACCTTGCTGTGGTCACGGCGGTTCTGTCGATGATCTTGGACAATGTGACCACGGTGATCATCATCGCTCCGATCACCTTTTCGATCGCTGACATTCTTGGGCTGTCTCCGATCCCGTTCTTGATGGGAGAAGTTCTACTGTCCAATGTCGGCGGCGTGGCGACGCTGATCGGAGATCCACCGAACATCCTGATCGGTTCTGCCGCAGGACTCGGGTTCAACGACTTCGTGATCCACCTCGGGCCGATCGTGGTTGTTGCCTCGATTGTCGTGATCAGTCTGTTGCTTCTGAGATTCCGGCGTCAACTCATGGTGAAACCGCGAAACTTCGATCGGATCTTGGAGATCGATGCTCGGGAAGCGGTCACGGACTGGCGAACGACAAGACGGATGATCGTGGTTGTTGCTGCGACGATTCTGTTGTTCATCTCGCACGAACCGCTCGGGCTTGCGCCGGGAATCGTCGCCCTCGTATCGGCTGCGCTCGGGTTGTTTTGGGTGCGGCCGGATCTGGAGGCAGTCCTCAAGGATGTCCATTGGGACGTTTTGCTGTTCTTTGCGGCGCTCTTTGTCATCGTCGGGGGGTTAAGCGCTGCCGGCGTGCTGGACAGCGTGGCCGAGGCGATGGCCGCATTGACTCAGCGAGGAACCGTGGTTGCCGCGCTGGTTGTTCTGTGGGGAAGCGCGTTGATGTCGGGGCTCGTCGATAACGTCCCGTTCACGATTGTGATGCTTCCCGTGATCGGTGCGCTTGCCACTCACGGCGTCGAGACCTCTGCCTTGTGGTGGGCGCTTGCGCTGGGCGTTGGGTTCGGGGGAAACGCGACGCCGGTGGGAGCAACGGCGAACGTCATTGTGATGTCGATGAGCGAGCATGCCGGATCTCCGATTACGACCAAAGAATGGTTGACAACAGGAGTGATGAGCACCGTTGCTTCTTGCTCTGCGGCAAGCCTTCTTCTCGTTGCAGCGATTCAGTTCGGTTGGATCTAGCAAGGCCGGCGGGTTGTCAACCCCCTCGGACAGGTGTCCCCCGATCGAGGATCACGTGGCTGTTCGGGAATCGGCGCGCAAGCTTGCGAAACGGGGGACATCCTGCCTAGGATGACGTCCGATGGATACGCCTGGGCTCGCACCGACGCTTGCTTCGACTGCTATCTTCGTGCTGACGTACGTTGGGATTCTGTCCGAGAAGCTTCATCGAACGATTGTCGCTCTGACCGGAGCAGCGGCGATGGTGGCTGTCGGCACATGGGTCGGCTTCTACGATCTCCATCTTGCAGTGGCCGAGGTGG
>CAZKPU010000036.1:0-10332 GCA_964554715.1 uncultured Thermotogae bacterium | reverse complement strand
CCTCCTGCTGATGGGGATGATGATCGTCGTCGGTCTGTTCAGAGACACGGGGTTCTTCCAGTATGTGGCGATCCGAGCGGCGAAGCTGGCCAAGGGGCGTCCGATTCTGCTGCTTGTCTATCTGGGTGCGGTCACCAGTCTGATCTCGATGGTGCTGGACAACGTCACGACGATCATTATTCTTGTCCCGGTCACCATCTCTATGGCGGATATCCTTGGGCTTCCCGCCATGCCGTTCCTCATTTCGGAGGTCGTTCTCTCCAACATCGGCGGCGTCGCAACCTTGATCGGGGATCCGCCGAACATCCTCATCGGCTCTGCTGCGGGGTTCAGCTTCACGGATTTCCTCGTTCATCTGGCACCGGTGGTGGTGGTTGTGTGGCTGGTGGCTCAGGGTGTCCTGATCCTGATGTTCCGAAGGTCGCTTCAGAGCGATCCTTCGATGCGAGACCGGCTGATGGCGCTGGATGAACGGCGGGCGATCACCAACCGGCGGACGACGCGGAAGATGCTGGCGGTGCTCGTGCTGACCATCGTGCTGTTTCTCATCCACGAGCGGTTGGCGCTTGATCCCGGGCTGGTTGCGCTCATCGGTGCGTGCATCGGGCTTGTCTGGGTGAGACCCGACTTGGATTCGATCTTGCGGGACATTCATTGGGACGTCTTGCTGTTCTTCATCGCGCTGTTCATGATCGTCGGTGGGCTTGATGCGGCGGGAGTGTTGGCGAGTGTTGGCGGGGGGCTGCAATCACTGGTGGCATGGAGTCTTCCCGGTGCGGTGGTGGTCGTGCTTTGGGGCGGAGCACTTGCATCGGGTGTGCTGAGCAACGTGCCGTTTACGATTGCGATGCTTCCCATCCTCCAGCGTCTTGTCGGCGCCGATCCCTCGCTTGATGCTTTGTGGTGGGCGCTTGCTCTCGGTGTCGGTTTTGGGGCCAACCTGTCTCCGATCGGCGCCGCATCGAACGTCGTCGTGAGTTCTCTTGCGGTGGGAACAGGTGAGAGCTTCGGCGTGCGGGATTGGCTGCGCCGGGGGACGGTTGTCTCGATCGTCAGCTGCCTGTTTGCGACGGCCGGTCTACTTCTGGCCGTCGGTTTCGGTTGGATCTAGGTCCGGACACACACCGGCGCGGGAGGAACGGTTCGATCTTCCCCGACCGGGTACACTTGGCGGCAGTATGGATCCAATGATTGCACGTGTAGGGATGCCTGTCCCGGTCGACAAGCTGTTCGACTTCCTTGTTCCCGAAGAGCTTCAGGGAGACGTTGGCGTAGGACAGCGCGTTCGTGTTCACTTCGCCGGGCGGCAGGCAACGGGAATCGTTGTTGAGCTGACATCCGAGTCATCGTTCGACGGTCGGTTGGCGTCGATCGAAGCGACGGTCGATGGACCGGTTCTTGCGAAGGACGCGCTGGAGATCTGCCGGGCCGTGGCGAACGAGTGCTATGCGCCTCTTGGTTTGTGCATCAATCGGATCCTGCCTCGATCCATCGGCCGCTCCTCCCGCGCGGAGCTTCGTTGGGCGGGGACTCTGGAGGACGCGGAGCGGTGGCTCGACGCACGAAGCAAGCGCGCGCCTCGTCAGGCCGATGTTGTTCGACTGCTCTTGCGGGAAGGCGGAGCGGTGGACGATTCGGTACTGCGCAGCGTGCTGGGGGCTTCCGGAGTCGCCGCGGCGAAGAGGCTGGCCCGGGAGCAACCTGCGCTTGTTCGCAAGGTGGGGTCAGGGGCGGGGGGGCAAAGCGATGCCGACGTGGGAGTCACCGCACCGTGTGCCGCGTCGCTCGTGCAGCTAACGCAAGTTATCACGGGGATCACCGATCGCTGGAGAGCGTACAGCGATTGGATGGACGCCGCTCTAGGGGATGGCGGCTCGGTTCTGGTTCTCGCTCCAACGGTGTTGCAGGCTGAACACCTGGCCGAGATCTGGTTGAGGGATCGGAGCCGTCGGCGGATGGAAGCGGGCGACGCCGCGTCGATGGCAGACGCACGCGTAGACCTCGATGGGGACGCGCCGGTTGTCGGGATCTACCACAGCGATCTCAGTGAAGGGGCGCGCGGCCGAATCTGGGAGCAGGCGCGACGTGGCCGGATCCGAGTTCTGTTCGGAACGCGGTCGGCTCTTTTCGTGCCACTTGCCGGATGTCGATTGATCGTCATCGAGGACGAGCACGACTCCGGATACAAGCAGGAAGAGCAGCTGCCGTACTACCATGCGCGCAAAGTGGCACGGCTTGCTGCCTCGGTGCGGGGAGCGAAGCTTGTGTTGGCAAGTGCATCGCCGTCGATGGAAACGGTCCTGGAGATCCGGAGGAACGAAGCGGAGCGTGTCGCTGTTGATGAAGACACCGGGCACGTCCGAGCAACGGTTGTCCCTGTCGGCTATGGAGAGGATGTTCTGCATCCGATGGTCGTTGATGCTGTTCAAGAAGCGCTTTCCGCTGGAGATCGCGTGATGATCGTCTCCTCGCGGCTGGGATCGTTCCGTTGTGTGATCTGCCGAGACTGTGGGCGGGCGATCCGGTGTCCGGATTGCGGGGGGAACCTCGCGTACGACGATCGATCCGTGCATCTCTACTGTCGCATCTGCGGCCATTCCGCTCGGCAACCGCGTTGCAGTGAATGTGGAGCCACCGATCTGCGGTTCGTCGGATTCGGAACCGCGGCGGTGGAGACTGCTGTTCGTGAGACGTTCCCGACGGAAGCGGTGATGCGTCTGGATGCAACCACGCTGACAACAGCTGCGACGAGGCAGCAGGCGCACTCCGTTCTGTGGGGGGGAGACGGTCACCGCCGGCCCCAGATTCTTGTTGTGTCGCCGATGGCCGCCTCCGGACCAAGGCTTCCCGGGGTTGCTTGTGCGGCCGTGATCGGAATCGATGCAATCCTCGCGTTGCCGAATTTCCGTGCAAGCGAACAGGCGTTTCAGTTGTTGACGTCCGTGCGGGGACGGCTCGAGCGAGGCACGGTCTACGTTCAGACGAGGTTTCCCGAACACGAGGCTCTGGGGGCGTTCGAAGCCGGGGACTCCAACCGGTTTGTCGAGCAAGAGCTCGAGCACCGTCGCGCGATGTTCTACCCGCCCTACAGCGTTCTGGCGCAGCTTCGGTTTGCCGCGGAGACCCGAGCACGGGAGACCGCGTCGCGCGTTGCTCAAGCCGAGAAGGCGCTTCGACGCCTTCCGGTCGTTGTGCTGGGGCCGACGACGACATGGGGCGGAGGTGGAGCAAGAACGATGACACTCCTTCTCAAGGCGAAAACCGCGGGCAACCTGCGCGCGGCCTGTGATGCCGTGCACGCTCTTGATCCGCGTGTTGAGATCAATCCGGACCCTGTTTGGTTCTGAGACGCACGCAGACCGTCTCCCAGCACCCGCTCGGGCGAGCGGATGTCCAACGGTCACGAGAGATGAATCTCGATGATGTCCCCGTCCTCCAGCGTGTGGTCCGAAGGGACTTGTTGACCGTCGAACTTCCCCGATCCCCAGATGCGCACGTACTTCAGTTTCTCGGTGAAATCGCGGTGCACCGCGCGGACCGCATCCAGCACGACACTCCCGCATGGCAGCGTGTATGGCTCGGTAAGATCGGCCTTCTTCCCCGGGAGCTTGGTGTAGATCCGCACAAGACGTAGCGCGTCGAACAACTCGGCTCGAAGCTCCTGCAGGCCGGCCCCGGTCTCTGAGGAAGCCGTGACGGTGGCGAGGTCCATCTCTCTTTCCACCGCAGCCTTTGCCTCATCGGTCTTGGCGGGATCAAGATCGCTCTTATGCAGAAGAACGCGGCAGGACACGGACTTGATGCGGAAGTCGTCCGGTTCGTAAGGTTCCGAGCTGAGAACGACATGACGTGCTTCAAGGAGCATCTCGATCTCCGCAAACTCATCGACCACCGCCGCTCCTCGTGATGCATCGAGGAGCACCAGGGCTAGGTCGCATTCCCGAACGATGTTGTACACCCACGACTCCGTGTATTCGGCGGTGATCGGAGGAAGGTCGACCAGTTGAATCGGTACGTCATCGAAGCGCATCATGCCGGGCACCGGGAGCTGCGTGGAGAACGGATACTCCGCCACTTGAGGATGTGCGTTGGTCAGGGTCGCGAGCAGTTTGGACTTGCCGGCGTTCGGAAGTCCGACAAGAGCCACCTGTCCGGCGCCTTCACGGTCCACATGGCCGAGCGAATGCCCCTTGCCTCCCTTCTTGCCCTGTGTATCCCGCAGCCTGGCGATGCGGCGCTTGATGTCGGCTTGCATCTTGTCGGTCCCCTTGTGTTTGGGGATCGTTGCCAGCATTTCTTCGAGCGCGGCGAGCCTTTCGTAGTCGTCTGTGGCGGCACGGAAGCGCTCTCTTGCCTTCAGAAAGTCAGCGGTTAGATTTGCGGGCATGCTCGGTCACTCACCTACTTCCTTCTGCCCGGGCGGAGCAGAGTCTGTCCTGATCGTCGATCCATACGTATGGCTATTCGTTGTGAGGGATCTTGATCGTGCTTCCCCCGATGAACTCCCGGATGACGGCGTCGCCGGGAATGATGCGAGGATCGGTCACCACAGACAGCGGCAACCCCTCGATCGAGTCGAACAACCCTTCGATGCGACGATAGCGGATGTGCGCATCCAAGTGGGAGGCATACGATTCAAGGTCGCGGGGCGTGGGCCAGATGCTGTCATCTCCCGTGAAGAACGGCTTCAGAACCGGAAGATCGAACGGCATGCCGCCGTTAAGAATGTGATCGGCGATGCCCTTGAGCGGGATAATCGAGAATAGCTCCCCCGCGCGCACGTAGTGCCAGTGAAGGATCGTCGCCAACGGGGGATGGTTCCGGTGTTTGACGTCACGGAGCATCCGCCGCAAGAGACGAACGTCCTCGAACCGTGTCATCTGCTCGCCTGTCCATTCCATATCGACAAGCGGCTTCATCATCTGGGATTCGTAGACGGGGTTCATCGCTTCGATATACAGACGGAAGATGCTGCGCTTGTCGATCCCCTCGGTGATCGGCGGGTAGAACCCGTGCAAGCAATCCAGAAGAAGAATCTGATCCGGCTGCCTCCGAACCCGCTTGCTGCCGATCCGACGGCCTTCCTTGAAGCTGTACACCGGCTTGTCGATCTCATCGCCGGCGATCAACGCCTTGAGATGCTCGTTTAAGAGCTGAATATCGAGGGCTTCCGGGGTTTCGTAGTTGCGATCGTTGATCCAATCGGTTGGATGTTCGATCAGGGCCCAGAAATAGTCGTCGAGGTTCAGCATCAGGAAGCGAAGTCCGCGCTTCTCAAGCCGCTGTGTCAGCTTGACGGTTGATGTGGTTTTGCCCGACGAAGACGGGCCGCTGACCCAGATCATCTGGAGTGGATCTCCGGCATCCAGCCGTGCAAGGACCTTGTCCGCAGCCTGGTCGAGAGACTGCTCGTACACCTGAACGGCACCGTCGACCAAGTCGCGGATCTTCCCGGAACGGACGATTTCGTTGAGTCCTTCGATCGTCTCGCAGCCGTGGGATCGATTCCATTCGAGATAAGGCTTCATCTGCTCGGGTGGGTAGCCGTTTCGCATGAACTGATCCGGCGCAAGGGCGCCCTCACGCATCCAGTGACTTCCCCAGCGGTAGCACTCATAGGCGTCCGCCGTCTTGGTGAACCCCGTACTTCGCAGCACGTGCAGAACCGCTTGCTGAACGTCTTCGACGGTCGGCGGGAAATTCGACACCTGGTGATGCGGAGCACCGTTGAGGCAGATGACGACAAGGTCGGAAAGGAAGCGAGCGATTCCGTCTCGGTCGCGGCCGGCGACAAAAATCGCGTCGTTGATTCCTTGCGTGTAATCCTGCTCGAAGCCGCCGTTCGAATCTGCGGCGCGACGGATGACGCGGAAGATCCGCTCTTGATCGAACGTCACCAGGGCACGGTTCCGCTTCATCACCTTCCCGATACGATTGATGACAGCCATGGCTTCATTATACTGGAAACTCAGTGGGGAACGCAGACGCTCCTTTTCGAACAGTGTTGCATCCTGCAGACGCCAGTCGGGCCGTGCTGCGGCGCGGGGAAATCATGGCATACTTGTCGTTGGGAGGATGGAAATGCACCGAACCGGAAGGCGGATGAGCGGCTTGTCGTGCAGAGGCCGAGCAAGAGGCAAGACGGTGCCGTGGATCCTGGTTCTTCTGTTCGTGATCGGCTTCAATGTCGTTGCATCTACGGTTCACGGTGTGACGATCACGCTGCTGAACAGCACCTACAACGGACCTCACGACATCACGGAGTTCCGCTATCGGGTGTCCGCTGCTCCGGATCCAAGCATCTCTTCCTGGGTCCTGCAGCTTCCCGATTGTATGGAGGATTCAACGGTGTTGTTCACCAACAAGCCGTGTCGTTGGGTCTCCGAACCGTTTCGGGGACTGCGCTTCGATGTTCCTCATGTCACAACGACCTATCATGTGCGCTTATCCGGGTACTGGGACACCGCGGCGACTCAGACGGCGGTCCTGGAAACACTGCTCGACGGCGAAGAACGCTGGGGAGTGACCTCCGTCTCCGGACCCGGTTGTCTGACCTGGATGTCGCTTTCGATCGTATCAGGTGAGGCGATTGCGTTTCCGCAGGTCACCGGAGAAGGAAGCTTCCCCGCAGAGTCTCCGACGGTGTTGCGGGTGACTTGCTCGGTTGACGGCTGGTCCCTGGATCGGTTCGTCGATGTTGACGTGCCCTCCGGAGGGGACTCGGACACGGTGGCTGATGCGTTTTCGGTTGCATACGAGCCGTTCTCCTCTACAGCGGGGACCACCGATGTTACGGCGGCGTACGAATTGACGTTCGATGAGGGGGATTTCTCCCGGCTCCCGTCCGGGGAGTACCGGATCACCGTGGTCTACACGCTGATTGCGCCGGACTAGTCGGACCGATCCTCCAAAAAGCGACCGCCGACCCGGCTCGGATGCTCGGATCGGCGGTGAATCCTTCACGAAGTCCCGGATCGGCGACGGGTGCTCCTACTTCTTGTCCTTCCCAGCGGCGGACTCCCCGCTACCGCCCTGCTTGCGCACCTTGGCCCACGTGTCGCGTAGCGTAGCGGTGCGGTTGAACACAGGTCGGTCCGCTTGATGATCGACATCGGCGACAAAGTAGCCGCGCCGCTCAAACTGAAAGCGGTCCCCGGGTTTCGCCGACGCGAGCCCCGGCTCGACCTTGCACCCCGTCTGCACCGTGAGGGAGTTCGGGTTGAGGTTGTCGAGCCATGTCTTGCCGGCATCAACCTCGTTGGGGTTCTCCCTGTCGAACAGATGGTCGTACAGGCGCACCTCGGCATCGAGGGCGTGTTCGGCCGAGACCCAATGCAGGGTTGCTTTCACGCGGCGCCCGTCGGGGGCGTCACCGCCACGTGTTGCCGGATCGTACGTGCAACGCAGCTCGACGACGTTTCCGCCAGCGTCCTTGATGACGTCATGGCACGTGATGAAGTACGCGTATCGCAGCCGCACCTCCCTTCCGGGAGCCAGGCGATAGAACTTCTTGGGAGGATCCTCCATGAAGTCTTCGCGTTCGATGAAGAGCTCACGTGAGAAGGGGACCATCCTGGTTCCTGCGGACGGGTCTTCCGGATTGTTGATCGCCTCGAGTTCCTCCGACTGGCCCTCCGGGTAGTTCGTGATGACGACGCGCAACGGATTCAGCACCCCCATCACACGCGGTGCCCGCCGGTTGAGGTCTTGACGAAGGCAGTGCTCCAAGAAGGCAACATCGACGATCCCTTCCGATTTGGTGACGCCGATCTGCTCAACGAACGATACGATCGCCTCAGGTGTGTAGCCGCGGCGTCGCATGCCACGTAGCGTCGGCATGCGGGGGTCGTCCCAACCGGCAACAGAATCGCCCTCCACAAGCTCTCGAAGACGGCGCTTGCTCATGACTGTGTAGCCGAGGTTGAGGCGGCCGTACTCGATCTGGCGAGGGCGACTGGGGACGGGGAGCTGGTCGAGGAACCAATCGTACAAAGGACGGTGGTTCTCGAACTCCAGGCTGCAGGTGGAATGGGTGATCCCTTCGATGGCATCGGATTGCCCGTGGGTCCAGTCGTACGTGGGATAGATGCACCACGTATCCCCTTGACGATGGTGGGTTGCGCGCAAGATACGATACATGACGGGATCGCGCATATTCAGGTTGGGATGAGCCATATCGATCTTGGCCCGAAGCGTGCGCGAGCCGTCCGGGAACTCACCGGCACGCATGCGGCGGAACAGATCGAGGTTCTCCTCAACCGATCGATCCCGGTTGGGGCTGTTCTTTCCGGGAGGCGTGATCACCTGGGTGCCCCCTTGCGTCTCGGTCCGGACCGCCGTGCCGCGATACTCGCTGATCTGCTCGGCCGACAAATCGCACACATACGCCTTCCCGGCGAGGATCAGGTGCTCGGCCCATTCGTAGAGCTGCTCGAAGTAGTCGGATGCGAAGAAGAGGCGGTCGTCCCAATCGACACCGAGCCACTTCATGTCCTCGATGATGCCGTCGACGAACTCTTGCTCCTCCGCAGCCGGATTCGTGTCGTCGAACCTCAGGTTGAACTTGCCGCCGAAATCCTTGGCGATTCCGTAAGCAAGAAGGAATCCCTTGGCGTGACCGATGTGGATGTAGCCGTTCGGCTCCGGCGGCCACCGGGTGTGGACGCGTCCATCGTTTCTGCCCGCGGCAAGATCCTCGGTGACGAACCGACGGATGAAATCCTGTCCTTCGGTACGATCCTCTTCGGTTTCGCGTTCTACTGTGCGCCGGTCTTCGCTGCCGTTGCTGTTCTCCACTGTCCCGATTCACCCGCCTCCGTGATGTCAGACCCGGGAACCTGTGCCCGGATCCACGGTTCGATTTCGACTTCTACAACCTTAAGGAAGTCTATCTTGCCGAAGCCCCGGCGACCAGGACGGTTGGCAAACGCATCCACCGGACAGGACAGCAGCCGGTCGGGTCAGAGCGTGCGATCAGCCGAAGGTTGTTCCCGCCGTGTACGCCGTCTACACTTGGCCTCCCAAAGGAGGCTAGCTTGCTCCATCGCCGGATTTCCGGACTTGCTGTCGCGCTGGTCGCTGTCGTGTCGTTCGCTTGTGCTGCCACGTCGTTTGTCCACGGACCCTACTGCGGCGCCCCCGATGAAGGATCGATCACCATCAGTTGGCGGAGTGCAGATCCGGTTCCGGCGCGTGTGGAGTATGGTTCGCTTTCGGAGTTCGAAGCAACCGGACGGTTTGCACATAGTGTCGATGTCCCCTTGCCGGAGGATGTGCCCGATACCTTTCATGTTGTGTTGGATGCGCTTCCACTGAATGATCAGTGTGCGTATCGCGTGGTCCTTCTCGACGGAGACGCAGAGACCGTCAGCCCGGTGGGATTCTTCTGCACCGAGCCACCGCCGGGGGAGACGGTGGCGTTCTTTGTGCTTGCAGACACCCAGCAGCAGTTGGAGGGCGTGAACCGGCTCGAACTGGTTGCCGATGCGATTGCCGCAGATCCACTGGACGTGGACTTTATCCTTCACGCAGGCGATGTGGTGGAGAGTCCTTCAAGCTACTACTGGGACGACTGGTTCTCCTCGTTCGATGACATGCTTCTGCGTGCGCCGTTCATCCCCGTGCTCGGGAACCACGAGAAGAACCATCGTTCCTACTATCGGACGTTCGAGCTTCCACCCGGTGAAGGCCGGGAAGATGAACGATGGTGGGCACTTCATTGGGGCGATGTCGTGGTGGTCGGCTTGGACACGAACGTGACGAGTGCTCTTGACATCAAAGCCCAACAGGATTGGGCGCGGGAGCACCTCAGCGGTTCCGAGCCACATAAGTTCGTCATCTTCCACCATCCGGTATTCTCGTCCGACCCCTACCATGGCACGGGGTTCTTCTTCGACACGATCTACCATCCGATCTTCGTCGAGACGGACGTCGACATTGTGTTCAACGGGCACTCACACCACTACGAACACATCGTTCGCGACGGGGTCACCTATATGGTGATCGGGGGAGGCGGTGCGACACCACGGCAGACAACCCCTGAACACATCCAAGGGTCCGATGTGTCGGTGGAAGGCCATTTCTTCTATGTCCGCGAAACCGTGTCCGTGGCCCGAGAGATCGGATCTACAGACGTGATCATGGACGCGCGCATCCTCGATTCGTTCGACATGCCGCTGTCGGGTGCGCGGACATCTCCGTTGGAAGGACGGGAGTGGCTGAGAGTGCTCCTGATCGGTTTGCCCGTTGCCCTCGTGGTGGGTGGACTGATCCTTGTGTTCAGCGAGTAGTCTCTAGTTCGCGCTTTGCCGCCTTCTTTGCGGTTGCCGGAGC
>CAZKPU010000035.1:15085-21148 GCA_964554715.1 uncultured Thermotogae bacterium | reverse complement strand
ACGTCTTTCCACGTCAGCAGGATCGGGAAGTCCTTACCCGAACCAGGCATCTGCGTTCCGACGTTGTCGGTGCAAGGCGTGATGATATTCGCGGCGTAGAAGTCGTTGAACCCCTGCGTTCCCACCGGGTCCCACGCGTTCAGGAACAGTGCGCCCTGAGCGGAGAACTGGGTGATGCGCACAACGCCGTCCTCGGCCACCGGCCGCATGGTATACAGCGAGAAGTCGTTGATACCATCGCCAAGGCCGTAGAGGAAGCGAGCTTCAAACGCGTCCTTGTTGACCGCGAAATAGCTGTTGTCGTACTGGAGATAGATACGAACCGCATCCGTCAGACCGATTTCGGTCGAGCGGAGCATCTTGTCCCAGTACTCGTCCAGCGTGAAGAACTTTCCGTAGATGATGTCCTGGGTCAGCGCATCGATCTCCGGGCTCTCGAAGTTCCACCAGGAGCCTTCGCCGATTCCAGGCATGTTCGTGTACCAGGGGGCGAACATCTGCGTGATACTCACTTCCTGCCACGCGTTCGTCCCACCGGCACCCCAACCTTCCGTGTACATATGCCACAGCATGTCTGCCGGATCGGTCAGGTACACCGTCCGGATGCAGTACACGCGGTCGCGCTCGTCACGCTGGACCTTGAGGCCGGCCTTTTCGAGCTGGTCGGCAACATAGCGGCCCATAGGAAGGCGGACGTTCGGGTCGTCAACGCGGATCGCGATGATGATGACGATGTCTGCACCGTCGAATTCCCAGAACCCGTCCGCTCCGCGAACCAGGCGGCCTGCGTTTTCAGGAAGCGCAGCAGCAGCTTCCATCGCATCCGTGATCATCTGGATCCCGAGCGCTTCGTCACCCTCAGCGGTGATTCCGAGCTTGGCGGCGACCAGGTTCAGCTTGAACCCGCCGGCCTGGGAAGGAGCCACCGAAGGAATCGCGGGCTCGGAAGTTCCCTGCATGATCTCATCGATGATCTGCTGACGGTTGATCAGCCAATGAAGCGCGTAACGCACTTCCTGAATGGCGAACGGGTTGAAGGAAACCGTTCCGTCATTGGCTGTGGCGATGTACGGTGCCGCATCCGGATAAGGATTCAGGAAAAGACTTTCCGAACCCGTCGGGGCAATGTACAGATCCAACTCGTCAAGCGTCGCTTGGTCCAATCCGAAAATCACGTTACCCGACGTACTCCACTGGAAGATATCGATGTTGCCTGCAGCGACATCCTGCAGAGCAATCTCTTCCTGCATGCGAACGTCGTAGACAACCTTGTTAGCAAATGGTCCCACGTCTTGCGCTACGACCATAGCCGACAAGGAAAGCCCTAGCAGCAAAACTACAACCAGGCTTCGAAAGCGCATTCACTTCCCTCCTTGCAAGAACTTCCGCCCCGTTGAAACCTCTACGAAGCTGAAACTGTTCTCTGACCTCTTCAATTGATCGTAAATGTGCACTCCTTCACTCGAACGAGCCTAAGCTCGCCTCAGTTTAGGTCCTGCACTACTGCACGATCTGAAGGTAAGCGTTGAACAGTTCAGCAGACACACCGCCCCAATCTGCATCGACGGTGAAGTAGACCTGGATCGTCCCGCCGGGGACCACGCCCGCTTCGTCGAGGTAGATCGTCCAGAACGAGTTCTGCATCGTAGGAACGATATTGATGATCTCGCCACCACCGAATACGAGGGTCTTTTCCTCGTCGACAGCGATGGACTGCAACGCCACGACATTCAGTGCGTTGTACACCTCATCGGTCGTGTTCGTAAACAGCAGGAATCCGGCGGTAAGGTCAGCGTTGTAGAAAACAGCCGCGGCTTCGACGTCCTCGATGGGAGAAGCGCCCACAACGCAGAAGGCAAGCAGCACGGCCAAACCCGTGAGCAATAGTACCTTCTTCATAACTGCCATTCCTCCTTCTCTGTACTCCTCAGATGGGTTCGGGGGAACGCATGAACTGGTCCATGCATCCTCCTTAAGCCATCCCCCTGCAAAGCTTTTGATCTAGCGGAGATCTTCTTCATTATAGGATCGCGAGACGTGGCTGACAAGTGGCTCCGTTCCTGTGCCGGTTTCCCCGTTTTGACTCCGTCAACCCGCACAGCTATACTGGATGCTCGCTCGATTCGCCCCGTCCGACTCCCATGGTGGCGATCGGCTTGGAGGCCCGAACATGCAAGTGCTGAAAGTTGCATCCCGTTCGAACCCCAACTCCGTTGCCGGAGCGTTGGCCGGCGTTCTCGAGCAAGAGAGTATCGCGGAGCTTCACGCGATCGGCGCAGGTGCAGTCAATCAAACGGTCAAGGCGATCGCGATCAGCCGACGTCTTCTAGGCCAGGACGAGCTTCGCCCGCTCAAGGTGATCCCAGGGTTCATGGAGATTACAATCGGCGGCGAGGCCCGGACGGGCATCCGCTTCATCGTCGAGATGTAGCCGCAGGAATCCTCCGGGAACCAGGAAGGAAACTCATGCTTAGGGAGCTTGTTGCCTCGCTCATCCATGACGCATGGCTGAAGGCCGGCTTTTCGTCTTCGCCGCCGACTATCGAAGTGACCCCGGCCACGCGTCCGGAGTTCGGAGATTTCGCTTCGAACATCGCTCTGATCGCCAGCAAGACGCTCAACATTCCTCCCCACAAGATTGCGGAAGATCTCGCCAAGCATGCAGCCCCCTCCTCGTTCGAGCGGATCGAGGTCGCCGGACCGGGGTTCCTGAATGTCACGCTGTCGATAGCCGCTATCCACAACGCATTGCGGGACGTCTTGCACCGCGGAATGCATTTCGGCGAGAGCGAGATCGGTGTCGGCATCCGCATGCAGGTAGAGTTCGTCAGCTCCAACCCGACCGGCCCGCTCACCGTGGGCCACGGCCGTCAAGCCGTTCTCGGTGACGTTCTGGCGTCGCTGTACGCTCGCTTGGGGTACGAAGTCGAGCGTGAGTACTACTTCAACGATGAAGGTAGACAGATCGATCTCCTTGCGGAGTCCCTTTGGTCGCGCATCTGCCAACAACGAGGGATAGATGTCGCCATCCCCGAAGAAGGATATCACGGCGAGTATCTGGCGGAGATCGCACGGGACGTTTCCCGGTCGGAATCGGTCGGAAACACGCTCGACGCAAACACGTTCGAGATGCTGCGCCGTGAAGCCGTGAAGAGGATGACCGCCCTGATTCGTCGCGACCTGGAGAAGCTTGGCGTCGGCTTCGACTCCTGGTTCAGTGAGACGGTGCTGCACCGGCGGGGCGATGTGGACCGCGCGCTGGAAGCGCTCCGAGAACGCGGCGGGACGTATACGAAAGACGGCGCGGAATGGCTGGCCTCCGAAGATCACGGAGGCAAGAAGGACTCTGTTCTTGTCCGCAGCGACGGCCGGCCTACCTACCTGTTGGTCGACATCGCGTACCACCTCGACAAGAAGCGCCGCGGTTTGGATGAAGTGATCGATGTTCAGGGCGCCGATCATCAGATTGAACAGGACAACGTCCTGACAGCGATGCGGATCCTTGGCGTTCCAGCATCGTTCCTTCGCTACGCGGTCCATCAGTTTGTCAGCCTTCGTGAGAACGGGGAAGCGCTTCGCATGTCAACGCGGGCCGGGCGTTTCGTCCCATTGTCGGAGCTCGTTGATGAGCTTGGTCCCGACATCGTTCGCTACTTCATGATCGCCCGCCGGCCCTCCACCCACTTAGAGTTCGACTTGGATCTGGCCCGCCAGGAGTCGCTTGATAACCCGGTCACCTACATCCAATACGCGCATACGCGCATTGCCTCTATCTTCCGAAACGCTGAGGTGGCCTCTGTCGGCGATCCATCGGAGATCGATCTTGCCCCGCTCGACCAACCGATCGAGCGGGAGATGATCCGTCAGCTGGATGCGTTCCCAAACCTGATCTGCCAGGCAGCGACCGAGTTTTCTCCTCACCTGATCGCCGAGTACGCGCTGTCGCTGTCGAGAAATTTCCACGCGTACTACGCGGATCACCGTGTTCTCTGCGAGGATCCCCGCACATCCGCAGCACGGCTGGCACTCGTGGAGGGGCTGGGCTTGGTTCTTCACCGTTGTCTGACCCTCCTCGGGATGAGTACGCCGGAGGTCATGTGATGGCGTGGCTCGATCGATTGCGGAGCGGTCTCGGGCGTTCGCGGCAAGGACTTGTCGGAAACCTAGAGTCGAGGCTCGGAGAAGATGATGATCCATCCCGTGATCCGGCCGAGATCATCGAAGAAGCGCTGATCGCATCCGACATCGGCCCCGCCGCGGCGATGATGATCGCCGAAGAAGCGGTGGCATCGGCACGCGGAAGACGCCCATCGCTGGAGGATCTCCTCGTTCAGCTCCGCCGCATTCTTCTCGAACGATTGGATGGGTGCGAGAAGCCTCTCCGGATCCGAACAGATGGTGAGCCGACCGTCATTCTCTTGTGCGGAGTCAACGGGGCGGGGAAGACGACAACGTTGGCCAAACTCTCGAACCAGCTCCTTGGCTCGGAACGTGAAACGACCCGCCCGGTGGTGTTCGCCGCCGCCGACACCTTCCGAGCAGCCGCCATCGAGCAGCTCGAGGTCTGGAGCAGTCGAGTCGGAGCGGAGCTCGTCCGGCATCAGCTCGGTGCCGATCCATCGGCCGTTGTCTACGATGCCATCGGACGCGTCGAGCGGACCGGCGGAGTCTTGTTCATTGATACGGCAGGGCGGCTGCAAACCAATCACAACCTGATGGAAGAACTGCGGAAGATCGAACGCACAGCGGAGAAACGGTTGGGGCGGCCGATCGATGATCGGCTGCTTGTCTTGGATGCGACCACCGGACAGAACGGACTCTCCCAGGGGCAACGCTTTCATGATGCCGTCGATCTGAGGGGGATCGGGATGCCCAAAGGCGATGGCACAGCTCGGGGGGGGATTGTTGTGTCCGTGTGGGAGCGCCTTCGGGTACCGTTGATGTACATCGGAGTCGGCGAAACCCAAGAGGATCTTCGTCCGTTCCGAGCGCAGGAATTCGTCGACGCCTTGCTGAAACACCCGACGTCGCCCAGCGATCTCCGCAGCGATGAAACCATGAAACGAATGACCAACGATAACTGAACACGACATCTTCGGAGGTGTTACTGTGAAACAGGTCTACTTTTTCGGGAAAGACCAATCGGAGGGGAACGGAGGGATGAAAGAGCTGCTCGGCGGCAAGGGAGCGAACCTTGCCGAAATGGCCCAGCTCGGGATCCCGGTTCCTCCGGGGTTCACGATTTCAACGGAAGTCTGTCAAGCGTATGAGCAAGAAGGCGGGAAGCTCCCCGCATCCCTCACATCCGCCGTCGACGAGAACCTAGCCAAGCTTGAGAAGGCCACCGGAAGGACGTTTGGAAGCTCATCGCTACCGCTGCTCGTTTCCGTTCGCTCCGGCGCCGCCGTCTCCATGCCGGGCATGATGGACACCGTCCTTAACCTTGGATTGAACGATGAAACGGTCGCCGCCCTTGCCGCCGAGAGCGGCAACGAGCGGTTCGCCTACGACTCGTACCGCCGCCTGCTTCAGATGTACGGCGACGTTGTCATGGGGCTGAAGCCGGAGACGGAAACCGACCTCGATCCGTTCGAGGAGATCCTCGATGCGATCAAGGCCGAGAAGGGCGTCGAGCTAGATACGGAACTATCCGCCGATAATCTCAAGGATCTTGTCGGCCGCTACAAGAAGGCGATCGCCGACCGCCTCGGCAGGCAGTTCCCTCAGGACGTTCGCGAACAGCTTTGGGGCGCGATCGAGGCCGTTTTCCGATCCTGGAACAACCCCCGCGCTATCAAGTACCGAGAACTCAACGAGATCTCGGGCCTGATCGGAACTGCGGTCAATGTTCAGGCGATGGTCTTCGGGAACATGGGCGACAGCTGCGGCACCGGCGTCGCGTTCACCCGGAACCCGGCAACCGGGGAGAACGTCTTCTACGGCGAATACCTCATGAACGCGCAAGGGGAAGACGTTGTGGCCGGGATCCGCACCCCGCAGCCGATCGAGACGCTGAACAACGTCATGCCGAACGCGTACGCCGAACTGTTGGCGATTCGGGAC
>CAZKPU010000035.1:4898-15075 GCA_964554715.1 uncultured Thermotogae bacterium | reverse complement strand
CATCCAGAAGAGGCTCGAGAAGCACTATCACGACATGCAGGACATCGAGTTCACCATCCAAGATGGTTCGCTCTACATGCTGCAAACGCGTACCGGCAAGCGCACCGCCGCCGCCGCCGTGCGGGTGGCCGTGGAGATGGAGAACGAAGGCATGATCGACAAGAAGCAGGCCCTCCTCCGCGTGGCGCCCGAGCAGATCGATCAGCTCCTCCATCCGACGTTCGATCCTGCCGAAGAAGCCAAGGCAACCGAACTCACGAAAGGCCTCCCGGCAAGCCCTGGGGCCGCTTCGGGGTCGGTCGTCTTTTCGGCCGAAGCCGCCGAGGCTGCCGCTGCTGACGGGAAGAAGGTCATCCTCGTCCGAATCGAGACCTCGCCGGAGGACATCGGTGGAATGGATGCCGCTGAAGGGATCCTCACCGCTCGCGGTGGGATGACCAGTCACGCCGCGGTTGTCGCCCGTGGTATGGGCAAGTGCTGCGTCGCCGGAGCCGGCGACCTGCAAATCGACTATGCGAACGGCCGATTGAACGTGGGCGGGAGAACAATCAACGCCGGAGACGCCATCAGCCTCAACGGTTCGACCGGTTCCGTCTACTTGGGCGAAATCCCCACGATCGAACCTGAACTCTCGGGGAACTTCGGCACGCTGCTTCAGTGGGCCGACGAATTCCGGCGCTTAGGCGTACGCACCAACGCCGACACCCCGCATGACACGTCGGTGGCCGTCAAGTTCGGCGCCGAAGGGATCGGCCTGACACGCACGGAGCATATGTTCTTCGAGGGGGACCGCATCATCGCCGTCCGCGAGATGATCCTCGCCGAAGACGAGGCCGGTCGCCGGGAGCCTCTTGCCAAGTTGCTCCCGATGCAACGGGGCGACTTCGAGGGCATCTTCAAGGCACTGAACGGTCTTCCCGCCACCATCCGCTTGCTCGACCCTCCGCTTCACGAGTTCCTTCCGCACGATGCCGCTGGACAACAGGAGGTCGCACAGGTCATGGGCGTGACTGCCGATGTGATCCGGGAGAAGGTCGAGAGCCTGCACGAGTTCAACCCGATGCTCGGGCACCGCGGTTGCCGCCTGGGGATCATCTATCCGGAGATCTCCGAAATGCAGGTCCGCGCCATCATGGAAGCCGCCTGCAACGTGCATAAGGCCGGCACGCCGGTGAAGCCCGAGATCATGATTCCGTTGGTCGGGCATGTGAAGGAACTGGCCCTCCAGCGCGAGCTTGCCGTCAAGGTGGCCGAAGAAGTTCTCGCTGCCAAGGGTCTGTCGAAGAGCGACATCCCTTATCTCGTAGGAACGATGATCGAAGTCCCGCGAGCGGCCGTGACCGCCGATGAGATCGCCACCGAGGCCGAGTTCTTCAGCTTCGGAACCAACGACCTGACGCAAATGGGCTGCGGTTTCTCGCGCGACGACGCCGGCAAGTTCCTCAAGGACTACGTGGCGATGGGGATCTACGAGAAGGATCCGTTTGCCGTGTTGGACCAAGCCGGTATCGGCAAACTTGTGGCGATGGCCTGCGAATTGGGACGCAAGACACGGCCGAACATCAAGCTCGGCATCTGCGGTGAGCACGGAGGCGAACCCGCCTCCGTCGCCTTCTGCCACAAGGTGGGGCTGAACTACGTCAGCTGCAGCCCGTACCGCGTGCCGATCGCGCGCCTGGCAGCCGCTCAGGCCGCCATCCAGGAGTAGATCTCAAGCAAGCCATACCCAACAGAAGCTTCCTGCGAAGCCCCGGGCCACCCCGGGGCTTCGTCTTTCCTCATCAGCGGGGTCAAAGCTTTATTCTTGAATCCACGCTACCCGTAAGGTCAGAACGTTGTGCTTGAATCCGTGTATGCTCCCGTTTGGCGATGACACTGATGGTCGAGAAGTGAAGGCACAGATGATCTGCAACCTCCTGAAGCTTGTAGTGATGCAAACGAACCGCTTCATGGATGCGGCTATCCCGATCGGGCTTGCCGACAACGCCGCGGAAGATCTCGTCAAGCGTGGGCCTTGCAGCATCTCGCTCCCGGCGAAGAACGTTCGGATCCGGAGGGATCTCACGTAATTGCGGGCTCATCCTTTCAGCGAAATCTGTGCTCCCCAAGAGGATCCCCCCTCTCAGTTCTTCCCACACGGTGCCCCCACGACCCTGGCGAACAAACCGCCGGTACTCGTGTACTGCCTGGTCGCGTCTCTTGTCGAAGCAAGCGAGAATCCAATCAACGTGCAAGTACTCCGGTACCTTCACCTGTCCCGATGTCGCGAGATAGCTGCTCCAAGGCCACTCCGCTTCGGAGGGGACCATTCTTGCGCGGACAGGATTCAGGACGATGTACCGTGCCAGCTCCAGCAAGTAAGACTCACGCTCCACGAGGATCCCTTTATAACGTCCTTGAAGGACATGGCCAAAGCGTTTGTGACGGCGATTGAATCTCTGTGTGTAGACACCGTTGAGGAGCTGCATACCCCGCGATAGGTTGGGCTCGGGGGTCTCGACAAGAAGGTGGTAGTGGTTCGACATCAGACAATAAGCATGGCAGTTCCAGCCGTATCTGCTCACCGTCTTTTCCAACGTCACGAGAAATGCTCCCCTATCCTCGTCGTCAACGAAGATATCTGCATGAGCATTCCCCCTGCTCGTGATGTGGTACAAGGCTCCTTCGTATTCGATCCGCAAGGCGCGAGCCATCCTATCCTCCTTTCCTCGCATTGTACCGTGTCTTTCTTTTCCCTGTTTTCTGTTGTGTTCAATTCTAAAATAAAGCTTTGACCCCGGGCTCTTGTCGAGGCTTTGCATTGGCCGGTGGCCAAGCTACAATCCGTCGAGCGCGGCAAAGGAGAGAAATGCAGGAACGACACGTGGTTCTTGGCGTGACGGGTTCGATTGCGGCGTACAAGGCCGTGGATCTTGCCAGCAAGCTCACCCAGGCGAGGGTTGCCGTTCACGTCGTGATGACGGAATCGGCCACCAAGCTGGTGGGCCCAGCATCGTTCCGCGCGATCACCGGTCTGCCGGTCTCGACCGATCTGTTCGAGCTGACCAATCCGTTTGCCATCGAGCACATCTCGCTCGCCGACGTCGCAGATGCTTTCCTCATCGCTCCGGCAACGGCGAACGTCATCGCCAAGGTCGCCAACGGAATCGCCGATGATCTGCTGAGCTGCACCGCCTTGGCCACGCGCGCCCCGCTGCTGATCGCGCCGGCGATGCACACCGCGATGTGGGACAACCCGGCGACACAGCAGAACGTCACCATCCTCCGATCCCGCGAAGCCTTGTTGATCGGCCCAGGTGAAGGTCGACTCGCTTCGGGCGGATACGGTGCGGGCCGGTTCGCGCCTGTCAATCAGATCCTCGGCGAGACCCTGCGCGTTCTGGGCCGCAGCGGTGACCTTACCGGACGCACGATCGTTGTCACCGCAGGCGGGACAAGGGAGCCGATCGACGATATCCGATTCATCGGCAACCGGTCTTCCGGCCGGATGGGGGCGGCGATCGCGGAGGCGGCACGCGATCGCGGTGCCCGCGTGGTGCTGGTCGCGGCGTCGATGAACCTTGAGCCGCCCGCCGGCGTTGAGGTTCGACGCGCTCTCTCAGCAGCCGAGATGCACACTGCTGTCGAGCACGCCGTGCAGGAAGCCGACGTGCTTGTCATGAGCGCCGCAATCGCCGACTACCGCCCGGACAAAGTGGTCCCGGGAAAGCGGAAGAAGTCCGCCGAGGGTTGGACGCTGAGTCTATGCCGCACCGAGGACGTTCTTGCATCGGTTGACGGCCCGGCGCTCCGTGTCGGGTTCGCGGCGGAATCGGAAGATCTTGTCGAGAACGCACAGCGGAAACTGGCCGACAAGAACCTCGATCTCATCGTTGCCAATCACATCGGTTCGCCCGGCAGCGCATTCGGCAGCCCCACCAACCAAGTGATCGTGCTCGACCGTGAGGGGACCGTGGATCCGTGGCCGA
This sequence comes from uncultured Thermotogae bacterium, assembly GCA_964554715.1. Classification (GTDB taxonomy): domain Bacteria; phylum Bipolaricaulota; class Bipolaricaulia; order UBA7950; family UBA9294; genus RXOA01. The sequence continues at coordinate 11,107 of CAZKPU010000035.1, read as the reverse complement.
TGCTGTCCAAACGGGAGGTTGCCGATCGCCTCTTGGATCGGGTTGCCAAACGTCTGGCCGATCAACAGGGGGAGACGGCATGAGCACCGCGAAGCCGGTCCGAGTAGGCATTATCGGTTCCGGCCGTACAGGTTCCGTGCTCGGCCGTTCCCTTCACGCCGCCGGGTACCAGGTCACCGCTGTTGCCAGCCGCAGCCGGAGTTCGGCCGAATCGCTGGCGGCATCCATCCCCGGCGCCCACGGTGGATTCGATGCCCAAGAAGTCGCCGATCGGACCGATCTTGTTCTGCTGTCGGTACCCGATGATTCCATCGCCGGGGTCTGCGACGCCATCCGGTGGCGGAACGATCAGGCCGCGGTTCATTGCAGCGGCGCCGGATCGCTCGATCTTCTCTCCCACGCATCACACTGTGGCGCCAAAACCGGGACGTTCCATCCGCTTCAAACGTTCGCCAAGGTCGAGCAAGGGATCGCCAACCTTCCCGGCTCGACCTTTGCCATCGAAGCAAGCTCTCACGAGTTGCGGGACACGCTCGTCGAGATGGCCCACTGCCTGGGCGGTCATCCACTGGTGCTCAACCCGGGCGACAAGATGCTCTACCATGCAAGCGCCGTGATGATCTCCAACTACTTCGTCGCGCTTGCCGACGCCGCTTCGTCGCTGTGGTCACAACTGGGAGTCGATCCGGCGGAATCGCTGCCGGCGCTTCTTCCGCTCGCGCGCGGGACGCTTTCCAATCTGGAGTCAGCCGGCTTACCTTCCGCGCTCACCGGACCGATCGCCCGCGGGGACATCGGGACGGTTCGCGATCATCTGGCGGCTCTCGCCTCCTTCCCGGAAACCCTCGATCTATACCGGATCCTCGGCCTCCGCACAGTGTCGATCGCCCAGGCGCAGGGAGGGATCGATCAGGCGACGGCAGCACGGATCAGAAACGTGTTGTCCTGCTCGACAGAATCGAGACAACAAGGCGAGGAATCACCCTAGAGAGGAGAGGAAGATGCGTGCCACCGTTTCAACGATCCAACGGATGAAGGACCAGGGGCAACGAATCCCTGCGCTGACCGCCTACGATTTCCTCACCGCACGGCTTGTAGACGCCGCAGGTGTGCCGCTCATCCTCGTGGGAGACAGCCTGGGAATGGTCTTTCTCGGCTATGAAACGACGATTCCGGTCCGTCTGGAGGACGTCCTTCATCACACGAAGGCGGTTGCCCGCGGATGCAGCAACGCCCTTGTGGTTGCGGACATGCCGTTCATGACCTACCACATCTCCGAGGAGCAGGCGCTCGAGAACGCCGCGCGGTTGATCCAGGACGGAGGGGCTCACGCCGTGAAGCTCGAAGGTGGACTTCCGATGGCCCCGACCGTGCGCCGCCTTGTGCAAAGCGGTATCCCGGTCATGGGGCACATCGGCCTGACCCCCCAATCGGTCCACCAGCTGGGAGGGTTCAAGGTCCAGGGCAAGTCGGTCAAGCAGGCGCGCCGGTTGCTCGACGATGCCAGCGCGCTCGAGGACGCGGGCGCGTTCTCGATTGTACTCGAGTGCGTCCCGGCCCAACTATCGGGGATGATCACCCGGCGCTTGCGGATCCCGACCATCGGCATCGGTGCGGGGCCGGACTGTGACGGCGAGATCCAGGTGATCTCGGATCTTCTCGGTCTGGTCACCGACTTCCTCCCGAAACACGCCAAGCGGTACGCGCACCTCGCCGACGACATCCGCTCGGCATTGGACGGCTACGTTTCCGAAGTTGCATCCCGCAAGTTCCCCACTGCCGAGCAGAGCTTCTCAATCGATCCCGCCGTAATCGAGGAGATCGCCGATCAGGATCTCGACTCGGAGAAAACCGCATGAACATCGCCCGGTCCGTCGAAGAGGCAAGGCGACTTCGGCAAGCTCTGCCGGAGAGTGTGGGGTTGGTGCCTACGATGGGGTTCCTTCACGAAGGTCATCTTTCGCTCATCCGAACTGCTGCGACCGCAAACCGCTCCGTGATCGTCAGCGTCTTCGTCAACCCAACGCAGTTCGGCCCGGCGGAGGACTACAGCGCCTATCCCCGCGATATGGAGAGAGATCTGTCGCTGCTCAAGACGGAAGGCGTCGACCTCGCTTTCCTTCCCGAAGCCGATGCGCTCTATCCGCCCGGCTACGATTCCTGGGTGGACATCGGTGAACTCGGGACACGCCTAGAGGGAGCATCCCGTCCGGGTCATTTCCGCGGCGTGGCCACGGTCGTCACGAAGCTTCTCCATATCACCCGGCCTCAACGGGCCTACTTCGGCAGAAAGGATGCCCAGCAACTGGCGGTGATCCGTCAACTGACCCGAGACCTGGACTTCGGGGTCGAGATCGTCGGCTGCCCGATCATCCGCGATCCGGACGGCGTTGCGATGAGCAGCCGCAACACATACCTCTCGCCCCGGCAGCGGAAGTCAGCCACGGTTCTGTCACGTTCGTTGATCCTTGCCACTGAGTTGTGGCAAGGTGGCGAGCGCGATGCGGCAGCCATCCGCAACGCCATGGAAGCCCTCATGAGCGCCGAACCGGAGGCCAATCTAGACTACATCAGCATCGCGGATCAAGACACCCTTCGGGAGATGACCCGCATCGACCGGCCTGCGTTGATCTCGCTCGCCGTTCAGATCGGGCCGACACGGCTGATCGATAACGCACGGATCCCACCTGGATTTCCGGACTGAAGCGGCAAACGGAGGACGCATGCTCCTGACACTGGATGTTGGCAACACTCACATCGTGGTCGGTCTGTTCGACGGCCCGCGGCTCACCGCCCACTGGCGCCTGACGACCGATCGCAACCGCACCAGCGACGAATTGAGGCTCGATATCCGCAACCTCCTCAGCGAGGCGAATGTCGATGGCACGCGGATCCGCGGGGTCGCCGTCTCATCAGTCGTCCCTTCGCTGAATCAGCCGCTGCTCGACGGCCTGGGAGCGTTCTCCGATGCGCCGGTGTGTTTTCTGTCTGCCAGCCGCTCTCCGATCCCGCTGCACGTGGATGACCCCAGCTCCGTCGGCGCGGACCGGATCGCCAACTGCATCGCCGCTCACGACCTCGTCAACGGCCGCGCGTTGGTCATCGACTTCGGCACGGCGGTCACGTTCGATCTGGTCTCGCAGGACGGCGCGTTCGAGGGCGGGGCGATCGCCCCCGAGATGTGGCTTGCCGCAAGGGCGCTCACCAACCGAGCCGCGCAGCTCCACGCCGTGACGCTCGATGTTCCGCAATCCGTCGTCGGCAAGACGACCGAAACCAACCTCCAAGCAGGCGTTGTTCTCGGTTTTCTCGATCTTGTCGATGGGCTGATCCGGCGCTTCCGCCGCGAGGCCGGTCAGGAGCTGACGGTGCTCGCAACCGGCGGACGCGGCAAGCTGTTCGCCGAGCGTCTCGACCTGATCGAGACGTACGTTCCGTTCCTCACGGTGGAAGGGCTGCGTCTATGGTGGGAACGAACATCGGAGTCCGGGTCGTCCCGCTGACACGCCGCTGCCGACGGTTCCCTACTCCGAAGTGGCCGCATCCGCTTGCGGAACCCGACCGACATCGTCGTGATCGATCACCGCACGCTGCCATCGGTGGCTAATCAGGAAACCGACCGCCGCCAATCCGGCGATCACATTGCTCGCCGACATCCCCCACCACACACCATCGGCCTGCAATCCGACAATGAAGGCAAGCGCGTAGGAGAGAGGAATCCGCAACACCCACACCCTGAGAATCCCGAGGATCATCGTCGGAACATTGTGTCCGGAGCCGCGATACACGGCCTGCGCAGCGAAGAACGCCCCCAGGAACGGCATTCCCACCGCAAACAACTCGATGAACCGCTTCCCTTCGTGGATCACGTCTTCGCGGCCGGGGATGAACATTGTCACAAGGGGAGTTCGAAGGAGCCACAACACCGCCGCTTCGACGACAAGGATGACAAGAAGCGCACCGAGACCTTTGCGGACCAGCTCACGCGCCCGATCGAGCCGCTTCGCCCCCAGAGCCTGTCCGATCATCGTCGTCAGTCCCACCGACAGCCCGTCGGTGACGATGAACAGGATCCCGAAGATACGATCGGCGATCCCGTAGCCTGCGAGCGCAGCCTCCGCGTTTGCCAGCCGACCGATGACCCACATCAGCACGACAAACCCCAACGCAACGGTGGACTGGCCGACCGCCGCCGGGATGCCGATCTTCAGAGCCTTGCTCAGCCAAGCACGCTTCGGCACGAGCGCATGACGATCGAGACGCAGCGCCCGCCGTCCGCGAACGAACATCGCTAGGAAGATCACGCTGGCAACGCCCTGTGCGGCCACCGTCGCATACGCCGCTCCGAGGATCCCCATCTGCGGGAACGGCCCCCATCCCAGCACGAGGAGAGGGTCAAGCACCAGATTGAGGAGGATCCCGGTTCCGTTGACAAGAAGCGGAGTCACCGTGTCGCCGGTGGCGGAGAAGGCGAACGAGAACAGCCCCGGAACCAACATGGTGCACAGGCCGAGGAAGATCACCTTCAGGTACGTCGCCGCTTCGAACGCCACCGCGGCATCACTCACCAACACAGACACGATCGGCGATGTCGCCAGATATCCGGCGATCCCGAGGAAAATGCTGGCAGCAAGAGAGATCGTCACCAATTGGTTGAGGGCGACGTTCGCCTCTTTGTGCCGACCCGCTCCGATGTACTGCGCCACCAGCGCGCTCACCGCCGCCCCGCCGAATCCGGCGACAAACGAGATCAACAGCCACACAAAGGGCCATGAGATTTGGATACCGGCCATGACCGCACCCGCCTGCTCACTGGGCAGACGGCCGATCCAGAACGCATCGGCCAGGTTGTAGAGGGTGAACAGCAGGGAAGAGATCACCGACGGCCCGCCGATCTTCGCCATCGTCGTCAGCGCGTGTCCGTTGAGGATTTCGTCAGTACTCGGAGGTTTCAAACGCCATCGTTTCATGTTCGGACCCATCCCTGTCTGTTGTTGGATCGTTCAGAAGCCGAATGCATCGGACGACAGTCTCTGCACATGCCGCATCGACTCACATCGGCGATACACGCCCGATCGAACGGGCTTCGCTCGTTTCTTTTTGTGCGTCACATCAGCAAGCCGATCGGTTCACCGCATACGTGTCGTGTCTCGGGCCATCGTGGGTTTGTGCTGTGGGAGACTGCTTCCACAAGCCGATATCATGCTTGGTTCTTGGACCCGGCTCAACCACGTCGTCACCCCCTGATCTCGTGCCGCCGATCGTGGTTCGGCATCCGATCACCGGTTTTCCGCCGGGCGACATCGCTTCCTAGGGAGTGAACAACGCCTCATGCAAGGACGTATCCCTCGGCATCGGGTAGAGATCGTCCCCGGACGGAACCGTCAGTGAGATATCACCGTCCGGGAGGGTGTCGTTGACGATGAGCCGCACGACATCCCACAGCTCGAGGTCCACCATCCCGGCTCCGTAAGCCGGATCCAGGTCGAATGCGGATCCGCACCGAACGTTCGTGAGATACGTGTCCGCCTCCGCAAGCGGGATGACCACGCTGGGAACCAGCACACGCCATACGCGATCGTCTTTGGGAAGCGGTTCGCACAAGTCCGATTCCCGCACAAGGATGATCAAAGGCGTCCGCGGGAGGAACCATCCGCCTTCCAGGAAGAACCGACAATCGCTCACCCAAACGATCGCCATGTACCGGCCGGTCGGCACGACGCCGCCACCTACCCGCTGATCGCGATGGAAGACGATCCTTGCAACCGGCCATCCGCTCTCGATCGCTTCCAGTCCTTGCCTGGATGAGAACGGTTGAACACAGGGTGAGATTGCCGGACCGGAGCGTGTGGCACAGACGGTTTCGTCGAACCGGAACCCCCCGAAGATGAACCCCAACTGAACACGTTCAATAACCTTCTCGATCCGTAGATCGAGCGCTTCACCGATCACCCACTCCACCGGGCCGGGTGCGGCGGTAGCGCCAAACAGCAGGACCCCGAGCACCCACACCAGCGGAAGAAGAGAAGCTGCTCGTTTCATTTCCACCTCCTCTCCTAGCGTTTCATCCTAGGTGAGTCGGCGATCCGATGGCAAACGCTGTCGACTCACCCTAGATGAGTCGGCCGTCCGATGGCAACCGCTGCCGACTCGTCCTAGATGAGTCGGCCGTCCGATGGCAACCGCTGCCGACTCGTCCTAGATGAGTC
>CAZKPU010000035.1:0-4798 GCA_964554715.1 uncultured Thermotogae bacterium | reverse complement strand
GGCCGTCCGATGGCAACTGCAGGCCCTCCGTCTCTTGGGGGAACATGCGCGGACTGAGGGGCGTCGGAAGACGAAGCGTATGCAGCGTAGAACCGTCCGGATCAGCCGGCGAGTTCAGCCATCGCCTGAGCGACGCAGCCCGGGACGAACCGGCGAACGTCCCCCCCGTGACGAGCGATCTCCTTCGCACTCGAAGACGAAAGGAAGACGTACCGCTTCGATGTCATGAAGAAGACGCTCTCGACCTCCGGCTCAAGCATCCGGTTTGTCAGGGCCAGCTGGAACTCGTATTCGAAGTCTGAGGTTGCGCGCAGCCCCCGCACAATCGCCACGGCACCGCAGGACCGAGCGAACCGAACAAGCAGCCCGTCGAACGGCTGCACCTCGATCCCCTCCAGCCCGGTCTCCGCAACGGCCTGTCGGCAGAGAGCGACCCGTTGGTCGATCGAGAACATCGGTCGCTTCCCGGCGTTTCCGGCAACGGCCAACACAACGCGCGGAAAGACCGACGCCGCGCGCGCAAGAATATCCAGGTGCCCGTTGGTGATTGGGTCGAACGTTCCGGGGTAAACCGCTGTTGCATCGCTCATTCCGGAAGCAGTGTAGTCGGCCGGTCTTTCCGGCGCAATCCGCCGTCTCTCAACGGATGAGAAGAGTCGCAACCCGCGCTCCCTCTTGTATAATCCTCCGACCACAAACCTGCTTGCGAACGGGAGGAGCGATGGCCAAGTACCGGATTGCCTGGCTACCGGGCGACGGAGTCGGCGAAGACGTCTTGAAGGCGGCTCGAAAGGTTCTCGATCGAGTCGGATTCGAGGCCGAGTACGTTCACGGAGACATCGGGTGGGAGTTCTGGCGGACCGAGGGGAACCCTCTCCCCGAGAGAACGATTCAACTGCTGAAGGAGACGGATGCCTGCCTCTTCGGGGCGATCACATCGAAGCCGAAGCAGGAAGCAGCAAGGGAGCTGGTCCCCGAACTGCAGGGCAAGGGCCTTGTGTACTCAAGTCCGATCGTTGGGTTACGGCAGCTGTTCAACTTGCACACCAACCTGCGCCCCTGCAAGGCGTACGCCGGGAACCCGCTGAACCTCCGCGACGATATCGACCTTGTCGTCTTCCGAGAGAATACGGAGGGGCTGTACTGCGGTGTGGAGTTCCACCCCGTTCCGAGCGACGTCCGTCAGGCGCTCTCGGTGCATCCCAAGATGAAGCGGTTCGATGCCGTCGCCGACGACGATCTGGCCGTCTCGACGCGCATCTTCACCCGCAAGGGCTGTCAGACAATCGTTCGGCAAGCGTTTGCGTATGCCGAGAAGCACGGATATCCGACAGTCACGGTCGTCGAGAAGCCGAACGTCATCCGCGAGACATCCGGCCTGATGGTTCGCGAAGCCCGCAAGATCGCCGAGGAGTATCCGGGGATCGAGCTGTGGGAGACGAACATCGACGCGATGTGCATGTGGCTGGTGAAAAACCCGCAGAACTACGGCGTGCTCGTGAGTTCGAACATGTTCGGCGACATCGTCTCCGATCTGGCGGCACAGATCGTTGGCGGGCTCGGGTTCGCTTGTGCCGGGAACATCGGCGACAACTACGCCGTGTTCGAGCCGACCCACGGCTCGGCGCCGAAGTATGCCGGCCAGAACAAGGTCAACCCGATCGCGACGATCCGCTCAGCCAAGATGATGCTCGACTACCTCGGCGAGACCGAGATGGCAGCACGCATCGAGAACGCCGTTTCGACGGTGATCGCATCGGGAACGATCCGAACCTACGACATGGGCGGTTCCGCGTCCACAAGCGAGATGGCGGAAGCCGTCGCAGCCGCCGTCTAGCCCAACAAGGAGGAAGCGATGTCTTCGATCAGCCGTCAGATGGCGAAGTTCGCCCTTGATCTGAGCTACGAACACATTCCCGAGGCAGCCCGCTACGAAGCGAAGCGGTTTCTGCTGGATTCGGTCGGTTGCGCGCTTGCTGCACTGGATCACGAGGACATGCAACAGGCGTTCGCCTACGTTCAGCAACTCGGCGGGGCCGAGCAGGCAACGATCATCGGCCACGGCACCCTGACCAACATGGCCAACGCCGCGCTGATGAATGCGCTGCTCGTACGCGCCATGGACTACAACGACATCTACTGGAAGCAAGACCCCTCGCATCCGTCGGACATCCTTCCTGCGGCGCTCGCTACGGCAGAAGCATCGGGCCTTTCGGGCACGGATCTCTTGGTCGGGATTCTCATTGCGTACGAACTCGAGATGCGCCTGTGCCTTGCCGCCGACCCCGGAGTCCGCGAGGTCGGTTGGCATCACGCCAGCTTGACGCAGTTCGTCAGCCCGCTTGTCGCCGGCCGCATGCTCGGCCTGTCGGAAGACGAGATGGTCGCTGCATGCGGGATCAGCGGATCAAGTCACTTCACCCTCGGTGGGGTCGTTGCCGGTCATCTCACCAACATGAAGAACACCGCCGACCCGATGGCCACCGAAGCCGGCGTGCGTGCGGCGCTGCTCGCCCGGACGGGCTACAGCGGACCAGTCGAACTCTTCGAGGGCAAGGAGGGCGTGTTCGAGGTCGTCTCCAACGTCCGGTGGGATGCAGACAAGATCCTCAACGGACTCGGTTCCAAGTTCCTGATCACCGAATGCGGATACAAGGCGTTCCCGACGGAAGCGCTCACCCATCAGCCGATCACCGCCGCACTTGAGGCGATGGCCGAGAACCAGATCCGCCCCGAACAAGTCAGCCACGTTCTTGTAAAGACAACGACCCGCGGTGCGGACATCCTGTCCGATCCGAGCAAGTACGAGCCGCGAACCAAGGAAACCGCGGATCATTCTCTGCCGTACTGCATCGCCGTTGCCGTCGCAAAGGGGAACGTCCTTCCGAGCGACTTCGAGACGGCAGCGCTGGCCGATCCGTTCGTGTGGAGCCTGCTTCCGAAGATCGAAGTGATCGCGGACGCGGAGATCGACTCGCTGTTCCCGAAGGTGAAGAGAGCGATCGTCACGATCACCACCGAAGACGGGCGGCAGTTCACCAAGCTGGAGGATCACGCCAAGGGGAGAGCTGAGCGTCCGCTTTCCGACGAGGAACTGATCGACAAGTTCCGAGCCAACGCAGGACACGCTCTGAGCGATCGCCGACTGGATGACGTTGTCCGCACGACGCTCGAGCTGGAGTCCGTGTCGTCGATCGGAGATTACATGGCTCTCCTGACCCGAGATCGATCGTAACCAAACGGAACGCAAACACCGTCGAAGCGGCGTCCGTCGGCAGCGGTCGCCGCTTCTCTCATCGTTTGCCGCGGGGTCCGATCCATGAGCGACAACCCAACCGCAACGCAGCACATGATCCAAGCGGCACACTCGAACCTTCTCAGCTGGTACGAGACGGAAGGCCGCGATCTTCCCTGGCGGCGCACAACAGATCCGTACGCCGTTCTCGTCTCGGAGTTCATGCTTCAGCAGACACGGGTGGAGACGGTGATCCGCTACTACCCGGCGTTCTTGCAGCGCTTTCCGGACATGGCTTCTCTTGCCGCGGCGACGCGCGACGCGGTTCTCAAGGCCTGGGAGGGACTGGGGTACTACCGTCGCGCTCACGGGCTTCATGCCACGGCGATCCAGCTCGTCAGGCACGAGCAAGGGACGCTTCCGTCCACCGTTGACGGACTGCAGCGTCTGCCTGGGATCGGGCCGTACACGGCCGCCGCCGTCGCCTCGATCGCCTTCGGGCGCGATGTGCCGGTCCTCGACGGCAACACGATGCGTGTCCTTGCACGTCTGTTCTCCATCGCCGGACCAACCGGCCGACCGGAGACCCGCCGCAAGCTGGAGTCCGCCGCCGTATCCCTGCTTCCACCAGGCCGTGCTGGCGATTTCAACCAGGCGCTGATGGACCTTGGCTCCCTGATCTGCTCGCCCGGCAAGCCCGACTGCGGCTTATGTCCGATCTCCACAGTCTGCTCTGCTCATGCTGCCGGAGCGGAAGCAGCCTACCCGACCCGCACCCCACGAAAGGCAACTCCTCATCGAGACATCGTCGCCGGCATCATCTGGAGCGGCCGGCCGTACAAACCGGACTCGCGGATTCTCATCTCCAAGAGGCACTCGACCGACATGCTCGGAGGGATGTGGGAGTTCCCCGGCGGACACGTCGAACCCGGCGAGAGTCTGACGGAGGCGCTGGCGCGGGAGCTCACGGAAGAGCTTGCGATCGGCGTCACCGGGATCTCCCCGTTTATGAACGTTGATCACGCCTACACGCACTTCCGGATGACCCTCCATGTCTTCCACTGCATTCACGCCTCCGGCAAGCCCCAAGCACTTGCCAGTTCGGAGTGGACATGGGCATCGATCGGCGAATTGGCCCGCTTCGCGTTTCCCGCAGCAGACAAGAAGATCATCGAGCGGCTCTATGCCCATTCGGGCGAGCTCAACGACAAGGGCCAGTGGCTGTACTACGGGCGGGTCGGTGGCTGCCTGATCACCGGGAACGAGGACGGCATCAAACACTGCGCGTCCAACGTCCTGTACAGCCTGCAGCACATCGGCTACAGCATCCCGCCGCAGGCTGACGCCGGATGGATCGGCGAGGCTGGCCCGGGACCCAGTTACGGCGACCTGCTCGAGGACGGCACCCGGGCCGGCGTCGAGAACGACTTCACCAACCGCAACACGACCTTCATGACCTGGAACCTGTTGCAGTTGGCCGCCGTGCTCCGGCAGGCCGGCGGGTTTCCGGCCTTTGGCAACCAACGCAAGGAGTGGGACGCCGGCACCCGCTTCGACTTCGAG
>CAZKPU010000034.1:4830-21298 GCA_964554715.1 uncultured Thermotogae bacterium | reverse complement strand
ACGTCGTCCTCTTCACAACCTCGGGAGCCGACCCGGCGGCAGAACCAGTGAAGGAATGGATCGACAAAGCGTTGCCGGCAAAGATGAAGGATCAGGTGGCCGTCTTCCCGCTCGCCGGCCGGTTCGACTTCGCCACGCTGGGTGGGATGCACAAGGCGATGATGCGGCTCGGTGCCGCTCTCACGAGAGACGAGGCCATCAGGAACCAGATCAAGAATCCGATTGACGGCGTCGCCCGCGAGAACCTGGAAGCTCTCTTCCATCACCTCCAGGATTAGGCGCCACTTCGTGGAGCCATGGAGCGATTGGGGTCAGGTCTTCATTCTTGGTATGTGCTATTTCCAGGCGAGTCAGGAAGGAGAGATGCCAAGAATGAAGACCTGACCCCATTGAGGGTCGGAGGCAGATTTGCTTATATGGTAGAGAGAGGGAGCGGCGGGAGCCGCTCCCTCAAAGATTCCTAGAGTTTGGAACTGACATCGACGGTCTGCTCTGCTACGCCTCCGGCTCGTCGAAGTACTTGAGCCATCCGGTGACGCTGTCGCGGTCGTTGCCGAACACGCTTTCGTAGACACCCTCGGCAGCCGGGTTGGATGCTCCGCCGCCACCGAGGCAAGCTTGAACGGCGCCGCGTTCGCGCAGGCGGCGCATCCCTTCATACAGCAGTGCCGTTGCCAAGCCGTGCCGCTGGTGTTCGGGAACGGTGCCGACGGGTTCGTAGTAACCGGATCGGGTGACGTCGTCGTACCAGATGGTGCAGAAGGCTGCCACAGATCCATCTTCTGCGATCGCCACCAGATCGAGATCACGCCGGTAGAGCGGCGTGGTCAGGATGTTCCGATACCAATCGGGGCCCTGGTAGTCGGTGTCGGGCTCGTCGGGGTGAAACGCCCGCCATGACGCCCAGCTCCTCGACGGGATCTCCTCCAGCTTCAGCGAGCGGATCGTGTATCCGTCGGGCGCCTGCACATCGGGGATGGGGAGAGCAAGGTCACGATACCGATCGTAGTGCTGCCAGCCCTCCTGTCGCTCGTAGCCGTGCCGAGTAAGCAGCTCTTCACGCAAGACATCTCCATCGGTCACCCACACGGCGAGCGCCTTGCGTCCGGACCTCGTTCCGATGGTGGTCAGATGCGTCTCGGCCACGTCGAGCAACCTCGCTTCGAGCTCCGGCGTTCGCTGCCGGGGATCGACCTGGAAGAACACTTGGCCCGGGTCCTCACGGTTGAGGACGGCGACGATGCGACGGCACTCGTCCTCCCAGATGAAGATCCCGTCTTCGATGTTCCCTTTGTCCAGGTTGGCCACACAGTGGCAGCGCCAGTAGTCTAAGCGCGCCACCGGCCATGCCATCTCTCGGTATCCGTGTCGCACGTACAGGTCCCGCAAGAAGCGACGGATGGCCCAGTAGTCATCTTCGCCTTGGTAGGGTCGTTGCATCAGTTTCATCAGATTCCTTTTCACATTCCGTGACCGCGCCGCGGCTTCCGTCGGTGGCGCGACAAGCTGCATGGATGATCGGCGATTCAGGGAATCGATCGACTTATAAGGTGTTCGACCGGCGCAACAGGATATGCGGCAGTGGAAGAAGCAAGCAACATCAGGGAAGAACGTTATGCGCCTGGTTGAACGGTTTTCGGTCCGTGTTAGCTGATGGCCAGGCTCACGTTCGCTCTTCTCCTTTCGAGACGGGGTGTCGGCCCGCCGATTCCTGTTCATCTATGCTCGGGGAAGATCATCCGAACAACAGGAACAACAACGATGATATCGGAGATGTCGTGAGACGTGCAACACCTTCCATCCGGAACTGAATGACAGATCCAAATGCGTGCTGAACGAGAAACGGAGATGTCGATGCTGCCTGACGCGGAGGTCAGGCTACGATGAACGGAATGCATCGAATCGTATCCAGGTTCTCATTCACTGAGCACGGCTCTCCGCTTGGATGGCGCTCCTACGGCAAAGAGAAAGGGAGCGGCGGGGCCGCTCCCTTCGTGTGTATGTCCTGATGACCGACGGTAGGCTTAGCCTTCGGTCATCTTCTAGGTGATCACGGAGTGCCCGCCGGTGGGGCTTCGAGCTGTCCGGGCGGCTTGGGAGAACGTCCTAAGGAGAAGTGTGGCAAGAGCTTGCACGTCGAGCGGACATGTTTTACCAGTTAGTCACCAGCTCTTGCGAACGCGGCGTGCGCCTACGGCTTGTGTGATGCCTTCCGTCTACGTATGTTCCTCGAAGTTTCCACCGGCTCCGTAAAATGTGACCATACCATCGCCTGGTCCGTCGAACTTCACGTGGATGCACAGGACAAGCGGCTTTGTGCACTTCTGATTGGGGATGTCGAAATAGGTGTCTGCACCGATCGTCGTTGCGGAGTAACTGACGTTCCACTCCTTGAGGCGCCCTTCTCCTGCTCGATGACAGCTCATCTCGTCGATCGTCGCCTTGTTGTCGATCTTCGCCAGGAGATACAGCCCTTGCTGATCGACATTGTCGTCGTCCAGTCTTGTGGGAGTGGGGATGGCGAAGTGGAACCAGTTTTCGGTTCCTTGTGCTTGCACAATGTCCGTTCCCCACCCGGCTCGCCGGATGCTCTTCAGATTGCTGGGATACTCCACCTGTACGGCCACTCCATGGGTCCAATACTTGAAGTCATCAGACATCTTGCCTCCTTTGCTAGCAATCCCTTGGCCTGCGCTCGCTGCGCGAGCCGGTGACCAAACTGGCATGTGATGCATTGTAGGGATCTCGTAGCTGTGCAGACAAGAGATGGGTAGCAAGTCGAGTGCAGCGTATGAGATTGTTTGTGAACGAGTTACCGTATACGTGAGACGTGGCGGAATGGCGGTTGCTGCGTCATCGGGCAAGGTCCGTGTACGTCGGATTCGAGAATAAAGCTCTGACCCCACTTACACGGCAAAGAGAAAGGGAGCGGCGGAGCCGCTCCCTTCGTGTGTATGTCCGTCCTGATGACCGACGGTAGGCTTAGCCTTCGGCCATCTTCTTGTAGGTCTGGTAGCGCTCCATGTACTCGGTCTCGAGCTGCGCGTGAAGCCTTGCGGCTTCCTCGGGGAAGCTCTGAACCAAGCTGGAATAGCGGACTTCACCCATGAGGAAGTCATGGAAGTTGCCGGTGGGCTCCTTCATGTCCAGCTGGAACGGGTTCTTGCCCTGCTCAGCGAGGCGAGGGTCGAAGCGGAAAAGCGGCCAGTATCCGCACTCGACGGCGAGCTTCTCTTCTTCCTGGGACTTGCCCATCCCCTTCTTCAGCCCCTGGTTGATGCACGGGGCGTAGGCGATGATGACGCTGGGACCGGGGTAGCTCTCGGCTTCCAAGAACGCCTTCAGGCACTGGTTCTTGTTGGCACCCATCGCCACCGATGCGACGTAGACGTAGCCGTAGGTCATCAGCATCCGGCCGAGGTCCTTTTTCTTCGTCTTCTTGCCCGATGCGGCGAACTTGGCCACCGAGCCGGTCGGCGTTGCCTTCGAGGACTGTCCACCGGTGTTGGAGTAGACCTCGGTGTCCATGACGAGGACGTTGACGTCGCGGTTCATCGCCGCTACGTGGTCGAGGCCGCCGTAGCCGATGTCATACGCCCAGCCGTCTCCGCCCAGGATCCATACAGACTTCTTGGTGAACAGGTCGCGCATGGCGAGGATTTGCTTCAACCTCTCGTCACTGGTGCCGGCGAGCAGGGCCGCCAGGCGATCCCCGGCTTCGCGCGATGCCTCGGCATCGTCTTTTCCGGCGAGCCAACCGTTCATCGCAGCGGCAAGATCCCCGCTGGCTCCGGCCTCGAGCGCTTCCCGGATGAGTCCGGTGAGCCGATCGCGGCGTGCGGCGAGCGCAAGGCGCATCCCGAATCCATACTCTGCGTTGTCTTCAAACAACGAGTTGGCCCATGCGGGTCCGTGGCCGTCCTTGTTGGTGCAGTATGGCACCGCGGGAGCGGATCCGCCGTAGATCGAAGAGCAACCGGTGGCGTTGGCGATCAGCATCCGATCGCCGGCGATCTGCGTCGCCAGTTTCACGTACGGCGTCTCCCCGCAGCCAGGGCAGGCGCCGGAGTACTCGAACAGCGGCTGCCGGAACTGACTGCCCTTGACGGTTGCCGGATTGACGACATCGTCACGAACCGGAAGCGTCAGTGCATAGTCATAGCGTGGCTGTTCGGCGAGCTGGGTATCCAAAGGCCTCATCACGAGGGCCTTTTCACCCTTCTTGCCCGGGCAGATGTCGGCGCAGTTGCCGCAGCCGACGCAGTCAAGCGGATCGATCTGGATCCGGAACCCGTAGTTCTCCATGCCCGGGCCCATCGCCGGAAGCGTGTCGAACCCCTCCGGTGCAGCGGCCTTCTCTTCCTCGGTAACGAGGAACGGACGGATTGTTGCGTGCGGACACACAAACGCGCACTGGTTGCACTGGATACAGTTCTCGGGGATCCACTCCGGGACGCTGATCGCCACGCCGCGCTTCTCGTACTGCGTCGTGGCTACCGGGAACGAGCCATCAGGGCCCGTCCACTGGTAGGTGCCATCGAGTTCCGAGGCGAACGCACTCACCGGAAGGTGGTCGCCGTCCTGTAGTGTCATCGGACGCATTACGTCGAGGACCCACTGCGGCTGTTCCAGCTTCTCACCACCACCGGTGGCGTCCTTCCATTCGGCCGGCACATCGACGGCGACAATGTTCTCCAACGCGGCGTCAACGCCGGCGTTGTTCATTTGCACGATCTTCTCGCCCTTGCGGCCGTAGGTCTTCTGGATCGCTTCCTTCAGCCGAGCCACCGCGTCGTCGACCGGCAGGACACCCGCGATCTTGAAGAACGCGGTCTGCATGATCATGTTGATCCGCCCGCCGAGACCGACGTCACCGGCGATCTTCACCGCATCGATTGTGTAGAACTTGAGGTTCTTCTCGGCGATCGTCCGCTTGAGCGAGGCGGGAAGCTTGTCCGATAGCTCATCATGCGACCACGGGCAGTTCAGCACGAACGCTCCGCCGTTCTTGATGCCGGCGAGAAGATCGTACTTCTCGACATACGCCGGATTGTGACAAGCGACGTAATCGGCGTTCTGCACCAGGTACGGCGATTGGATCGGACTCTTGCCGAACCGCAGATGTGACACGGTGATTCCGCCGGACTTCTTGGAGTCGTAGGCGAAATAGCCTTGCGCGTACAGATCGGTGTTGTCACCGATAATCTTGATGGCGTTCTTGTTGGCACCGACGGTCCCATCGGAACCGAGTCCCCAGAACTTGCACTGGATGGTCCCTTCCGGGGCGACGTCGATCTCTTCCTTGAGCGGAAGCGACAGATGGGTGACGTCGTCTTCGATGCCCACCGTGAAATGGTTCTTCGGCTGATCCAGGTTCAGGTTGTTGAACGCGGCATGAACCATCGCGGGAGTGAAGTCCTTCGATCCCAACCCGTAGCGGCCGCCGACGATCAACGGTGTCTCTCCCCGCTCCTGGAACACGGTGCATACGTCTTGGTACAGCGGTTCGCCGAGGCTGCCCGGTTCCTTGGTGCGATCGAGCACGGCAATCTTGCGGGCGGTTTTCGGCAGCGCCTGCAGGAAGTGCTCCGAAGACCAGGGCCGGTAGAGGCGGACCTTGAGCAGGCCGACCTTCTCGCCTTGCGAAACCAGATAGTTGACCGTCTCTTCCGAGACATCGCTTGCCGAGCCCATCAGAATCAGCACGCGATCGGCATCGGGAGCGCCCACATAGTCAAACAGGTTGTACGTGCGTCCTGTCAGCTCCGAGACCTGTTTCATCGTTTCGGCAACGATTGCGGGGGTGGCAAGGTAGTAGCGGTTGGCGGCCTCTCGGTTCTGGAAGTAGATGTCCGGGTTCTGCGCCGTGCCCCGCAGATGAGGATGCTCGGGGTTCATCGCCCGCTTGCGGAACGTCTCCACCGCGTCCCAAGGAACGATCTTCGCCATGTCCTCGTATGCGACCACGTGCACCTTGGAGATCTCGTGTGAGGGCCGAGGCGAGCTGCGCAAACCCCGTCTGTCGCGTTGCCATCACATCGGAGTGATCCCCGAAGATCGACAGCGCGTGCCCGGCAACAGCCCTTGCCGAAACGTGAAACACGCCGGGCAGCAGTTCACCGGAAATCTTGTACATGTTCGGGATCATCAAAAGGAGTCCCTGGGATGCTGTGAAGGTGGTCGTCAGAGCACCCGCTGCGAGAGAGCCGTGGACAGCGCCCGCCGCACCTGCCTCCGACTGCATTTCCGTAACCTGAAGCGGCTGGCCGAACAGGTTCTTCCTGCCGTGCGCCGCCCAGCTGTCCGCCACCTCACCCATCGGCGAGCTGGGGGTAATGGGGTAGATCGCTGCGACGTCGCTGAATGCGTAAGCAACGTGGGCCGCGGCGGTGTTCCCATCGATTGTCTTCATCTGATCCTGCCTTGCTGCTGGCATGGGGATGCCTCCTAAATTGGCGTTTAGAGTCACTTTCTGGCTTCGCGATTTGCGGTGATTGTAGCGATGCGATCGAATCTTCACAACGCTGCTTGAAACTCGTACCGCAAGCCGTGGGGTAGGCAAGAAGAGCGGTTGCCCGAACACTATCGGCAGCGAGCCCACGATGGAGGTGCTTGAAGTGGTTTGGTGCAGCAGCTACCCTTCAAGGCAAGAGGATAGGTGCAGAAGGGATGAGGATTTGGCTGCTTTGCGGAGGAACTGTCTAGGCAAGCGGTCAGCAAGGCAGAATCCTGTTACTTCGCACGTCAAAGAGGAGGATGCCATGAAGAGGATCTTCAAAGCTCTGCTGATTGTGACATTGGCAGTATCGCTTTTCGTGTCGATCAGCGCCGCAGTCTCCGCATCGCCGATCCATGTTCCTGGAGGGATGCGCACTCTGAGTTCACCGATTCACGTTCCCGGTGGAATGGCCAGAGTCAACTCACCGGTGTTTGCGGCGGACGATCTGACGGTCAACACCCTATCCTCACCCATCCATGTGCCAGGCGGAATGACGTAGTACGTTGCACTGGCCCGGTCGGAGGTTCTAGGGTGAGAGACGGGTTGCACATCGGGCAAGGCGGAGAACACAGAGAGACGACGGGTAAGAAATCAACAACGATCGAGCTGCTTGCGCGGCGGGGATCGATTGAGGTCATTCGCCAGCAGATCGAGGCTGGCAAGATGTTCTACCTGGATGAGGCCAGCGAGTGGGAGGGGTTTGAATTCCTCTATCTGCTTGCTGGCCGTCTGTTGCTGCGCAACGGAGACGGCAGCGAGGTCGATCTGCTGCCCGGCGACTACATCTACCATCGCGGACTTCCGGAGCGGGCGTATTTCCGTGTTGTCGAAGCGGCTTCGCTGCTGTTGGTCGCATCGCCGCCGAGTTACCACATGATGCGCGACGAGATCCAAGAGATGATGGCGCTGGCGAGGTCGGTCGAGGAGAAGGACGCGGATACCGAAGGTCATTGTCGCCGCATCGAAGGCTTGTCGCTGCGCACCGGCGAGCGGCTTCGCATGAGCGATGATGATCTTACGGCGCTGTCCAACGCGGCGTACCTCCACGACATCGGGAAGGTTCGAGTCCCGTTGGAAATCCTCAACAAGCCCGGCGCGCTCGATGTTGACGAGCAGCAACAGATGCAGAAGCATCCCCTACACGGACGTGAGATGATCTCGCAAACGGAATCACTGCGCGGCGCCGCCGGGATGGTTGCTGCGCATCACGAGAGGTTCGATGGCACCGGGTACCCCCAGGGGTTGAAGGGAGAGGAGATCCCGCTGGGCGCAAGGGTGATCGCGGTGGTTGACTCCTTTGATGCGATGACGACCGACCGTCCGTACCACCGCGCCATCAGCTGTGCCGAGGCGTGCGAGGAACTCCGACGCCACGCAGGAACACAGTTCGATCCAAGGGTTGTAGTTGCGTTTCTTGAGGTCCTTGCCGATGACGCGTGATCGCGAGAGTCGAAAGCCGTTGCACCGGAGGATGCTGTATCACGGATTGCGGCTGATCCCGCTGGGTGTGGTCGTGGGCATCGGCATCGGGTTCGCTTTCTCCGATCCATGGTTCGGCCTGGCGATCGGGGCCGGATTCGGCGCTGTGTGGACCGTGATCTTTGCCCTCCAAACGAGGCGATAAGAAGAGAAACCCTCGAATGAGCCAGACGGCTCATCCGAGGGTCATCCGTTGACGACGGAGAACTCCCCGACCTAGAACTTCTCGAGGACTTCGTCCAGCGTTGGTTCTCCGATCTCTTGAAGCTCATAGCGGACTCGGGTTGCCGGTACGTTGAACGTCAACAGCCGGGTCAGATCGATCGGCGTTCCGATGACCACGGCGTCACACTCAACCCGGTTCACCGTCTCTTGCAGGTCTTTGACCTGCTTGTCGCCGTAGCCCATCGCAGGCAGTAGCTGTCCGATCTTCGGATAGCGACGGTACGTCTCGGAGATCGACTCCACGGTGTACGGACGGGGATCGATGATGTGAGCCGCTCCGCAACGCTGAGCAGCGATCGTACCTGCCCCGAACCGCATCTCGCCGTGGGTAAGCGTCGGCCCGTCTTCGATGACGAGGACTTGCTTGCCGCGGATCACGTCAGGGTTGTCAACCGTAATCGGAGACGCAGCTTCGATGATCGTTGCCGTCGGGTTCAGCTCCGTGACGTTCTCGCGCAGGAAACGGATGTCATCGAGAGACGCAGTATCGACCTTGTTGATGACGACAACGTCCGCGGCCCGGACGTTGACCGCGCTCGGGTAGTAGAGAAGCTCGTGCCCCGCACGGTGCGGATCGACGACTACGATGGACAGATCGGGGGCATAGAATGAGAAGTCGTTGTTCCCGCCGTCCCAAATGATGATGTCCGCTTCGGCTTCCGCAGCGCGAAGGATCTTCTCGTAGTCGACACCGGCGTAGACGATCGTTCCGTTGTCGATGTGCGGCTCGTACTCTTCCCTCTCTTCGATCGTGCACTTGTGGCGATCGAGGTCGTCATAGGTTTCGAACCGCTGAACTTCCTGCTCGACCAGATTCCCGTAGGGCATCGGATGCCGGATGACGGCCAGCTTCTTCCCCTTGTTTCGAAGGATCTCGGTGACACGTCGAGTCGTCTGGCTCTTCCCCGATCCGGTGCGGGTTGCCGTGATCGAGATCAGCGGCTTGACCGACTTGATCATCGTCTGAGCGGTTCCCATCAACATGAAGTCGGCCCCAGCGGCGTTGACCAGCGAAGAGCGCTCCATCACAAGCTGGTTGGTGACGTCGCTGTACGCGAACACAACCAGGTCGATATTCTTCTCTTGGATGAGCTTCTCAAGGTTGCCCTCGGACTCGATCGGAATTCCGTTTGGGTACTGACTCCCGGCAAGCTCGGCGGGGTACATCCGTCCGTCGATGTCCGGAATCTGTGCCGCGGTGAATGCGACCACTTCGTAGTTGGGGTTATCTCGGAACGCCACATTGAAGTTGTGGAAGTCCCGGCCGGCAGCCCCCATGATCAACACACGCCTCTTCATCATCCCATCTCCCTCCTTCGGCAGTCATGAAAAGCCCGAAAGCGGGCGGATTATAGCGATTGGCACGGAATCTGTCCATCAAGGGAGGGGTTGCCGAGAGGGCGTACCCACTCTACCATCACAAATAACATGACCCTTGCCAACTGGATCACCCTTGGTCGCGCCGTGTTTTTGATTCCGTGCATCTGGATGCTCATCATCGGCCGGGATGGATGGAGTGCGGGGTTGTTCGTGATCGCGAGCGCCGGAGACGTGCTTGATGGCATGGCGGCTCGGGCGAGGCACGAGGTCACCACATGGGGCAAGGCGCTCGATCCGCTTGTGGACAAGGCGGCGTACCTGGCGTTGTTCAGCACGCTCGTCATGATGGGCCGTCTGCCTCTGTGGACGCTCGTGTTGTTCGCGGTTCCTCAGGTGCTTATCGGCGTCGGTGCACTGTTCTTGCGGATCGACGCGGGGCTCGTGCAGGCGGCGCGCATCCCCGGGAAAGCGGCGGCGTTCCTCACCTTCTTGTCGGCATTCGGCCGCATTCAACCCTGGTGGCCGTTTGGACGAGAGGTGGCGCTCTATGTCCTCTACGCGGCGATCGCCCTC
This sequence comes from uncultured Thermotogae bacterium, assembly GCA_964554715.1. GTDB lineage: Bacteria > Bipolaricaulota > Bipolaricaulia > UBA7950 > UBA9294 > RXOA01. The sequence goes on along the minus strand of CAZKPU010000034.1, from coordinate 11,202 downwards.
ACGTGTTTCGCCACGTTCGACTATGCTAGAAGCGCCCTGCAGCTTCGGGCCACGGGATCTCGTCGTACGGATACGTAGGGAACGCTACGGGAATCGCCGCTTCGAAACGGCGGGGTTCCGGGTTGGCGGAAGACGGGTGCACGATCTGCAACCGCCACGCATGCAGCAGGAGACGCTCTTCCCGCTTGGCGTCGGAGCCGTAGATGGCATCGCCGCAAACCGGATGCCCGATGTAACGCATGTGGACACGGATCTGATGTGTGCGGCCGGTGTCGAGCGCAACCAAGAGCAGGGTTCGGTCGCCGGCTCGATCCAGCACACGGAAGCGCGTAACAGCCGGGCGACCGGATGGCTGGACCGACATCCTCCGACGCAAGCGGACATCGCGTCCGATCGGCGCATCGATCAACCCTTCGTCTTCGGAAATGACTCCACGGACAACGGCGATGTAATGCTTGATGACGGTCCGTTCGGCAAACTGCTGCTGCAACGCTTCCAGTGCGTGTGCCGTCTTTGCCACAACGAGCACACCGCTTGTCTCCTTGTCGAGCCGGTGAACGATCCCCGGCCGGGCCGGGTCATCGGATGCGGGCAACGTGCGATCGACCAACAAGGCCTCCACAAGCGTTGTCTCCGTCGTTCCCGTCCCGGGGTGCACCACGAGACCGATCGGCTTGTCGATAACAAGAAGATCGTCATCTTCGTACAGAACCGGGATCGGCAGGGGTTGCGGGGTCAGCGTGGCTTCGTCGGTTTCCGGAAGCGTGACACAAACCGTGTCGCCAGGCCGAACCCGGTGTGACGGTCTGATTTCGGCGGAGCCGTTGATCTCGACCTGGGCGGAGATCACAAGCCTCTTCAGTTCAGTCCTTGACCGTTCGGGAACAACATCGGAAAGAAACCGATCAAGCCGTATCCCGTCTGCTGTCTCATCTACCTCAAACGTCCGCCTGTTCTCGTTCATGTTCCCCTTCACGTCTCAGTTGTCGGTTCTTGAACGCTGCCGTATAATACGTTGAATGCCTAGGACTGGAAAGATTGTCGGCAGTTCGCCGCTCGCACAGGCTGGGCGGAGAACTGCATTTTTTGCCGGATGAAGTGCGGAAGGTACGAGAAGCGAGCATCGACGGAGAAGCTGCCTCTTGCGTTTTGAGGGACGGCAGCCGGGAGCTATGCTAGAACCATGAACATCGAGTTCATCGAAGCGCTGGAGGAGATGGCGAAGGAGAAAGGGATCCCCCGCGAGGATCTCTACGAAGCCATTCGTCGAGGGCTGGCTGCAGCGTACCAAGAAGAGTATCAAACCGAGGATGATGTCGAAGTTGAGATCGACCAGCACTCCGGCGACATCACCATCAACGGGAACCGCATCGACCTGGCACGGTTCGGAAGGATCGCCACCAAGCGGGCGGAAGAGACGATCCGGCAGGAAATCACACAGCGTCGCCGGGAGATCATCTACAACCTCTATATCAACCGCGTGGGTGAGATCATCACGGGGTCGATTCACCGGTTCGAAGGCAAGGATGTCTGGGTCAATCTTGGAGAAGCCGAAGCGGTGATGCCCGACTCGGAAAGGATTCCCGGCGAACGATATCACGCCGGACAACGGCTGCGGGCCTACCTTATGAAAGTTGAGGAGACCCAAGGCGACCCGCGCATCGTCGTCTCCCGTGGACACCGAGAGTTTGTTCATCAGTTGCTTAGCTTGGAAGTTCCGGAGATCGAGGATGGAACGCTGGTCGTCAAGCGGATCGCCCGCGAGCCGGGCCGTCGCAGCAAAGTGGCGATCGAGTCGCTCGATCCCAATGTCGACCCCGTCGGAACCTGTGTCGGAGCCGGCGGTGCGAGGGTGCGCATGGTCACGCGGGAGCTCTCCGGCGAACGGATCGATCTGCTTCGCTGGAGCGATGATACGGTTCAGCTTCTGAAAAACAGCCTTGAGCCGGCATCCGTGCTGTCCGTCGAGTTGAATGAGGAGGAGCACAAAGCCAACGTTCTGGTTCCCGACGATGAGCTGTCGCTAGCGATCGGGAAGGGGGGGCAGAACGTTCGACTGACTGCCAAGCTGATCGGTTACGACATCGAGGTCTCCAGTCCTGGTGAAGGCGCCGACTGATCGGCTTGTGGCCTAAACCATGCCATCATTCATCGATCGCGCACTGAATCTGGTTTATCGGATCGGTCGGTACTACGCATGGTGGGTTGTCATTGTCATGGCGCTCATCGCCGCCGGCTGTACGTACTACATCCTTGATGTCCCCGTGCGGAGTTCCTTCCTTGACTTGCTTCCGAGAAACGACCCTCTGATTCAGGAGTACATGGACAATCAGGACGTTCTCTCGCAGACCAACTACGTGGCAATCCTGCTTCGGATCGAGCCTGCAGCCTATGAATCCGAACCGTCGATCGGAAGCGCTCAGGCGGAGGTTGAGGAACTCGAGCGCAGGCTGAGCGAGGGGGAGGTGCTTGCCGCGGGTGAGCAAGCACGATTGGAGCGGCTCCAAGGTGAAATCTACGGCTTCCGCGAGCATCTCCTGACCGATGCAGCCGACGAAATCGCTGCGGTGTTCGAGCAGGAAGAAGAGTTTACGGAAGTCACCTACAAGCTGTCGCTTTCGCTGGACATCCCGGACCAATATCTGTTCTTGTTCACGCTGAGTCCCGAGAGGCTGGCGTCGATCAGCGGAAGCGTCGACTTGGCTCGCGGAGCCGTCGAGGATCCGTATGCTGTCGAGGTCCCCGAGGGGGTTGAGGATCTGGCCGGGGCGTACCGCCTGGTCCGTGACGCGATCGATGACCTGTTGGCGGGCGACTTCAGTGCGGGGACCGTTTCGCCCCAGCTCGAGCTGGCCGGCGGAGTGCTGTCGGATTTCGCATCCCTCAACGATGCAACGCTGGTCGCCTTCGAGAGTGTCGATCAGTTCCCCGATGTGACAGTGGCGGTGAAATCCCTGACGGAGATCTTCACGCCGACGGTGGAAGGGGTGAGTCGCGAAGCGACGGTGATGCTCTCCGGTGACGCCTCGCACCTCCTGATGACGCTAAGGCCTCGCTATCCCTCCGCACGCGGCGCAGACTACTGTGATCTGGTGACGGAGCTCTCCCGGGAGACGCTCGACGGCCTCGACCTCGAATCAAGAGGGCTGAGCTACGGTCTGACCGGCAACTATGTATACAACTCGTCAACGATCGCGGTGATCTATGACGACATGTTCCTCACCACCGTCATCTCCGCAGTCGGCGTCCTGGCGATCTTCCTTGTTGCCTTCGGATCGATCTACTACAGCATCATCGCCGTGATTCCGCTGTTGCTGAGCGTTGTGCTGACCATGAGTTGGGCGAAACTGGCGATGGGCGGGTTCAACATGGTGACCACGTTCCTTCCGGCGCTTGTGCTGGGGATGGGGATCGACTACGGCATCCACATGATCGCGCGATATGCGGAAGAGCGGGGCAAGGGCAAGTCGCTGAACCATGCGCTACGAACCGCGGTCATCCAGAAAGGGAAAGCATCGCTTGTCGCCGCAACGACAACAGCGCTTGTGTTCGTCGGCCTCCTTACGGCCAAGTCGAGAGCCCTGTTAGAGATGGGGGCGATCAGTGCTGTAGGGATTATCGCGGCGTTCCTGGTCACCATCTTCCTCCTGCCGTCGCTGATCACGTTGTCGAACTACCTGTTCCACTCGCGGCACCGGCTCGGCATTGCCAGCCGAGCGGCTCGCCTTCAACCGATCTTCCGGTTGATCACGGGGAAGGCACATGCTGTTGCGGTGATCGTCATTGTGGCGACGTTCTTCGTGTTGTTTCAAGCTGTAAGAACGGAGTTCGAGTTTACCAGCACTGATCTTGTCCCGATGGAATCCAGCCAAGCGGTTGCCGATGAGCTGGTTGCCGAGTTCGGCGCCTCGACGAACATGGCATTGGGGATCGGGTTCACGTTCTACGCCGACTCCGAGCGGCAGCTGTCGGAGATCGTCGCAGCGTTGAAGGAGCACGAGCTGGTCCTTGCCGTGACATCGGCACAGGACCTGCTGCCGACAAACCTTGCCGAGCAGCAGCAGCTGTTGAAAGAACTCGATATCGGCGAGTTTGTGTCTCAACTGGAGCTGATCGATCGCAGCATCGAGAGCCGGGAAGAGACCATCGCCGTGGCGGAGCAACTGATTGCGCAGTTCAGCCTTGTTCAGTTGGTGACAGGCGTTGCCGGATATCCGAGCTTGGCCGAGGATACGCGGCAGGTTCAGGAACAGCTGTTCGATGTGCGGCGAGAGCTGTCGAGCATGAACGCCGAAGCGGTTCGTGGTGATGTCGCTGCCCTGCGGAACGCTCTTGTCGACCTTGATGAAAACCTGCAGCAGTTGAGGGATTTGCCTTCGGTCGAGACGTTGCTGCGAGATATCCTGATGGGCGTCCCGGAGCAGATCCGGTCGACGTACATGCTGAGCGACGGACGATTCGTGGTTCAGGCGCGCGTGTCGGAGGATGCGTACAACGCCGAGAACCTTGCTGCATTCAACAGCTTCGCCCAATCCATCTCCGACGACTTCTTCGGGATGCCGTTGGTTGCCGCGAAACTCGAAGACTACATGAAGCGGGACTTCACGGTGTCGACGCTGTTGGCGTTGTTCTTGATTGTAGTTACCCTGTGGCGCAGCACGCGAAATGTACGGCATGCGATGCTGGCCGCTTCTCCGTTGATTCTCGGGTACATCTGGATGCTTGGTGGGATGCGTCTGCTCGATATCCAGTTCAGCTTCTTGAGCATCATGATCTCGCCGCTTCTCATCGGGGTCGGAGTGGACAACGGGATCCACATCCTTCACCGATTCCTCGAGGAGCAGAGGCTATCCCCCGACGGAGCGATTGAGCGCGCCGCAGCCATGACCGCCGTGCCGATCATCGTGACATCTTTGACGACGATCCTCGTTTTTGGCAGTCTGCTGCTTGCTCGAACGCCTGGGTTGCGTGAATTGGGGAGCACAGCGATCCTCGGGCTTGGGTTCTGTCTCCTGTTCAGTCTGACGTTCATGATTGCGGCACTCCGAGTGTGGGCGGACAAGCGGGTATAATGCCTTTTGTCACGAAGTTCGAACGACACAGGATGTGATGTGAGGTGTTCGGAAACATCATTGGATATATTGGATTCGCAGTGGGGGCGCTGTCTGCGTTCGCGCTCGGATTCCTGCTGGGAAGCATCCCCCGAAAACGGGAGGCAGAGGAGCTTCTCGCCGCAGCCCAGGAAGAAGCGGAGCAGCTCAAGAAACAGAAAGCGCTTGAAGGCCGACAGGAAGTTCAGGAGCTCCGTGAGGAGTTCGAGCGGCGAAGCTCGCGTCGTGAGGAAGAGCTGACGGGATGGGAAGAACGTATCTTGCGGAGAGAGGACCGGCTCAGCCAGAGGTCGGCGGTTCTTGAGCAGCTTGAGGATTCTTTGCGCAACGACGAGGAGGAAGTCGTCAAGCTTCGCGAAGAGGGCATGCAGGTCCTTGCTGAGGCTCGAGCGCAAATGGAACAAGTTGCGGGCTGGACCGAAGAACAAGCACAGGCACGCCTTCTCGAACTCGTCAAAGCTGACTCGCAACGGGTGTTCTCTCGCAAGATCGAAGAGATCGAGCAGCGGGCCAAGGAAGAGGCTCAGCAACGGGCGGCGAGGATCATTGCGACGGCGGTCCAGCGATACGCCGCCGAGTACGTCGAAGAGAACGCTGTGAGTTCGGTGCCGCTTCCTTCCGAAGACTTCAAGGGGCGCATCATCGGGCGAGAAGGACGGAACATCAAGACGTTCGAGGCGTTGACCGGGGTTGAACTGCTCGTCGATGATACGCCGGAGATGGTCGTGCTGTCTTGCTTCCATCCGCTGCGGCGAGAAGTGGCACGGATGGCGCTGTCGCGGCTCATCGAAGACGGGCGGATCCACCCGGCGCAGATCGAGGAGAAAGTCCAGCGAGCGAAAGGACGGCTTGCTGAACAGATCCACGAGGAAGGGAAGAAAGCGGCGTTTGAGCTGGGAATGGAGCTCCATCCCGAACTTGCGACGCTGGTCGGCCGGCTGCGGTACCGGACGAGCTACGGCCAGAACCAACTTGCCCATTCGATCGAAGTGAGTTGGATCGCCAAGATGCTTGCTGATGAGTTGGGCGTGGATGCGATCGCCGCCAAGCGGGCCGGGCTCCTTCACGACATCGGGAAGGCCGTAGACTACGAGGTGGACGGCCCTCATGCGGTCATCGGTGCCGATCTGGCGAAGCGGTACGGCGAGAAGCCGGCCGTGGTGCATGCGATTGCAGCTCATCACGAAGACGTCGATCCCGATGGAGTGATCGATGTCCTTCTGCAGGCATCCCAGGTTCCGCCGGAAGACTTCGCGCTCAA
>CAZKPU010000034.1:774-4820 GCA_964554715.1 uncultured Thermotogae bacterium | reverse complement strand
GACCTTCTCGAAGTTGAGGTCCGCGAAGGCACTGTCCTTCTGCAGGCGGCCGATACGTTATCGGCCGCGAGGCCGGGAGCACGGCAGGAAACGTTCGAGCGGTATGTGCAGCGCCTCCACGAATTAGAGGATCTTTGCCGAACGTTCCCGGCGGTTCACGAAGCGTACGCTCTGCAGGCCGGGCGTGAGGTTCGCGTGATGGTTCAGCCCGACCGGGCGTCCGATGAAGTGGCATCGAAGCTGGCCTACGACATCGCCCGCGCGATCGAAGAAGAACTCAGCTATCCGGGCGAGATCAAGGTGAATGTGATCCGTCAGACACAGTTCACGGAGAGCGCCAAATAACGGGAGGTCTCCAACATGCTGAAGGTTTCGTCCGATTCAAACCCCAGTGCCACTGCGGGCGCGATTGCGAACGGGATCCGGCAGGACGGGTTCGCACAGCTTCAGGTGATCGGGCCCCGGGCGGTGAACCAAGCGATCAAGGCGATCGCCATTGCGAGGAGCTACCTCGCGGCAAGCGGCGCCGATCTGTACTTCGAGCCCGAATTCTCCAACGTTCAAATCGGCGATCAGGAGAGAACGGCGATCCAGATGACCGTAAAGATGCAGCACCCCGTGAACTTCGCCCCCGATGAGGGAGTGCAGATCCCTTGATGGATGGAGGCGGTGCAAGAAGCAGGTTGTCCCGCTTCCGGACGGCAGGTACCATCTGACGACTGTTGTCCGGTTGCCACCAAGTTAAGGAGTGACGATACGCCATGCAGACGTTCTTCAAACGACATCAGAAGACGATCATTTGGATCGTCGTTGGGATCTTCATCATCAGTGCGGGTTTGGTGACTTTGAACCAGGCCGGCTTCTTCTCGAGTTCATCGTCTCGAGACGCGGCTTCCGGTGCGCTGACCTACGTGGCCACCGTGGACGGCACGGAGATCTCCGTTGAGGCATTCGACATCGCATGGCGGAACACGCTTGAGTACTACAGCAACCTGTATCAGCAGATCGGAATGGACTTCAACGACGTATTGGAAGGGGTCAGCGGCGTCCTGTATCTGCGGGAACTCGAGGCGCAGGTCACGCAGGATCTGGTGCGTCAGGCGGTTCTCGACAATGAGGCACGGCGTCGAGGGATTACGGCGCCGTCGTCCCAGGTGGACGAGGCGTACCAAGAGCAGTACGCGCAGTACGTGAGCTACTACGGCGACGAGCTGAACGACGTTGTGCAGGGGGCGCTCGGGATCACGTTGGTTCAGTTCCAGCAGCGTCTGCGTGATGGGATTTCGACTCAGATTCGAAACGAAATGGTTCAGGCGGATATTGTCGGAGTGATCGAGCCGAACGAAGAGCAGCTTCTGGCGTACTACGAGGCGAACCTTAGCGACTACGATCAACCCGAGCAGGTCCGTGCGGCTCATATCCTTGTTTCCGACCGTGATCTCGCGGTGCAACTCCGCGATCAGGTGTTGGCCGGGGCGGATTTCGCGGAATTGGCTTCGACATACTCCGAAGATCAGGGATCCAAGGACAACGGCGGAGACCTTGGATGGTTCGGTCGCGGTGAGATGGTGACGGAGTTCGAGGAAGCGGCGTTCTCACTCCAGCCCGGTGAAATCAGCGAAGTTGTCGAGACCAGCTTCGGATACCACATCATCCAGGTGACGGATCGCCGCGAGCATGAGACGCCGTCGTTTGCCGAGATAGAGAGCGACGTTCGTACCGATTACGTGGAGGAGCAGACGGCGGAGACCTTCGCGGCCTGGGTGGAAGAGGCCGTTGATGCAGCCGATGTCGTGATCGCGATCCCCGAGATCAACGCCTATCTCTTGCAGTTGAAAGACACGGATCTGGGACTGGCAGAGTTCGAGCGGCTGCGGGACGAGAACCTCTCCGACGATCCCTACGTCGACTATTACATCGGCTCGATCTACGAGAGCAAGATGAACCTTGCGAAGCAGGATCTGGCAACGTTGCAGTCGATCGAGGAGCAGGTTGAGCTTTCTCAGATCGTGGTCGATGACGAGACGCTTGCCGACGAACTTCGGGGCCGTCTTGTCGCAGGAGAGCCCTTTACCGAACTCGCGCAGGAGTACTCGACGGATGAAGCGACCGCGGCCGAAGGCGGTTCGTTGGGCTTTGTTTCGAGATCCGAGCTATCTGAAGCATTGGCCGATGTGGCGTTCGGATTGGAACTCAACACGCCGAGCGACGTGGTGGCGGATGACGGGGCGTATGTCATCCTGCTTGTCACCGACTCCACATCCGGACCGTCGGACGAAGAATTGGCACAGATCGAGACGCTGGAAACAGAGATCGAGCAGTACCGCCAAGCGGCGCTGGAATCGTATCTGACGGTTCTCGGCGAAGGGATTGAAGACGAGCAGTTCCTTGAGAAGATCCTCACGTTCAATCCCGACGACGTCCAGGTGTTGTTCCGCTTAGGGAAGCTGCTGCTCGAAGAAGAATCCGCCGAAGCGCTGGACGAAGCGGAGACCCGATTCCTCCAGGTGCTGGCAATCGACCCCGAGCATGTTGCGTCGCGGATCGGTCTCGGCGATGTCTTCGCCGCCAAGGGCGACTACCAGCAAGCGATCACGCACTACGAGCTGGCCCTTGACCTTTGGTCGGAAGACACCTCGCTGATGCTCAAGCTTGCCGAGGCGTACATCGCCGTCGATCGACTCGATGAGGGGCGGGATACGCTGGATCTGATCGACGCGGTCATTGGCTCGGCCGAAGGGCTGCAATCGCTGGAGGGGACCGTCCAGAGCCTGCGCGGGAGTATCGCTCTCGCGTCCTTGGAGAAAGCCGTTGCCGAACGCGATGCACTGCTTGCCGCCGGAGAGCCCAACGATTCTCCGGAGGTTGTTGCGGCCGAAGAGAGGGTGACGGCGTTAGCTCAGGAGGCTGTGTCGGCGTACGAGAGCGCGCTGAGCGCCAGTGGGGCGGGAACCCAGCAGCAGCTTCAGCTGGGGAACGTCTACCTGCTGGCGGGGGATGCGCTGGAAGCGGAGAACGCATTCCGTGAAGCGATCCGTCAATCACCGTATCGTTCGGAGGCTCACAAGGGGCTCGGCGATGCGCTGATGCAGCAGGGGCAAGAAGCTGAGGCGATCGACAGCTATCGCGATGCGTTCCTGTATGCGTTCGACCTCTCGTTGAAGGCCGAGATCGGTTCTTCGCTTGTCGCCCTGCTGCCCGAAGATCTCACGTTGAGATTCCAGTTGGCCGGCGTCCTGGAAGAACTGGAAGACTGGGATGGAGCCATCCGTCAGTACGGCGCGGTCCTGAACATCAGCGCCGACGATCTCGAAGCCTACACCCGGATCTCCGCTGCGTACGAAGCCCGTGGCGACCTGGAGACAGCTCGTGAGTACGCGGAGCGCGGGGCGCAGAGAGCGCCGACCGTGAGCACCGAGCGAGCGTTCCTCAATCGGGTCATCGAGCTGGATCGGCAGATCGCCGGTGAAGAACAGCCGTTGTCAACGGCAGGACAGGACGCGATGATCCGCCTGGCGGAGATGGACATCGAGATCGGAGATGCCGTTTCGGCGAAGACGCGGCTTGACGAGCTGCGGGCATACGGCTCGTACCGCTCTGAAGACATCGAGAGGCTTGCCTCGGTCGCCGACTCGCTGCTTGCGCCGATCGGTGGCGGCACGATGGACGTGCAAACGGGAAGCAATGCCCCGTAGGTCCTTCGACGATCTCGTCGAATTGGTCGCCGAACTCCGCGGAGACCAGGGCTGTCCGTGGGACCGCGCTCAAGACCATGTCTCGCTCCGTCGCTTTGCGGTCGAGGAGGCACATGAACTGGTCGCGGCGATCGATGCCGAAGCGTGGGACCTGCTTGAAGACGAGCTTGGGGACCTGCTCTTGCAGGTCCTCCTCCACAGCCAGATCGCCGCGGAGGAAGAGCGTTTCACCATCGACGATGTCATCGCTGGATTGGCGGCGAAGCTGATCCGACGGCATCCGCACGTCTTCTCCGACGCTCCGGCCGATGAGGAATCGATCCGGCGGACCTGGCACGCAGTCAAGCGTTC
>CAZKPU010000034.1:0-764 GCA_964554715.1 uncultured Thermotogae bacterium | reverse complement strand
GTGACGCTCCCCACGCTGATCGCAGCCCGCAAGAAGGTCGAGGAAGCAAGGGCTGCGGGTTCCTCGATCCGTGATCTTCACACGGAAACAGAGAACAGAACGCAAGAGAGCCGTGCCGGATGGATGCTTCTGGACGCGGTCGCGGCGGCCGTCGAGATGGGAGAGGATCCCGACTTGGCTCTGCGGCTTGCGATGCGCGAGCTTGACGCCGCAGGCGGAGCGAGCGAAGGAGACACTCCATGCACGGGCCGCTTCCTGTTCCCGAGGCGTCAGCTTGGTAGCCCCATCGGCCTGGGACAGAACATTCACATACTGCGAAACCACGACCCCAGCGATGGCCGCACTCAAGTAGACCTGGCCCCGCGCCACCGTGCGGATGCCATCGACCACTTCTTCCGGTGCACTATCCTTGAGAACATAGCCCACGGCGCCAGCGCGGAGCATATCCTCGACAAATCGCTTTCCGGCATGGACAGACAATGCCATGACCCTTGTTTCGGGCGCAACCGAGAGAACGTGCGCGGTCGCCTCAATCCCAGTAAGACCAGGCATAGTGATATCCATAACCACCACATCCGGCGAGAGCGTGCGGGCCGAATCGATCGCCTCTTGACCGCTGCTGGCCTCTCCCACGATGTGAAGGTCATCTTCCGCTTCGAGAAGCAGACGCAAACCCTTGCGAAAGACCGCATGGTCATCAGCCAGAAGGATCGTTGTCTGCCCGTCCATTCTTCCCCCTGCCGTATCACAGATTCAACGGCGCC
>CAZKPU010000033.1:17354-21702 GCA_964554715.1 uncultured Thermotogae bacterium | reverse complement strand
CACGATTCGTTCCGAATCTCCACGCACGATTCGTTCCGAATCTCCACGCACGATTTGTCGCTTCCACCGCGCCAAATCTCCTTGCACGATTCGTTCCGAATCTCCCCGCACGATGCCTCGCCCTCGTCTCGATGGATTCTCTTCTTGCGCGAGGCATCTCCTTGCACGAATTGACCGGCACTACGCTGTCAATTCTCCATGCACAACGGCTCGCTGCCGTCGTCATTGGTTCACTTCTTGCGCTCACCGTTTCCTTGCACGATGCTGCGTCTTCCCTCTCTTGCACGATTCGCTTCGCGAATCTCCTTGCACGCAGCATCTCCTTGGTGAATGATCGTTTCAGGAGGTGTGCGTATGTCCAAGTGGCTGGTGGCGTTGGCTGCGCTGGCGTTGGCGCTCGGCGTAGCGTTGTTTTGGCTGGGCCCATCCGATGATGTGACTCCGGTCGCCTCGGATGGGATCGAGGAAGCAACCAGCATCGTTGTCGATGCGGAATCCACCGTTATTGCACCCGCGGACCCACCTCTCGACCTCGGTTCGTACCTTGAGCAGGCAAGCGCGGAGTGGGTCATGATGTCCACAGAGACGGCCACGTTCCTCGGGTTGACGGAAGAACTCGGCATGCGGGACGATGCACTCGACCCTCTCACGGACGAATACGACCAGCAGATCCTTCGCCACATCCAGGCGATGATCGATGCCATCGATACCTATCCAGCGGACCTTCTGGATGAGGAAGAACGCCTCACGGCCGAAATCTACCGCTGGTATCTGCAAGACTACCTTGACTTCGCCCCGTTCTCCGAGCACTGGTACCTGGTCGGCAACATGTACGCAAGCTACCCGCAGGACATCGAATGGTTCCTGACCAGCTTCCACGCCGTTGTGACGGTGGAGAACGCACAGGACTATATCTCACGCCTTCGGCAGATCCCGGATCGTTTCGATGAACTGATCGTGTCCCTTTCTCGTAGCGAAGCGGTCAACGCTGTTGCTCCGGGGTTCATCCTCGAATCCGATGCCGGGTGGCTGGAGTGGATCGCCTGGACACCCGCTACGGAACTGAATCTCTACATCGTGTTCGAAGAGCAAGTTGCCGCGTCGGAATCGATCGCTTCGGAACTCAAGCAGGGGCTTCTGGAAGAAGCGGAATACGTACTCGAAGTCGAGGTTCTGCCCGCGTTTGCCAACCTGTCACAGTTTGTCTACGGTCTCGCCGAGCGCATGGACGATACCGTGGGGGTCTGGAAGCACGACAACGGCCGTGCGTATTACGAGTACCTCTTGCGCTCCTACACGACCACAGATCTCTCCGCGGACGAGATCCACAATCTGGGACTGATCGAAGTCGACCGCATCCGCAGTGAGATGCTGGATGAAGCGGAAGCCCTGGGCTACAGCCGGGATCTCTCGATCGTCGAACTCTACGGTCATCTGACGGAGGATGCGGGGACATCGATCGGGCAAGCCACCATCGATCGTTGCACGGAGCTTCTGGATTCGATCACCGGCCTGGTCCAACCCGTGTTCAGCCACTGGCCCGGTGAGGAGTTGATCGTTGTCGACGGATACACCACGGCGTTCTTCTCCCCGGGAGCGCTCGACGGATCTCGTCCGGGGATGTTCTTCGCTCCGACGATGTCCGAACAGCCCAACTACTCCCTCCCTACGGTCACCTACCACGAAGGGATCCCCGGACACTTCCTTCAGAGTGCGTTTGCGCATGAGTCTGACATCCCCGATTACCTCGCAGCGGCCGGCTTCACCGGCTACGCGGAAGGGTGGGCTCTGTACGCGGAACGGCTCGCTTGGGAAATGGGCGCCTACGAAGGCGATCCCTACGGAAACATGGGCCGTCTACAGGACGAGATGCTCCGTGCGGCACGTCTGGTCGTCGACACCGGGATCCACGCAATGCGTTGGGGGTATGAGCAAGCCGTCACGTACATGCTGGAGACAACCGGGATGTCCGAGGAGTTCGTCCGTGAAGAAGTCGAGCGGTACATCGTTCTTCCCGGTCAGGCAACCGCCTACAAAGTGGGGATGCTGAAGATGTTGGAACTCCGAAGCCGGGCACAGCTTGCTCTTGGAGAAGCGTTCGACCTCGCGGAGTTCCACGATGTGGTGCTCGGGCACGGAGAACTGCCGCTTTCCATCCTTGAGAAACAGGTCGACGCGTACATCGCAGCAAACAGCGCCTGAACCCATCGTCACACCATTGCGCGGAGTGTCCACACACACCGATCCGGCATGCGGACGCTTCGCGCTGCTCTTCGTCCAGGCTTAGGCGCCTTCTTCGCAGATCCATCTCTGGGCCGTGTCCTGACGTCCGATCGGCAACACGCTGATCGCCGTCGGTTGGACCTTCACAACAGCGTATCGCGGATCGTTCGATCCGGTGAACCACTTGTAGAGCCGGTCGGTCCAGCAGGCTTCTCGATCCTCCGCTTTCCTGCTGATCTCCGCGATTCCATCGATCTGGAAGTAGCTTCCGGGAACGTCAGCGCTCGTATCGCCACAGGTCACGTGGACCCTCGGATCCGCTTCGATCTGCGTGATCTTCAACGTCCCTTCGAAAGTCGGGATCCACAGGGAAAGGTCAAGATCGAGCTTCGCCCGCACAAACCGCACCCGGGGCGCACCCTCCGAGGAAACGGTTGCTAGGCTGCAAAGAAACGGAACACCGACTCCAAGTCGTTCCACCATCCACTGCCGGACATCGTTGATTGAGCGGTCTGAGTTTGTCATGGTTTCCATGATAGGCGACCTCCGTCACATCGTCGTCTCGGGTTCCGAGTCGTGCACCCAGACAAACAACGGTCACAGCGGACAAACCGGCTCAAGCATGCCGCCACAGACGCAATCGCACGAACTCGTCTGTGCCAACCCAAGCAGGATTGGGGTAGTATCCCAACAGCCTCTCACTCGGAGTGTGATGATGGAAGAAAAGCAGACGCTTGCTGGCTTGTGGGCCAACGACTACGGCTCTCAGATGGAACTCTCGGTGGAATGTGGACTCGTTCGAGGTGTGTATCGTTCGACCGAGGGAGATGTCGGCCGCTATCGCGTGGCGGGCATCGTCGACGATCGTCCAAGCGACAACGGCCTGACCTTCGGCCTGATCGTGGCGTGGCGGGATTTGGACTCCGGCGCGGATACCGGCAACATCGTTTCCGGCGGTGAAGACCTCCAAAGCGCGCACTGGATGACCAGCCTGACCGGGCAGCTTCACTGCATCGACGGTCAGGATGTCCTCACAACGACCTTCCTGCTTACGAAGAACACACCGCCAGAGGATCGATGGGAAGACACCGTGGTGAACACGATGGTCTTCCGGCGGATTCCATCCGAAACGCCTAACGCCGAACCCAGCAGATAGACATAAAGCAGCAGGGATCTACGACAACTTGAAGGTCCAGACCACTCGGCCGGAGGATTCGAGGATCTCCAGTTCATGTTCGACCCTCCGGCTCGCCAACCCGAGCCACACGTGAGCAGCACAGATCCCCACGTCAATCTCGGGGTGCTTCCATACCCGATGCTCGTATCCGATCGGTTTCGCGATCTCGATCGTAAACCGATCCCATTCATCGGTCACCCGAAACGTCCACGGTTGAGCGTTGAGCGCCGAAGGCGCCTTGCCGGCAAGGTCAAGCGCCGCTCGAACGTCCGCCGGGAACTCCACAAGCGAATCCTGGGAGAGATTCTTCTCCACGGATTTCTTTCTGCCGCTGAAAATGGTCGTGGTGATACGATCGGAGACGCCGGAGGCTTTCTCGGTAACGTATCCCAAGGGGGTCACCGCATGGATCATCCGGGGAGCATCCTCTTCCGAGGATCCGAAGACGGCTTGATAGGTATCCAATCGCCGGAACTGGGCCACCCAGCAAGAGCCAAGACCGAGATCGGTCGCCTTCAAGACCAGCAGTTCGCCGAGGAACCCGACATGCGCCTCGCCGAGAAGCGTCTGCGGTGCCGTGAATGCGGCAAACGATGAAGCGCCGACAAAGCTGACCGGTCTCAGTCCTTCGGGCACGGCTCGAATGAGGGTGCGTGCTTCGTGTTGGAAGGGAACTTCTCGCTCGATATCGACGGCAAACGCCTCCAATGCATCTCGATCTTTGCGATCGAGCGGACGATCGAGAAACTTGCGCCGTGACTGCCGCACGTGAATCGCCTGTGTCAGCTTCTCCCCGTCAATGCTCATCGATATCGATCCCCCTCCGCCCATTCACCCAGTGCGAGGCTATTCAGAAGCCACCGGGAAGGCAACTGCACAAGCCCTTCTACACACCGATGGTTGACAGCATCAACTCGCATCGATGCTTGACAGCATCAACTCGGTTCG
>CAZKPU010000033.1:4129-17254 GCA_964554715.1 uncultured Thermotogae bacterium | reverse complement strand
TTCGTATAATGCCACATCACATTGTTCACAAGCTGCGGACGCTCCGCAGGCGGATTCCGGATCGTGTCTTTACGATCCCACCCAAAGGAGGCAAGACAATGATCAACATGATCACTGAGACAGGTTCGTGGCTCCTTGAGGTTCGGTTCGCCTAGGAAATTCACACGACACGGAAGAACATCCCAGCACCTTCGGCTTGATATCCGCCGCTTCCTCTTCGCGAAACGCAGATGTCGCAAGTGCCGCAGGACGATTGCTCCCTTCCCTCTAGGAACAACCTCCATCTGAATCCAAGGCCAGCCACCGGTCCATCGCAGCCGTGATTCCTCGTCCATCCGGACGGCAACGGGAACTCGCGGTACGACAAGGATTTCGTTGAACGGTAAGATCCATCCTTCAACGCTCATGGCCTGCAGATCCACACAAAACTCTGTTGCATGCGGCACTATAGAGAGGAGAAACCCTCATGAAAGAACATCCGAGCAAGCGCGAATCCTGGACGGTGCGTCCAGGCAACATCGAGGATGCGAAGGCTGTTACAGACCTTTTTAACGCGAGAGCGCAAGCGTTCTTCGGCCAGAATCAAGCGGAAGAACACAAGATCAAGGCGGGGTGGGAACAGCCCGACGTTAAGCTGGAACGAGATGCGCGTGCCTATTTCAATCAGGCCGGAGATCTGATCGCTTGGGCCGATGTCATGGATCCGGGCGCCCCGTACATCAAGGCATGGGCGGGAGTCGTCACCTTGCCTGAAGCCTCCGGCGACGCTTCCCTGTGGGATGCGATGCTGGTGTGGGCCGAGCAGCAGGCGCGTACATACATTTCACGGGCCCCAGAGGAAGCTCGCGTCGTTCTCGGCGCGCACTCGCTCATCCAGGACACGAACCGGTGGGAGGCCTACGAGCGCCATGGGTTCAAGCGGGTTCGCGTCATGCAGCGGATGAAGATCGATTTCGATCCTTCGTATACCGCACACCCGGCGGAGTGGCCGCAAGGAATCTCGCTACGCCCGTTTGTGCTCGAGCGCGATCTCGGGGAGGTCGTTGCCGCGGATATGGAGGCGTTCCGCGACCATTGGGGCCACGTAGAGCGGCCGTTCGAAGAGGAGCTCCGTCAGTGGAAGCAATGGATCGAGTGCGAAGGAGATGACTTCGATCCCGCACTGTGGTTTGTAGCCATCGATGACGCGAGTGGAGAAGTCGCCGGCTATGCGATTTGCGATCCCCACGTTGCCGGAGACCGGTCCCGTGGTTACGTAGACGGCCTGGCTGTCCGCGCTCCCTGGCGAAAGCGGGGACTGGGTAGAGCGCTGCTTCATCACGCGTTTGCCGCGCTACGTCAGCGCGGCTGCTCGGCAGTGGAGCTGGATATGGACTCCGAGAATCTGACCGGCGCCTCACGTCTGTACGAACGCGCCGGGATGCATCCGTTCAGCCAGGAATACGCGTATGAGAAGGAGATTCGCGGGGGAACTGATCTCATCACACGGACGTTGTGAGCTTCGTGCTGGAAAGAGCCTCAACATGCGCTTGCTGTGGCGCCCGCCGGAGGGAGAAACCCATCAAGGAGGGGTGGATGTCCAGGCCGCGGAGAGGGCACGAATCCGTGCAGCACATTCGCGGGTTGCGCTTGAAGAGTGCTCGATGGATCGGGCAAGGACTCGCGTCCGACCAAATCCTTGTGCCGGACAGACGATCTTGGTTTGATCGTCCGGAGACCCGGATCCGAGGTTCGCGTCAGGCCGACGGCGGGAATCCCCCCGTAACACGGGAACCTCACTCGGATCAGGTTCGAGAGGAGAGAAATGAACACACCAGACAAAGGCTGGACGTTCCGGCCGGCAACTCTTGAGGATATTCACGCTGCCGCCGAACTGTTCAACGCCCGTAGCCGCTTCTTCTACGGCGAAGATCAGGTCGAAGCGGAGAAGATGCTTGGCTGGTGGAAGGGGTCCCAGCTCAACCTGGAGACCGATACCTGGAGCTGCTGGAATGAACAGGGCCGGATGATCGGCTGGGCCGAGGTGGAGAACCCGGGGTCACCCCACATACAGATTGAGTGCGGAGTCATCCTCCACCCGATCGCCATGGCAGACGCTGCACTCTGGGATGAGTTGATCCGCTGGGGAGAGGCCCGCTGCCGACAGTACATTCCCCTTGCTCCCGAGGAAGCACGTGTCACTGCCGTGGCAATGGCCCTCCTCAAGGATGAGCACCGCCAACAGGCATGGCTGCGCAACGGTTACGAACAGGTCCGAGTCTCCAACAGGATGCGGATCGATTTCGCGGATACGGTCGCAATCCCGCAACCGGTGTGGCCCGAGGGGATCGAACTGCATCCGTTCGACCAGGAGCAAGACTTTGAGAGCCTCATCGCGGCGTGCAGGGAGGCGTTCCGCGATCACTGGGGGTATTTCGAACAGCCGTTCGAAGAGGATCTGACACGACGGCAAGAATGGATCCGCAGTCTGGGCAAGGACTTCGATCCTTCGTTGTGGTTTGTCGCCGTCCATGCAGACTCGGATGAATTCGCCGGGTTCTGCCTGTGCGACCCACAGATCAGCGGCGATCCCACCAGAGGCTATGTCGCCAGCTTCGGTGTACGAGACTCCTATCGCAGACAAGGACTCGGCTTGGCCCTCTTGCACTACGCGTTTGCGGAGCTTCGCCACCGGGGCAAGGTTGCCGTAGAACTGGACATGGATGCGGAGAACCTCACCGGCGCACTGCGCTTGTACACACGGGCCGGGATGCATCCGATCCGCCAGCTCTACACGTACGAGAAGGAGCTTCGACCGGGAACCGACCTTGTGAGAAGATCACTGGATCTCTGACATCAAGTCCCAGCGTCTGCTTGCTCGAACGCCATTTGGGCGAGAAGACGCTCTTCAGGAAGCGGGGCCATGACCGCCCCGCTTCACCTGATACATCCGTTGGTCGGCAAGACGGAGGATCTCCTCGATCGAAGACGCTTCGCCAACGTTCCACTGAGCGATCCCGATGGACAAAGAGACCGGAAAGTCGATCAATTCGTTGGTTTCGTTCCGTTGGTCGACGGCACGTTGGATTCGCGCGCGCACGTTTTCGGTTTCACCGTTGGTCTCCGGCAAGACAATCAGAAACTCGTCTCCGCCGTATCGGATCACGTAGTCCGTGTCCCGAACCTCCTGCTGCAACAGCTTCCCGATCACCTTGAGAACTTCGTCGCCGCGATGGTGTCCGAACCGATCGTTGATCTCCTTGAACCGATCGACATCGATCATCAGCAAGCCGATCGGATGGTCGTATCGCCGTGCTCGTTTCTCCTCGCGATCGAGGATTTCCGTCATCGAGTGGCGGTTGAACACACCGGTGAGAGAGTCGTGTCTTGCCATGTATGTCAGTTGCCGCTCGTACTCCTTGCGCTCGGTGACGTTGCGGAACACCGCCCGTGTGGAAACCGGGGTGCCTTCTTCCAATCGGCAGTTGACGCTTCCCTCGACATCGATGATCCTGCCGTCCTTGGCAACGAACCGCGTCGTGATGACCCCGACATCCAGACACTGCAGCACCTGCCGGAACATCTCCCGGCAATGTTCTCGTTCATCAGGATGGATGACATCAAACAGATTCAGATGGTCAAGGTCGGCCAAGGTGTAGCCGAGCGTCTCATGCCATGCAGGGTTGACATAGCGGAACTTGCCGTCCGGAGTCACGCTTTGAATGAGGTCGCTTGCATGCTCGAACAGATCACGGTAAAGATCGTCACGTTCGATCAGCGCCCGTTCGGCCGCTCTGCGTACAGCGATCGACTGTGTACAGACGATGACCCGCCCGAGGTTCTCTTCGTAGCCCGGCGCGACAAGAACGGTCAAATCGATCTCCTGTTGCTCGCCTGAAGATGTTCGATGCACGGTCTCTGCACGGAAGCGGGTCTTGCCGCTACCTATTGCGACAAGTTCCTCCTTGAACGTCTCTCTGGCATGGTCGGTGAAGATGTTCTCAAGCGTACCTGTGAGTTCGTTCTTCTCATGAGCGCCATGAAGCTCGAGCGTTGCCCGGTTCACATCCACAATCCGCACACGTCGGATGCACCGGTCGATCTCCTCGGGATGCTCGTCGAAGTAGCTGCGAAGATCGGTCACCCCCTCGGAGCGGAGTTCACGGAACCTCTCCGCGATTTGAGACCAATCGTCCTCCCACATCGGAAGCGGGGAGTCCTCAAACAGGCTCTCCAGCCGCAGGTGACTCTCGTGAAGGTTGCTCAGCAATCGGGACTGCTGTTGACGGTTGGATGCGGCAACCGCCGCAAACCCCAGGAAACAGGCCGTAACAAAGAAGCGAACGTACAGTTCATGGGCCGGTACGTGGAGAATCAACAGATCGATGAAGCGGCCCCCGTAGATCCACAGCGTGTCGATCGCTGCGTCGACCAACCAGTAGATGCTCGAGAACAGCAACGCATACACACCGAACCGATGTTTCCTTCCAGGCTCTGTTCCCCTCATACTGGTCAGTCTAGAAGCCGACGGGCCTTCGAGTAGGTCATCCGTCCGAAACCGGAGGGGAGTCGGTTCCGGCCGGCGGCGGGGTGGGATCGACGACGCGCCCCACAAAGAGGATCTCTCCGGTGGGAATGTCACGGATCACAAAGATAAACGGGCGATCGACCGTAACATTCACCGGAGGTCCGGGGATCGCTGTTCTCTCAAACAGCACCGCGGTGGCTGCAGCCGCCTCGGTGCCGGCTTCATCCACCGAAACGAACGCCTGGTGGACCACATCGCTGACAAACAGCGAGCGAGTTCCGTCGATTCCGGAGAAATCCGCTTCTCCCGGTGCAAACGCTTTTTGCATCCCCAAAGCGACAAGCGGTGGAACCAGCGAGACCTGTGTGCTGTACGTGAAACGAGGCAGAGCGAGTTCTACCTGTTTCGTCTCCAGCCGCGAGACGATACCTGCATAGATCTCTTGCGTGAGCGACTGCTCAAAGGCATCGAACCGCCCGGCATCGGGCACGAGAACCACCATCGACAGCTCGGCTCCGTTGTAGAGAAGCTCGACCGCTCTGCCTCCATCCCACTCGGCGTATCCGAACGAAGAGGTCTGATGCATCATCGGCACGGTGATCTCTTTCCCTCCGTGCGTCGTAAACGACTTCGGCTCGGTCATCTCAGGGTCGAACGGGCGCAGCCAGGGCGCATGGAAGTACACAGCGTTGGTGAGTACCAATCGTGTATCCGGGCTGATCGACCCCGGTGGGAGGAGATCTTCAATCCGCTCGTTCGTTTGTCTCCACACCCAGTCATTGATGGTGAGACGCGACGTCTCCGGTTCGGACACAAAGTCGAGCAGCCGCATCCCCGCACCGTAGTGAAGCGCGAGGACATCGAGATAGGAGGCGTCGAACGCGTATCCGATCTGTCCCCACACAGCGTTCGCAATTCGAAGCTGAAAGCCGTCTCCCTCGTACGGAGGTTCCAGCTGCTCTCTGCCCTGCAACGCCAGGTCAAGCGCGTTAAACGCCGAATGAAGCGGATCCCTGTCAAGCGTGAATCGGAGAACGTCTCTCATCTGCAAGCCGGTCGTTCCGTGCGCTCCCGCGTAGGCCATCGCAAGCGCCGTGGAGATACTGTGGGGAGAGAAGAACAGATTCTCGTCGCGCTCGTTTTCCTCTTCGCCTTCCCGGAGCGCTCCGAGTAACGAGAAGGCAAACCGTGCGTTGCCGGCGGCAAGCTCCTCAAGCGCACCTTCTGCCAGCGTAGGTTCCATGTTCCGCGACAGATCCGATCGGACAACGCGTTCGTCCTCCGGCAGATCGGGATCGATGAAGTCGCAACCACCGAACCCGGAAACGAGAACTCCCAGCAACAGCACCGCTCCCGCCGCCCATCGTCGCCGTGTCTGTGGCTTCACTGCAACCTCCTCTCATGGCGCAGGTCTCGGCTCGCATTGTCGCTGCCTCTGCTGCCGCCGTATAGTGCTTCGCAAGAAGCCGAGAAGGCAAGCCGGGATTTCATCACACGTCATGGCGTCGCAGCGTGGGAGAGACACGCCTTCGTTCGGCACTTTAGCGTCTGCAGATTCAACAGGATCCTGCAAAGGAGGATATCCTTGAGGAGCGACACGCCGAACCACGGATTCGATGAACGGGGCATCGAGACCCCGCGGCTACGGATTCGTCGATTCTCGCTGGCCGACATCGACGATTTGCAGGCTGTTATCAGTCATCCTTCGGTGGCCGTGGAGACGACGAATATCCCCCACAAACCCCAGGAGCTGGCCGAGTACATCAACCGGCAGAACGGAATGCGCCTGTTTGAGCCCAAAGCGTGCACCGACCTTGCCCTTCAGAGGACGCAAGATCGGCGGGTCATCGGACTTGTCTCGCTTGTGAGCAACGGCAACCGTCAGGGAGAGATCGGTTGGGCCTTGGGGATCGACTACCGGCGAAGCGGCTACGCGACGGAAGCGGCGCAGGCGCTGATCTCCTATCTGTTCGCCTCCTGTGGCTATCACCGGGTGTTCGCGGGGACCGTTCACACGAACACCGCGTCGTGGAAGGTGATGGAGCGTTTGGGGATGCGCAAGGAAGCGCACTTCGTCCAGGCTCACGAGCCTCACGAACCCGGCGGCGATTGGATCGACACGGTTCGCTACGCCATTCTTGCCACGGAGTGGAGCCAGAGAAGACTCGATAGGGACAGCCTGTGACGGTTCGCGTTCGCCCATACAACGAGGCCGTGGATGCAGGTGCAGTGGGGCAGCTGATCGCCGACACGTTCCGCTCCGATAATCTGTCACACCTGGATGCCACCGCGCAATCCGAGATGCTCGGACCGTTCCGTCATGCCCGGTCGAAGGATCTCGTCCATCAGGATGCAATTCGCGAAGCGATCCGCTCGGAGATCGTACTCGTTGCCGAACGGGACGGTCGCATCGTGGGTGTGCTCCGCGGACGACCGACACGATTAGGAAGCCTGTTCGTCCTCGGGGAGCAGCAGCGAAGCGGTGTTGGACGCATCTTGGTCAACCGGTTCGAGGAGGAAGTCCGGCGGAAGCATGGGATCGTCCTCCACGTTGCGGCAACGCTGAACGCGGTCCCCTTCTACAAGGAAATGGGATACAAACGCTCAACTGGTGTACGCTCGATGCGCATCTTCGATGGCGCCGGTTTCCGGTATCAGCCGATGCGGAAGGTGTTGTCGGGAGACCTTACCTGATGTCCCTGGATCACGAAGGCTTTCCTAGACGGATTCGACTTCGGTCACACCGGGGACTTGCTGCTTGAGCACGCGTTCGATTCCGTCCTTCAGCGTCATCGCCGCCATCGGACAACCATTGCATGCTCCCTGGAGTCGCACACGAACGACTCCTTCTTCGGTCACTTCCACGAGTTCGACATCGCCACCATCAGCTTGGAGTGCCGGCCGGATATCCTCGAGTGCGTTCTGTACATCTTCCTTGATCATCTTTCCCTCCGTCAGTGGAACGTTGCCAACAGATCACATACGCCAACCATCGGCGGACATCTCCGTAAGAGCTCTTCCCCAAAAGCAACACAACCCGGCCTATGACCGCCGGTCGATGCCCGCAACGCAGTCGCCGTAGATCATACGTGTAGCTTATCCGCATCGCTCGGGATTCTCACAACGCGCCTCTCCGACTGAGGCCGGACTCTCGCTGGTGGAGGAACAGACGGAAGCTTGCGCGATCGAACGAAGCGAAAAGGATCCAACGGGCAACAAAAAATGCGGCCGCAGCCGCGTTGTCTTATCTATACGTTATCCGTCGAGGCAGCGTCAAGGGGGGTCGAAGGATCCTTCTTGTCTGCACGAAGAAAAAGACCTAGAACAGATCGGTTTGAGCTTCCACGGACTCCGGCGGCTCCGTCACCCGATACAGGCAATCGGCGGGGCCGATGTCACACCAGCGGCACTCCGACCATAGCGGCACCTTGGCAAGAGGAGAGTCGCCTCCCACGCGCTGCACGAGTTCGACGAACCTCTTTCGAAAGGAATCATCCAGCGCCTCCATCGGTATGTCGACCGCGCTCGTCCTGTAGACAACCCGTCCCGAGAGTGCGATATTCCTGCAGCGCTCGTTGTTGATCGGAAGAAGCAGCATGTACACAAGGACTTGGAGTTGATCGGAGGTTCTTGGTCTGCCGGTCTTGCAGTCCTCGATGACACCTTGCCCATCGCGGATGGCAAGGATATCCGGCTTCCCCGACACAACGATTCCGGTCTTCCCGATCCTGCGGAACGCGTTTTCGTCCTCTACGTATACGTCATACCCGTCATTGCGGAGTTGCTCCCGCCTGCTATTGACCAGCTCACCGTGCTCCATCGTCCATTTAGCAAGGTCGAAATCCACGGGAAGCTTGTCGTAGTCCTTGTGGTGAGCACGGAACCATGCCGACCATTCGCACGCGCTTTCCCCCGCGAGAAGCTTCGTCAACCACGTCACCCAGATGTACGGCTCGGATCGAAGCGATTTCATCGTGCCTCCGTGAGTTCCGAATTCCCGTCCCAAAGGCTATGGCGAAAGCGCCGTGGGATCAAGCAGACTTGCCCTGTCGTTGTCAGGCTACGCCAGCGGGCCGGAATCCGCTGACCAGATCCTGGCCCAGCTCTCTGGCTTGCACAAGCAGATCGACGTCTTTCGCCGCATCCCCGATAGCCGATGCCGATCCATGGATCATCCGCATCCAACCCGCCTTTCGAGAGAACGTATCGTGGAAGCACCGCATCGCAGTTACCGCTCCGGAGTTGAACGGGTTGCTGCCTCCGTACACGATGATGAAGCCGAACCGTTTCCCGGAAAGCGCGTTCTCCTTGCTGCTGCCGAGGGCATACAACCGGTCGATCAGCAGCTTGGTCTGGGCGGTGAACGAGTAGCTGTAGATCGGCGTGGCGATGAGGATGCCGGATGCTGAACGGATCTTGTCGTACAGCGGGGTCATGTCATCCTCGATCGTACATGCAGCATCGACCGACCGCCGACACAGACCACATCCGTCACAAGGCGAGATGTTCAGATCTTGAAGAAACACCGTCTCTGTGACAACCCCCAGCTGCTCGGCCTGCCGGGCCGCTTCCGCAGCCAATGTTGCGCTGTTGCCCTCTTTACGGGGACTCCCGATCAATACCAGTAGATTCTCAGACACCTGCGATCTCCTTTCGTTCGCAACAACACTCACCCACTCACTTCTCGCGGAGATCCCGAAGCGCGGCTGCGTCGAGAGCCCTCAAACATAGCGGGGAAGGCATACTTTCACCCAGTCATCGTCATAGTAGCCGTAGTGGCTCTCCATCGTTCTTCGCTTCAGATCGCACAGCGAAACACTTCCGTAGATCATCTCATGCCGTCCGTCCGGACCTCGGGGAATCCGCTGATAGTAGTCGGGGAAGTCACCGTAGGGTGCGAGAAAGTCGATAAGAACCTTCGCCTGGTCGTAGGAAACGGCTCCTTCCTTCTCGACGGTGCCGAGGATGCGATCGTTGAGTTCGTCATACCGCCACTGGCTGTCATCCGCGCGCCCCTTGGAAACGCGGTTCGCCCAGCGGGCCATGCCGCACAGCCGCATCTCCGGGATGATGAAGTGGTTCGTGACCAAGACGACGCGTCCGGGCAAGCCGCGGATCGGTGCGAAGTAGAAGTTGTGTGGGCAGTTGTGATCGCCGTACTCCGGATTGATCTTCCCGCGCGGGCCGAATGCGCCCGCATCATAGATCCGTTGAAACCTCTCCCACAGTGCCTTGTTGTAGCGTTCGATGTAGGGAGACGGACCCACGTAATCGTCCCAGCGGATCATCGCTCCTTTTCGGTCGTCCGCTGTCCGGTGCTCTCGGAGAAACCCCTCATCCGGAAGCAGATGGCGGATGATCCTTCGCGGGTAGTTCAGAAAGGGAATCCGTCGCATCGAAGCACCGGCTTCGACCACACAGGCACGATCCGGATCGGACGCCGAACCCGCTGCCGCAAAGATGTAGTTCCACGTAACACCGCGGCGGGCCGTGACAAGCCGGTCTACTGCCTCCTCGATCGTGGACCCGTGTTCGATCGCATGGCGCAGCAGCAGGAGTGAGTTCATCCCCGGACGATCGGCGTTGCAGTTCCCGCCCACGGCCACATCCACACCGGCGGCAACGCCCTGTGCATTGATGGCACAGATACTCCCGACGATCCCCGGTGCCGCCAGGTTGAGGAAAGGGACCGGCTGCTCGTTAGCTTCGCCGAGCGGGTTGTAGATGGTGATGCAAGCGACATCTTGAAACACCCCGCCTGTTGGGAACATGTAGTCTCGCCCGAACAACGCGCCATCAGCCGCAGCATCGTTGAGAACGGCGAATCCGTTGCAACCCAACGGCGTCTGAAGGTCGCGTCCCCGAAGATCGGGCATGCGTAGCCGCAGCAACTCCCCCGTGTAGCTCAAGGAAAGAACACAATCAATCCCCACATTGAGGACCCAAAGCTCTTCTTCCGTCACCTTGGTCGAGCGGTTCTCGGCCCGGGCCCGCTCAAGGCAACCATCGGCAATGCCACGGATCTCGCGGTGGTACTCCGCCGGCACATCAGCACGGATCCGTTTGCGACGGATCATTTCATACAACGAATCGATCAGGACTCGATGGATCTTGATCAACCGCACTTCGGGGTCACGGGTGATGTCCGCCCGCTCGCCTCGCAGCGAAGTGCGAATCATCGCCTTGACGACTCGATCGATAAACGATTCGGTCATCCGGCTGATCTCCAGCTCGGCGAGCCGCCCCATCAAGTACCCCAACTGGTACGCATTCCCCTCGACGTAGTAGGCCCGCTTCGGCGTCCGTGTCGCCGAATTGACGGCCGAGCGATGGGTCGCTGCAATTCCGATACGATCGCGGTACACAACCACATCCCCGTCGGAGACACGGAACCCATCCTCTGCAAAAGCGTCTCTCAGGTGAGCGATCCGCTGATCGACTGTACCGGTCGTACTCATGGATGTGATGTCTCCTTCGGTGAGAACTCCAAGATGCCTCCGGTTCATCCTCGCCGGATCGTGGTCTTTGCGCAAGGTCGATCGGCGTCGATCGCGCCTATGACGGCCTGATTCCTCACCTGTTGCGGAATTGGCGTGGACGGATTCCTCGCAGTCTGTGCCTTGTCCTGGAAAGACCCGCCGACAAGTACGAGAATGGCCACGTTCGCGCAAATAAGAGTCGTCGATTCGGCACTTCTTGATGAACCCTGCGCGTTACAATTCCGGGATGGGGGGATGCACCATACTTCAAAGCTTCAAGACACGATCCTGCGTGGACGACGCGCACCGGGTTCTTGAGCAGGTCTTCGGGTATTCGCAGTTTCGCGGACCGCAAGAGCGGATCGTCGAGCATGTTACCGAGGGGGGAGATGCTCTTGTTCTGATGCCCACAGGAGGCGGCAAGAGCCTCTGTTATCAGATCCCGGCCATCGTTCGCGACGGTGTCGGTGTCGTGGTGTCTCCTCTCATCTCGTTGATGAAGGATCAGGTCGATGCGTTGAATCAACTTGGCGTTCGTGCCGCTTACCTGAACTCGAGCCTAGCTCGTAAGGCAGCGCAAGCCGTTGAGCAGGCAATCATTGAAGGGGAGCTGGACCTGCTCTACGTTGCGCCGGAACGGTTGCTGACCGATCGATTCCTAAAGCTTCTCTCGCGCTCCGATCTGGCGTTGTTTGCGATTGATGAAGCCCATTGTGTATCTCAGTGGGGACACGACTTCCGCCCCCACTACCTCGGACTCTCGGTGCTCCACGAGCGTTTCCCGGAGGTTCCTCGAATCGCGTTGACTGCAACGGCCGACGAACCGACGCGTGCGGACATCATCGAGAGACTGTACCTGGAATCCGCCGAGCGGTTCATCGCCGGCTTCGATCGCCCCAATATCCGCTATCATGTTATGCTGAAGTCTAATCCGCGCGAACAGCTGCTTTCCTTCCTACGTCGAGAACATCGTGGCCACGCCGGCATCGTGTACTGTCTCTCCCGTCGGAAGGTGGAAGAAACCGCCAATTGGCTGCGGGAGAGAGGCTGGGAAGCCCTTCCGTACCACGCCGGCCTGTCAGCGGATGAACGCAGGCTGCACCAGGAAAGGTTCATCCTTGAAGAAGGGATCGTCATCGTTGCCACCGTCGCATTTGGGATGGGGATCGATAAGCCCAACGTCCGGTTTGTCGCCCATCTCGACCTGCCCCGAAGCCTCGAGTCGTACTACCAGGAAACCGGGCGGGCTGGGCGTGATGGGCTTGCCGCGGACGCGTGGCTCGCCTACGGCATAGGAGATGTCGTGACGCTGCGAAGGATGATCGACCGCTCCGAGGCCGACGAAACCCACAAGCGAACCGAACGCCAACGCCTGGACTCGATGCTCGCATTCTGTGAAACAGCTACGTGCAGGCGTCAAGTGCTCCTTGGCTACTTCGGCGAGAATCACACATCTCCCTGCGGCAACTGTGACACATGCCTCGTTCCCGTGGAGACATGGGATGGCACGCTTCCCGCCCAGAAAGCGTTGTCGTGCATCTTCAGAACCGGTCAGCGGTTCGGCGTTTCGCACTTGGTGGATGTCCTTGAAGGGAAGACCTCGGAGAAGGTGAAGAAGTGGGATCATCACTTGGTCAGCACATTCGGAATCGGAGCGGATCTTGACGCAACTACGTGGCGATCGGTGTTCCGTCAACTCGTCGTCTTGGGCCTGGCGTCGGTCGATCACGAGCGACATGGGGCGTTGTGTCTGACGCAAGAAAGCCTTCCGATTCTCCGCGGGGAGCAGTCTGTACAGCTCCGGAAGGATCCGAAACCTCCTTCTTCACGTCGAGGCGCCGGCAAGCGCCTTCCCGAAGACTGCCAGGATCTGTTCGGACCAAGGGAGCGGGCGTTGTGGGAAACGCTCCGCGCCAAGCGTCTCGATCTCGCACGCACGCAAGGGATTCCTCCGTATGTCATCTTTCATGATGCGACCCTGCAGGAGATGGTCATCCGAAAGCCGTCTACGATCGATGATCTCGGCAAAATCGCAGGGGTCGGCAAACGAAAACTGGCGCGTTACGGCGAGATCTTCCTCGAGGTTCTGCAGGCACATCGCTAGCGGTTCGCCTCTTCGGAACTTCGTGTGTGCTGCCG
>CAZKPU010000033.1:0-4119 GCA_964554715.1 uncultured Thermotogae bacterium | reverse complement strand
TGCTCAATACAATAGCAAACGGTTATGGTTCTAACATACTTCAAAATACCTCATTATTCCCTGATCGTGTGTGCTGCCGGAAGAAATCCCAGATCTCCCGGCTGGCATCCACCCCCGATTCGAACAGGTCCCAAGAGACGCCCGGTTGTCCTCCGTCGATTCCAGCGCCCGGCGATGCAATCAAGGAAAGCAGATCCGTATCCGGGTTGCCGGCCAGCGCATCGGGGACCTGCCGGGCCAACGTCGGCCACACGTGGTCTTCTCCGATCAGGCTGTAGAAAAGAACTTCCGTCTCTCCATCGCAGCCTCTGTAGTGCCGCACGACCACGTTCCGGTTGATCTCTTCACGCTCAAGCTCTTGACACCGGTTGCTCCGTGTCCAGAAGTCGACGGCGAACTGGACCGACTTCCCCGGTTCGGTCTTCCCGCTGAGTTCTGCAAGCGTCCCCCACCCTCCGTCGTACGGGACTACAGAATCGCCGGTTCCGTGGATGATCAGAACAGGAAGCGGAACATCAATCGGCTCAGGATCTCCGTACATCGCCCCGCCAACCGCGGCGATGGCCGCAAACCTCGCGGGAAGGGCTAGGCCGAGTTTGTGAACCAGCATGGCGCCGTTTGAGAATCCGCATGCGTAGACGCGGCCGGGATCCACTGGATACCGCCGCACAAGTTCGTCGATCAGCGTCTCCACGAACGCAATGTCATCGACCCCCTCGGCCATGGCAAAGGAGCAGCACTGCTCGGCGTTCCAGCTGAGGACATCTCCTGGGCCGGTCCCGTTGGGATAGGCAACGATGAACCCCTCCCGCTCCGCAAGATCGTTGAACCCCGTGATTTCTCGCATCAAAGACGCGTTCCAGGTGGAGCCATGGAACGCCAACACAAGCGGGACCATCTCCGCATCCGGCTCCGTGGCTCTCTCGGGCACGAAGACGAGAGCCGTCCTTTCCGTGCTCTCTGACATCAACGTGATCGTCTCATCGGCCGCAACAACGGCAACCATCATCCAAGCCATCAGCAACGCCATCAACAACGTCGCGGACGATCTCGGGAGAACGGTTTCACGGACTCGGTCGTTCATCTACACCACCGGATCACGATATGACGACATCGCCCCCATCATTGATGTGTTCTATACCAAATCGAGACTGGCTGTGATCAACACACTCTCAGTCCATTGCCTGGCGGGGGTTCCTCGCGTGAGTCCCGCTCGAACCGTCACCGTCAGCTTCCCAACGTCCAGAACTAGATCAGCACGAAGATCCTCACCGATCGAGATCGCTCGCTCGGGACTCACCGTCCACTGAGCGCTGTACTCAGCCGCGAACGTCGCGATATCCGACACCCTTCGATCGTAGCGCAGGCTCGTGGCGAAACGGCGAAGCTGTTGCTCCGCCAACGGGAAGGAGAGATCGACGCTCGCCCGCAGCTGCGAACTCAATCCAAGCGCTCTGGCAAAGCGCAACGAAGCGGTGATCGCTGAGGATCGAACAAATCCGCGATCAATGGAAGCACCAAACCCGACCTGCGCCGTCCCGCCACACTGCTTCTCCGGCTCGCTACCGACGACCTTCTCCGCGATCTGCAGCAATACCTGAACAGGAACCGTTCTTCCGATCTCCATCTCGATGGACTGCTGAATCTCGGCGATCAGTTCACCCAGCGTCGGATACTCCGCTTCGCGGCTGATGGTGTCCGCAATTTCAAACAATGTGGAATCCGGAAGCCCCGCGCCAAGTTGGTACTCGATAAGCACCTGCTCGATGCGCAACGCTCTCACCATCGGCGTGACATCTACGATCCGCCCATACCCGCCGCCAAGCCGC
Source organism: uncultured Thermotogae bacterium (assembly GCA_964554715.1). Lineage (GTDB taxonomy): Bacteria > Bipolaricaulota > Bipolaricaulia > UBA7950 > UBA9294 > RXOA01. The sequence continues at coordinate 2,290 of CAZKPU010000033.1, read as the reverse complement.
ATCTGAACCTGTGTATCGGAAAGGCCATATGCCACGCGCGTTTCGGCGTAGCCGAATAATGGGTCCGCTTCCGACACGTAGGCACGAACGGTTGCGGATGTCTTACCCGACGCATTCGTCAACTCGAGATGATCCAGAGCGACCGCGTTGGAACTCTCGATCGATACACCAAACCGCGATGCATCCTGGGTCCGCGAGAAGGCCAGCGAAAGCTGTCCCAAACTTACCTCGGGACGATCCGCAGTCGGTTCGTTCAAGTAGTTGTAGTAGAACGACAGAATGAGCCCGGTCAAATCAGTCGTGGGCGCCCGGTAGTCGCACAGGCTGACGGAAGCGATCGATGTCCCCGTCATCCCGATGCACAGGATCCCTACAGCGACAAGCTTCCTCAGCATGGTTTCCCTCTCAGTTCCCCGTGGTCCGCTTCGTGGGCCGGCCTCGCATCATACTCGATCGTCTCCCCTCGGCTCGATCGTGCAATCTCGCTGCCTCACCCCGTCTTGCCGGCGACTCTCGCCCTACAGGTGAACGCTTGGGCACCGCGGTTCGTTGTATAAGTGAGGGCATCCTTGTCGAACAGGGGCCGCCCGATCGGAAGCGGTACGCAGATGAAGCATCGGAGGAACGGCAGATGACCGGAGTCCAGGGACAAGCATACGACGAAAAGAGCATGGTGTCCTCGCTTTTCGAGCAACACCACGCTCCCCTCCGACGCTATGCCCTGACCCTGGCCCACCGCGAAGACGTCGCCGACGATCTGGTCGGAGACACATTCTCGCGTGTTATGACCAACCTGCCGTTGCTCGCTCAGCTCAGCAACCCTCAGCGTCGTGCATGGATGTACCGGGTCCTTCGAAATCGCTTCGTCGATCTGAAGCGCAAGGACCAACGGACCGACCGGATGATCCGGCAGCTGACACGGCACGTCACGGAGGAGCAAGAGTCGCCGATGATTCCGCTGGAGTGGCTGGCGCTCCTTGATGACGTTCCCCGTCGATATCGAGAACTCCTCGCACTGCGCTATGAGCTGTGTATGACCAGCACCGAAATCGGACAGAGGCTGGGGATTCCCCCTGCAACGGTGCGGTCACGTCTGCGCTTGGCGATTCAATGGATGCGAACGCATTGCGTGGATGCGTGAGCAAAGGAGACACCTCATGAACCGAGATCTTCCTTCCGGTCTCACGGTCGGATCGGCTCGATTGTGGGGACTGGAGGCCGGCTTCGCCCTTCCCACCTGCTCTGTTGAGCAGCCGATGGCGTGGTACACCGGGCACACGGCGAGAGGGCCGCGCCGTCGTCTCAAGCGGACTCACATCCGGCTGAGGTTCGCAAACCGAGATTTGCCGTGTCGGAAAGCGGGAGAGCCGCACGGGGCGAGGACGCTTTCTCCGTGAATCCGAACAGCCATCCATGAGGAGGTAGATGATGGAAACAGCAAGCAGGAAAAGAATCGGAAACGTCAATATGCTCGATCTGCGACAGGCAACCAACGAGTCCGTCGCGGAGATCGAGCGGATCGGGAACGTGAATCTTGTGATCCAGACCCAGGAGACAGCACGGTACTTCAAGCAGCTGGATGTGGGGAACGTCAACGCAGTCGTCACGGTCCCGGAAGGAGCCAACGTTCGTCAAGTGATGGGGCTTGCCGAGCTTTCTGCACGATCGCTGGAGGGCGTTGCCGCGCCGGTCTACATGGTCGTGATGGGCAAGCTGCTCATCCACCCGGATGTGACACCCGAATCGATCTCCAAGGCGATCGCCGGGATCTCCATATTCGGGAAGCTGGTCTGCCCGGAGCCCGTGATGGGGGCCATTCAAGGCAAGCTGGATAAGGTCGCCGGCAAGACCGTCACGTACCCTGTTCTGGATCGGAACGAGTTGAGGTCCTTTATCCTGAACGAGAACTACCTGCACTCGCTCGATGATGGCACAAAGCTGACCGTCGCGGGATCGTTGGAGGTCCCGGAGGTCATACCGAACGAACTTATCGCACGAAAGCTTGCTGTTCTGCATGTCTGCTCGGGGGGTGTTTGCCACGAGGAGAACCAGGCGACGCTGCAGCGGGTGATGACACCGGGGAGCACGTCCTTCCCTACGGCCGCTACGCCTTCGGCCTGGCCGACGTGAAGGAGGACGACGAGGTCAAGATTCGCACGGCCGATGGCTCGAAGGGACTCGTGTAGATCGAGGTGGAGGACGTCGCCTTCGAGCAGACGGACGAAGCCCCCTTCGGAGCCATTTACCTCGAGGGGAACGTGCAGTTAGTCAACGGAGCGGAGGCCCAGTA
>CAZKPU010000032.1:15399-22531 GCA_964554715.1 uncultured Thermotogae bacterium | reverse complement strand
TCCAACACCCACCACCGCCAGCATTAAGCACACCGCTCCGCTGCATGCAGGGCATCCCATGGCTCGCCTCCCCCTGTTTCCATCGGACGATGCGAGCTTCGAAGTCCGGATCCTTCATTGTGTCGTCGTTGCGCTCCCATTACGGATCTGGTCTTCTCTTCTCCTGCTTCCCTTCTTCATCTAGCAGGATCACCTCTCAGATAACGCTCGCGTTGATTGGCATATCACGAAAGCGAAGTCTGTGTCAACTCCCGGGGGCAAACTCGATCGAAGCTCCTCGCTCCCGGAGGGATTCGATCACTCTGCGCTGCTGCTCGGTGAGTTCGCCATCAGGCAGCGTCAAGATATCGCCGGAACCCAGCCCCGGATTGGCAACGAGAGCAGACCAATCCGATGAGGCAGTCCCGCCGAGACCGAGCACGCACAACTCAGGCAAACCGGCCAGCACCGAGATGTCAGAGATCGGATTGTCGTCGAGCCACAGATGTGTAAGGTGAACCTTGCCGTCAAGACAGGAGATGTCGGTGATTCGATTGCCCCACAGACTGAGCCACTTCAGGTGCTCCATCGACGCGAGGGGTTGAACATCCTCGATCTCGTTCCCGTCCAATCCCAGCTTGAACAGCCGATTCATCCCAGACAGGGCCGAGATGTCCGTGATCCGGTTTGCCCCCAGCCCGAGATGCTCAAGCTGGATCAAACCCGACAACGGAGTCACATCGGCGATAGCGTTATTGCGCAGCCCAAGCCACGTAAGTCCGGAAAGCCCGGCCAGAGGCGAAAGATCGTCGATCCCGCAACCGCCCAGTCCGAGCACCGTGAGCGAGCCGATCTCGGCAAGAGGTTCGATGGTTGCCACATGACAGTTCCACAGCCCCAGCCACTCGAGAAGACGAAGGTCGGCAAGTGGCGTGATATCGAAGATCACGTTGAAGTCGAGGTTCAGGAACGTTAGGCGGGAGAGGGTCGAAAGCGGCTCAACATCGGCGATCAGGTTCGCCGATAGATCCAGTTCTTCGAGGGACGTCAACCCACGGAGCGGCTCGATATCGGCAACCCGGTTCCCGCCGAGATCAAGGGACCGAAGCCCCACACAGGCTTCGATGCCCCCGAGGTCGGTGATCCCTGCATCCGGAGCCGACAGCGCCTCCATCGCTTCGAGCTGCTCCAACGCTGGCGCTTCGCCGTTTCCTATCGAGAGGTCCAGCTGCTCACAGATCGCTCGGTATAGGGACACGTCGTCGAAGAGGTCCTCTGTGCTCCCATCTGCAGCCGCCGACTGCGAACCGCAGATCCATAGCCCTAATAACAGAACCAGCCCCATGCTGTTGCGTAGCCCGTTGCTCATCCTTTTCCCCACGGTGGCATCATCCTTTCCCTGTCGTCAGAGGCCTCCGAACCCCTTTCCGGATGGCTTCCGCGCATCACGTTCTGCCATGAAGCCGACGATCGCCGCGTTCTCCGGTGATCGCCCCCGTCGATCCTAGACGGGAGCCTACCGCCCGCAACGAAGTTCCGCAATCCACCGGATGCCCCAAAAAAGAAAGGGGCGACCCCAATGGAGCCGCCCCTACCTTTTCGGGAGTGTGGTTGTAGGAAGCTTTCCGATCTCCCAGAGTTTGCTCGCTAGTCCGTCGTCGCGGTGTATTCGATCACGATCACGTAGTCGCCGGCTGGCAAGTCGGCGAAATCTTCATCCTGCAGCGAGAAGGAGTAATCCACACCCACGGTGTACACACCCCAGCTGCCGGAATCGTCGTACGTGCGCGTCAGGTTGGATTCGATGAGATCTTCCGTCGCCGCATCGGCATCGCTCGGCAGAACCGAACTCGACCAGATAATCTGATCCGAAATCACCCAAGCACATGTGCTCATCACGCGCAGGGTGCTTTTGCCGGAGTACTGCACCGGTCCCGAGATCGAGCCAAGATCGACGTTGTCTCCATCGATTACGGAAAGCGAGATCCACGATGCAACCGTGAACATCGCATTCACCGACGCGTTGTCAGAAGCAGATGCGTTGGCGATCGCCGTGCTTCCGAGAAGCCCCATGCAACCCACCACCAGCAGACCGACGACCAGCACGTTTCGCATCCTCATGCAAAGCACCTCCACATGGTTTACTGAGCGCATCTAGCGGCTCGGCCACCATTAAGCGCTGCGGCAGCTCGGCTGTCTCCATGGGAGACCCGTGGCTTTGCGTCCCGGGATCACTCCCGGTTTGCCCTTGTCACAGTGCCCGCGTGAAGCGGGCGCTGCCTAGAAGGTCCGTAGCTTTGCGTCCCGCCTTTTCAGGCGGTTTGCCTTTGGTAGATGCTTCGTTGAGGATCAATCTGCGGCTGCGGCGGACCGTCCGTCGCAACCTATGAAACAGCTTCTCCTCGGATTGTGCGCCTGGAATCGTCCAAGACACACCGTCTCCGAGAACGTCTTGCCTTCCCTTCACCTGTCAAAGACCAACACGGATATCGTGCCTAATTGCGACACTCCGTAGACATCCTTATCTCCCTTTTTTGCTCAGATATGAGAGATGCTAGAATTGCTCCGGTCCCGACAGCATAGGCCCGAATATGGAAGATATGGCGTTTGCGATCCCGGACAAATCGGCAAGAAGTAACAGACATCGCGGATCACGATACGGCCGCATCCGGCTTCACGGAGTTCCGTCGACGCTGCCTAGGACTCGCGCGGTCGGGGCATCGCCGCGATCGCGTCATCGCCGCTGTGAACGATTCGAAACGGGATTCCGTATGCTTCCTCAAGAGACTTCGCGGTCATGCCTGTTATCGGGCTGACCTGATAGGAACATCTGCCGCCGCGGAGAAAAGCGATCCGGGTCGCGTGGAGGATCGCGTTGTTGGGATGATGTGAGGTCACAACGAACGCCAGACCGGTCTCCGCCAACCTCGAAGCGCAACCAAGCACCTCTTGCTGATAGCGCGGGTCGAGGTGAGCATCGGGCTCGTCCATCAACAAAACACGTGCTTTCTGCGCCAGCCCCCTGGCCACAAGCGCCAGTTGACGCTCGCCACCGCTCACCTCGTCAAGGCGTCGCAAGGCGAGGTGCCTCAGCCCGACCGATTCCAGGGCTTCCTCAGCAATCCGCGTATCGCCTTTCCCGGGGGACTCCAAGACACCGAGGTGGGGTGTTCGGCCAAGCAGAACCATGTCCCTTACCGTGATTCCGAACAGTGCCTGGCTGCTCTGAGGGACAAGCCCTACCGCCCGCGCTCTCTGCCGCCTGGCCACGCGATGAAGAGGTTCGCCTTCCAGGAACACGTCGCCGGATTGAGAACGGAGCAAACCGCACAGACAGTGCAACAAGGTTGACTTCCCGCTCCCGTTCGCTCCGAGAACGAACTCAACCCCGCCTGAGTGTGCACGGATCGACGCATCCATCAACACCGGATGACCGTTTGAGTACGCGAAGGCAATGTGCTCGGCTGCGAGGAGGATCATACCGTCCCCTTCCTTCGAATCATCGTCCAGAACAGCACAAGAAACGCGGGAACACCCAGGACCCCGGTGAGAACACCCAGGGGGATCTCGGCCACGTTCGCTGTTCTGGCGACTGCATCCAGCCCAAGCATTAACGCCGCGCCGATCAGCAGAGACACGGGGATCACTCTGCGATGGTCCGATCCGACAAGCAGCCGGGCAATGTGAGGCACAATCAGTCCGACCCAGCCGATCATCCCAGCCGTGGCAACGGACACCGCAACCAAGGCCGTTCCGATCAGCAGCAATCCGATCCTCTCCACCCGCACGTGGATCCCCAGCGACTCGCCTTCGATATCCGACAAGGCAAGCAGATTCAGCCGCCATCGCAACGCCAGGAACAACCCCAACCCCACCACACTGATACCTGCCAGACCGGGAATCGCCGACCAATCCACGCGGCTAAGGCTTCCCAACTGCCAATACGTAATCGCCGGCAACGTACTCAGCGGATCGGCTACGTACTTCACAAGGCCAAGAAGGGATGTGAACAATGCGCTGATCAGGACACCGACGATCACCAGGACAAGCTTGCTTGCTCCGAGCCGCCATCCGATCGCCGCCACAAGCACAACCGCCAGTACGCCGAACGCAAACGCCAACAGGTGAACCATCGCCGGCGATGCCGAGGCAAGCATCCCGAGAGCCGCGCCGAACGCTGCCGCCGAACCGATTCCGAGAATCCGCGAGTCGACAAGAGGGTTCTGAAACGATGACTGAAACACAGCACCGGCACCGGCCAGATTGGCGCCGATCATCACGGCGGCCAAGGCCCTAGGCAGGCGGACTCTGAGCAGAATCGCGGCATCGAGGCTGTCACGATCACCGAATCCAAGAAGAATCCGGATCGCCTCCCGGAACGGCAACGGATACCGCCCCACAACAAGCGCGAGCACGAACAGCAGGATCACGCCGCCAAACAGCGAGATCCAAGTCGTTCGCCAGGCCCTTTCACCGCTCATCAGATCCTGACCATGGCCGCTATTGCAGCGCTACTAGTGGCTCGGCCGACAAGTCGACATGATAGAACCTGTCGTAGAAGATCGCCGTTTGCGCTGTCCAATCGAGTCCTGACGCACCCGGATAGAGACGATCGCTCATCCAAAGAACGCCAAGGATGAAGTCAGGAACCGCCGTATCCCACGGGCCCATCACCCTGGGCATCTTATAGACACGCCCCGTGCGCACGGCCTGCAGCCCCGCCCAATCCGGATCGGCAGCCAGATCTTGCGGCTCGAACTCCGCATACGCCGGAGCAATGATGACATCGGGGTCCCAAACGATGATCTGCTCTAGATCCACGTCGTTCCAGCTCCCCCTCAATTCGTGACTGACCGAGATCCCGCCGGCAAGCTCGATCATCCTATCCTGCAGCATGTCGCCGGCCGCCACGCTCTGCGGGGTGCTTCCCAGGAACAAGACCGACACCCGTTGTTCCGGAGCCACCGAACGCGAAGCCTGCTCGGTGGACGCAAGGATCCGAGCAACGAACCGACTGTAGTCCGACGCACGCGCCTTCGCCTCGCCGCCAAACAACTCCGACAGTTGCTCCATGGCTGCGAGGACCGCTTCTGGCGTTTCAAGCTTCTGTCGAAGAACGACCAGGCCCACCTGCTCGGCAAGCTCGGCGAATTCCGCGTGTCGAGTGGCGTCAACCACAACCAGGTCAGGGGTCAACGCCGCAATCCCTTCCAGGTTCGGCACTCCGAACGTCATCTTCTCGGCAAGCGCCGGCTCGATCGAAAGGAGCGGCGCGGGTGCTTGTCCGAGCGTCTTGACTCCGATGTAGCCGCCTTGGATCACACGATCCCCTTGCCCCAACGCGTAGAAGTAGTACGTCCCAATTCCGTACACACTGACGATCCGCTCGACCGGAATCTCAACCGCGACACGAGAACCGGATGCATCGTCAATCTCCACCGTCTCCCCATGCATCACGAAGGCACTCCAAAGCGCCATTGCCGTGATGGCCACAACCCGTGTCGTCCTTCTCAACCGAACCGTCCTTTCCCTGCTTGCTCTTCCATCCAGGCGATCACCGTTTCGAGCTGCAGCTCGCGGTACTCCGCAACAAGGGATGCGAAGCCGCAGTCATCCGATGCGACCTCAGCGGATCCTTGCGCTCGGAGACGTCCGCGAAGACCCTCGATCTGCTTCGCGAGCCATGTCCCCACCTGGCCGGGGGCCATCCGCCTGAGGAAGTAGAGCTTTGTCCAAAACTCCGCAACCAGCTCCAGCCGAGTCGTGGTCGGTTGCTCGATCCACGCCCAGACCTGCTCTTCTCCCGCTCTCGTGAGGGTATAGACGACCCGCTCGGGACGCTGTCCTTCACGAGCGGGTTCGCTTGTCGTCCATCCGTTTCTCGTCAACCTCTCAAGAACCCGGTACAGCTGACTTGTGGGGATGTGCCACAGACTTCCGAATGCGTCATCAAGCCGCTGGCGGATGCGATATCCGTGACTTGGCTCCTCCATGAGAACAGCCAAGACCGCGTGGGCCACCGGAAACGGTTGTCGCAAGCTGCGTCTTTGTTCCATCATGGTCTATTCCATCGTAGAATACTAAATCGTTCCAAGACGCGCAATTGACTGCGGCGATCTCGTCGCGTCTTCCCCGCCCTCTTCAGTATTTCTGTAAGGCTGGCAACGCCAAGGATGACTTCCGAATGCCTCTTGATCGTCGTTCTGAAAAAGCGTATCTTCGATACGACCAAGGAGGACTATGCGAGATGCGATCCACACAATTCAATACCACTGTAATCTCTACGCACAACGTTTCCGTATCCGCGCAGATCTTCGATATCAAACGGTTTGCGATTCATGACGGTCCGGGGATCCGAACAACGGTCTTTCTCAAGGGGTGTCCACTGGTGTGCTCATGGTGCCACAACCCCGAGAGCCAGATGGCGGCCCCAACCATCTTGCTCCGGCGCGAGCGGTGCGCGGGGTGTGAGGCGTGCGTCGAAACCTGTCCACAGGGCGCCGCTGCAATGCGCGACGGAATCCCGATCATCGATACCACACGTTGTCAGAGTTGTGGGGCATGCGTTCAAGCTTGCCCGCATCATGCACGCGAACTCATCGGCCACAGTCAATCCTTGGACTCGCTTCTTGAGATTCTTCGTCGGGATGTCGCGTTCTACGACCGATCGGGCGGCGGCGTAACCCTTTCCGGCGGCGAGCCGCTTTCACAACCCGGCTTTGTGCTGGCGCTTCTGGATCGTCTACGGAATGAGGCCGTTCATACAGCGGTCGACACGTGTGGTTACGCTCCGCCGGAGGTGATCCGTGGCGTGGCCGAGCGCACGGATCTTTTTCTCTACGACATCAAGCTCATCGATCCCGAGCGACACAAGCGGTACACGGGTGTAGACAACGAACGGATCCTCGAGAACGCACAGCTCCTGAGCCGGTGCCGCGCTCCCATGTGGATCCGATATCCGCTGATCCCCGGCATCAACGATACCGAGGAGGACCTACGTGCTCTCGGGCGGTTCGTCGCCGGGCTCGCGTCGGTCGAGTCGCTTCAATTGCTTCCGTATCATCAAGCCGCCGAGGAGAAGGCGCGGCGGGAACGGATGCGCAGCGGAGCGCGGGGCATCAGGTCGTGGGGCGTGCAGTCCACCGCCGATGAG
>CAZKPU010000032.1:13469-15389 GCA_964554715.1 uncultured Thermotogae bacterium | reverse complement strand
CTGGTCATCTGGCCAGCGAAGTAATATGCTCCCAGGCCGAGCAAGAAGCCCGCCAGGCCGAGGAGAAGGCCCGGCGAGCCGGCCAAGTCTACCAGCTCCAAGGGGTTTCGCCACCTGATCAAGTGACGGTTGAGCGCTGTCGGGAGTGGGTGCAGGAAGAGATCTCGGTCCCCGTTTCCATCGGAGGGTGACTTTGAACGAACGAATCGCGCGACTTCGAGAGCGATATGCACAAGAGACGCCGTCGGTAAGTGCCGAACGCGCGCGTCTTCTCACAGAGTTCGAGCAAGCCGGAGAAGCTCAGCATCAGCCGGTTCCGGTTCGCCGCGCTCTGGCATTCCGTCACATCCTCGAACACCAGACCCTCTACATCGGAGCCGATGACCTCATCGTCGGTGAGCGTGGGCCCGCTCCCCAAGCGACATCAACCTACCCCGAACTCTGCTGCCATTCCCTTGACGATCTGCACACCCTTGCCACGCGCACGAAGACGCCGTTCCGCGTCGACAAGGAGACCTACGACATCTACGAGCGCACGGTGATCCCCTTCTGGACGGACAAGACCCTCCGCGAGCCGCTGTTCGCCGGGATGTCCGATGCATGGCGAAGTGCATTCGATGCAGGAGTCTTCACGGAGTTCATGGAGCAGCGGGCGCCCGGCCATGCTGTACTCGATGACAAGATCTATCGCACAGGGTTTCTGGCGTTCAAGGAGCGGATCGAGGCACACAGGGCGAAGCTTGCCGCAACAGAGACGGCTTCTCCGGGAGCGCTCGACGAGCTAGAGGCGATGTCCATCTGCTGTGATGCCATCATCCGGTTCGCCGGTCGGCACGCCGAACTCGCCGAAGCGCTTGCCGCGGCGGAATCGGACCCCGAACGCCGGAGCGAGCTGGAGTCGATCGCAGCGGTTTGCCGTCACGTTCCCGCGCATGCTCCTCGCACATTCCACGAGGCCGTTCAGATGTACTGGTTCACGCACCTCGGCGTCGTCATCGAACTCAATGAGTGGGATTCGTTCAACCCAGGTCGGCTCGATCAACATCTGTACCCGTTCTACGAGCGTGATGTGAAAGAAGGATGCCTCACACCGGAGGATGCGAAGGAGCTGCTGTCTTGCCTGTGGTTGAAGATCAGCTCTCAGCCCGCTCCTCCCAAGGTCGGGGTTACCGAAGAACAGAGTGCGACCTACAACGACTTCACACTGATCAACGTCGGCGGATTGACGCCCGCCGGACAGGACGGCGTCAACCCGCTCTCCTACCTCATCCTCGATGTCATCGATGAGCTGCGTCTCCCGTATACGGGATCCTGCATCCAGCTCTCCAAAGCGAATCCGGATCGTTTCCTCCATCGAGCCATGAAGATCGTCCGAAGCGGGTTCGGTCAACCTTCGATCTTCAATACCGATGCCATCCTTCAGGAGTTCCTCAGGGCAGGTAAATCCCTTGATGACGCACGCGGCGGCGGCCCAAGCGGGTGCGTCACCATCAGCGCATTCGGCAAGGAGAGTTGCGTCCTCACCGGCTATATGAACTGGCCGAAGATCCTCGAACTGGCGATGCATGACGGGATCGACCCTCGAACCGGCAACAGGATCGGCCTCCCGACAGGATCGCTCAGCGGGTTCGCTTCGTTCGACGACCTCCTCGAGGCATACGGGAAGCAGCTGCAGTACTTCGTCGAGCTGAAGATCGAAGGCAACAACAGAATCGAAGCTCTCTTCCGAGAGCGGATGCCGGTACCGTTCCTTTCCGTCCTTGTGGATGATTGCATCGAACGAGGCTCGGACTACAACGACCGTGGCCCTCGCTATCCGACGTCCTACATTCAAGGCGTGGGTCTCGCAACGACCGTTGATGCCCTTGCTGCCATCCGTGAACACGTCTTCCAGCGGCAAACGCTCAGTTCGGAAGATCT
>CAZKPU010000032.1:0-13459 GCA_964554715.1 uncultured Thermotogae bacterium | reverse complement strand
ATGGATCATCTACTCAGTATCGCTTCGTGATTATTGATCTTTTTAGCCAGTTCTTGAATAGTCGTTTCATGAACCATCCTAAAAAATGATTCTCTCACCAACGCATAATTAGCATGCATTGGACAAGGATTTTCAGGGGTTCGAAGCACTTCAAGAAGTGCTTGCCGAGCAGTCGCCTAGGTTCGGTAACGATGACGATCAGGCCGATCGCCTCGCAGAGATCCTGTTCGATCGATACTTCGAGGCGATCGATGGCCGACCCAACACAAGGGGCGGAACCTACCGTATCAATCTCCTGCCAACCACCGTTCACATCTTCTTCGGGGAACTGGTCGGGGCTCTGCCCAACGGACGCCACGCCAAGCGGCCGCTTTCCGACGGGATTTCGCCTAGTCAGGGAGCCGATCGCCTTGGCCCCACAGCAGTCTTGCACTCAACGGCAAGGATCGATCATGTCCGAACTGGGGGAACGCTTCTGAACCAGCGGTTCCTTCCCGATGTCCTGAAGGACGAAACCGGCCTGAAGAAGGTCGCCGATCTGGTACGGACGTACTTCGCCTGGAACGGCCATCACATCCAGTTCAACGTCGTAGACACCGAAACGCTGCGAAAGGCTCAGGCAAACCCGGAATCGTATCGAAATCTGATTGTCCGCGTTGCCGGCTACAGCGACTACTTCGTCAACCTGGATCCCGCCCTCCAAGAAGAGATCATCGCTCGCACGGCTCATGAATCGGCCGGTTAGGATCCGATCGTCCTGTCTGCCACGGATCGGGTCTGGGTCGGATGCGAGTTGCCTCCGCCTGCCATCCTAGGCAAGCAAGAAACCCTCGAAAAGGGGATCGAGCGGATCGACGACAAAGGTGTGCACACCGGTTATGTGGGCTGTTCCCGTCACTTCTGGGATGACGGCGTCATAAGGACCGCAGGTTGCTTCCGAGTCGATCCGTCCTTCAAACGTTGTTCCGAGGATGCTCTCGATCACGCAGCTTTCGCCGACTCGCAGCTCGTTGCGTGCACGCAGGATCGCCAGCCGCCCGCTCACACCGGTCCCGGTGGGGCTTCGATCCACTTCGCCGTCAGCGAAGATGCAGACGTGTCGGCTGTGATGCTCCGGAACCTCGGCAGCAGCCGTGAAGATCGTGCCGTACAGGAACCCCAGATCCGCCGCGCCGGGATCCGGGTGTTCGATGCTCCGATCGCGAATAATCGCTTTCTTGATCGCCTTGCCCGCTTCCACCAGCTGTCCCAAGTGGTGCGAATCACATACCAGCCCGATCGATTTCGCATCGACATACGCGTAGAACGCTCCACCGAACGCAAGGTCGTACGTCACGCACCCCAACCCCGGGACAGAGACGATCTGATCGGCGTCCGCAACAAACGATTCGACGTTGAGGAAGCTCGTCATCGCTCGTCCGTTGGGATCATCCGTGACACGTGCGGTCACCCTCCCGGCCGGGGTATCGATGCGGATTCCGCTTCGGGAACGATCGCGCCCGACCAGCCCAATCCGCTGCGCGGCGATCGCCACAGCGATGATGCCGTGGCCACACATCGTGCTCCATCCGGCGTTGTGCATGAACAACACGGAGAAGTCACCGTCTTCCTCCGCCGGTGGAAGCATCAAGCAGCCGTACATGTCTGAGTGTCCTCTGGGTTCCCACATCAGCCGCTTCCGCCAGGAGTCGAAACCTTCTTGCGCACGACGACGACGCGCCAAGACAGGCCCGCCGCCAAGGTCGGGGAACCCTTCGAGCACAATCCGAAGCGGTTCGCCCGCCGTGTGCATGTCCAGCGTGCGGATCCGCACCCAATCATGAGGAATCTCAGCATCGTGCCACATCCGCTCATGCCTGAAGCTCATCGCTCGATCCATGTTCCCACCCTCAACGCTTTTGCACGCTGCACAACAAGGTCCGCGACAACCACATCCTCCGAAGCAAGCCCGAGCATGCAAGCGAACCCCCCGCTCCGCTCGCACTCGCGCCCGTCGCCTTCCAATGCGACGATTTCCTCCAACGATGCATCGACACGAGGGACGTGGGTGCAGTATCCCATCTGTTGGTACGCGCGGAACTGCTGTCGATCGTCGACAACAATCGACGGAAACTCGGAGATGGCCTCGGCGGACCACATCGATGCGAAATCGATCGAAACTCCACACGCGCCTTGGCGAAGCCAACCCGGGCGAATCATGTCGTTGGACCTCTTGGCAATCGAACCGGCGGTTACAACCACATCGCCGACGCACGCCGCCTCTTCCGGGCACTGCGCGACGGTGAAGGTGATCGCGGGATCGATCCTGCAGCGATACTGTGCGTTCGCCTCTTCGACAAACGTGCGAGCCGCTTCCTCCGAGATATCGTAGGCAATGACATGGTGCACGGGAAACGCCGAGATGAACGCCTCGAGATGGCTTCTCCCCTGCGTTCCGCACCCAAGGATCGCCAGCGTATGAACCGGTCGGCCCGCAATCCATTGTGCCGCGACAACCGAGACCGCCGCGGTTCGTTTCGCAGTCACCCACCCCGCATCAAGCACAGCGGCCGGAAGACCGTTCTCCGGATCGTTCAGCAAGATCACGCCACTCACCTGGGGTAGGCCGCGAGTCTGATTCTGAGGAAACGAGCCGATCCATTTCATCCCCACCGCCCCAACGCGCGGGATGCTACACGGCATAGCATGAAGGAACCCTTCCTCTCCAAGCGAGACGCCCAGCTTGGGAGGCATCTCCACGCCACCCGCTGCCTTCTCGCGGAACATCTTCTCGATGGCGGTACGGATCTCCGAGATCGACAGGTTGATCTGCTCGACCTGGTCAGCAGAGAGATGCAGCCAACGGTTCATATCGATCCCCCCGAGTCCGTTCGAGCCCCACTACTCCGCGTGCGGTTCCCCCATCGAAGGGATCCCTTCTCTTTGCTGGAAGTATTTCAGCGTCTGAACCCACAGCACCTTCGTCGGTTCATCACCCTCCGCCTGATACCCGTGGGGGGTGAGGGATGGGAAGTGATAGCTATCGCCGGGACCGAGGGTGTACTCCTCGTCGCCAAGAGCAAGCCGCAGCGTGCCATCGAGCACGTACCCGAACTCCTCTCCTTCATGAGCTGCAGGAGGGTACGTATATCCGGGAGCGATCTCACCGATCATGATCTCAAACCGCCGCCCCGGGAAGTGCCGGCTCAGGAAGCGGTACTTGATCGATGCATTCGATAGGCTGATCGCGACCGGTTCACCGGCATGCGTGATGCGCTCGGGCTTGTTCGTCCCAACAACGGTATCCACCGGCGTTCCCAGATCCGCGAACAGCTCAGCCAGAGTGATTCCCAACGCCTGACAGATGAAGTGAAGCGAGGTGATCGAAGTTGAAGAGAGCCCCCGCTCTACTTGAGACAGAAAGCTCACCGACAGATCGCACTTCTCCGACAGTTCCTTGAGCGTCCAACCGCGCTGTTGCCGCAGTTCCCGCAAGCGTTGACCGATTTCATCCATACTACATTCGAGTATAGGCAGAGCCCAAGAAGCTTTCAAGAGACCGGGCCCCAGCAGTTCACACCCACTTGACGGCTCCCAGCAGCGGTTGGCGGTGTTGCTGTCCAGCGCTCGCTGCGGAGCGTCTGCCGCCTCGCACTCGATCTATCTTTCGATTTTGTGCATGATCCCACCGGCATCTCTTCCCGGAAGGAGCCCCGAAATGCGCAGTTGGATCTCATCGATCGACACTCACACCGGCGGTGAACCCACGCGAAACATCGTCTCGGGAGTTCCAGAGCTTCGCGGGAACAGCATGATCGAGAAGGCATGCGATTTCTCACACCGTTTCGATGCGCTTCGGCAACGCCTGCTTTTCGAGCCCCGAGGAAGCGAGGTCATGTCGGGCACGCTTCTGACCGATCCATGTCACCCCGATGCGGACATCGGCGTGATTTTCATCGAAGTCGGAGGCTATCTACCGATGTGTGGCCACGACACGATCGGCCTCTGCACGGCGCTCGTCGAAACGGGGAAGGTCAAGGTGTCCGAGCCGGAAACATCCATCGTTCTCGACACACCGGCCGGCCTCGTCCACGCGGTCGTTTCCGTCAAGGGAGGACACGCCGCCAACGTGCGGTTCCTTGGCGTACCGTCGTTCGTCCTGCGACGTAGCGTGCACGTATCGACACCATCCGGCGCACAAGCGGTCGGAGATCTCGCGTACGGCGGAAACTTGTACTTCTCCGTCGACGCCGCTCAACTCGGACTGAGCCTCGAACGCCGCTTCATGACAGACCTCGTTCGCGTCGGGATTGAGCTGCGGGAAGCCCTTCATCAACAAGGCCCCATCGATCACCCCGCGTTGCCGTGCACGGACTGTGTCACGCATGTCCAGTTTACCGGGACACCCACCACGCCAGCGGCCTCGGCCGCCAACGCGGTGGTTATCCCCCCGGGAGCCATCGATCGTTCGGCATGCGGAACAGGCACGGCAGCCCGCATGGCGATCCTTCATGCCCAGGGAACCCTGCCGATCGGCGAGTCGTTTGTTCACGAAGGTCCACTCGGAACGACGATGACCGGGATCATCGCCGGCTGTACGACGATCGCGGGGGGCAACGCCATCCTCCCCCAGATCTCGGGTCGTGCGTTTATCACGGGGTTTCACCGCTTCGTCAGCAATCCGGAGGATCCGCTCGATCAGGGGTTCCTGATCAGAAGCGGCAATCCGCCGTGTCTATGCAACATGGAGCGCAAACCCGTACGAAGAGAGGAGACCCCGTGATCCGGACTCCCTTATCAGGGGCAGGGGGCCGTTGTCGGAATCGCAAGGCGCAGTCTACGACTGGGCTTCATCAGAGAGACTTGTTTGGTTCTCGAGACGTATGGACCATGAAAGGAGTGAGGCAACGTGTTCGAAGAGCGATGTGCGAAGCTGCTGCAGCGGGTTGACGCCGATGCGTTTCTTGTCGTTCATCTGGAAGGAACCGATCCGGATGGAGCGTCGATGTTCTATCTCACCGGGTATCCGGGGTTCGGCGTTCTGTTGATCACGCCGAAAGGCGTTCACGCCTACGCGTCTGCGACCAATATCGGGATGGCTCGGCAAGCGGCGCCACACCTGAATTGGCAGCTTCTCGGCTGGGAGTACCAGAAGGAAATCGGTGCACTCATCCGAAAACACGGCCCGAAGCGTGTGGCGTTTGCCGCGCGCCGGATGGGGTATTTCACCGTCAGCTCGCTCCAGGCGGCAAACGTGGCCGAGCTTGTCATCGAAGAGGATCCGATCAACCACGTCCGCGCCGTCAAACAGCCAAGCGAGATCGAAGCGATCCGTCGCGCCACCGTGATTACCGAGGAATCGCTTGCCCAGGTCCTGCAGGATCTGCAGTTGGGGCAGTCCGAAGCGGAGATCGCATGGCAACTCGAATGCGAGATGCGAACCCGCGGAGCCGAAGGTCTTGCGTTCGACCTGATTGTCTCTGCCGGCGAGAACAGCGCCCTTCCTCATCATCGCCCCGATAGCCGCCCGATTCGCGCGGGCGATTTGCTCCTCTTCGATATCGGCGCGAAGTTCGACGGCTACTGCAGCGACATCACCCGTGTCGTTTCTGTCGGCCCCGCATCACCCAGATGGAAGGAGATCTACGAAGTGGTGTTGAACGCCAACCAAGCGGGCCTCGATGCGTTCGCCCCCGGAGTCTCCGGTCCGCAAGTGGATCAAGCGGCGAAAGACGTCATCGCTGACGCCGGATACGCCGAGTTCTACCCGCACGGATTGAGCCACGGCGTGGGGATCGAGGTCCACGAACTCCCGATGTCGGAAGGACTCAACGCTGTCACCGCCTATCAGCCGGGGATGGTCTGCACCGCCGAGCCGGGGATCTATCTGCCCGACGAGGGAGGAATCCGCATCGAGGACCTGCTCGCGATCACCGACACAGGATGCGAACTCCTGAGCAGCTTTCCCAAGGATCGCTTGATCGAGCTGGATGTCGAGTCCTAGAGCAGGCCATCGATCCGGCTAGCCGAGGCAGATCAGCTCACGCTGCGGCGTGGAGAGGAACCTGACACCGTCCGCTTCGACGACAACGTTCTCCTCGAGACTCACCCGACCGTAGGACTGCGTCATGACGTTGGGCTCGATCGTGAACACATTGCCGCGATCGACAATTCCGTTGCACCGTTCTCCGAACAGCTCCCACTGCGGCGCCAGTCGCATCCCGCCGTCGTGAGCGAACCGTCCGACCTGATGTCCCAGCCCGTGCATGTACTCCTCGTATCCTCGCTTCCGGACATAGTCTCTCGCAATCGCGTCGACTTCGTGCCCGATCCGTCCCGGACGGAGGAACGATGCGGCGGCGGCGATCGCTTCCTTCACCGTATCGAACGCCTTTCGGACTTCGTCAGGGACCTGTGAGCGGCTGCCAAAGAAGTACATCCGCTGAAGGTCCGAGCAATACGCATCGGCACACACACCGAAATCGAAGTGCAGCAAGTGGCCGGGGCGGGTTCGGTTCTCCGATGGGCCGGCATGCCCGAACGTCTTGTCGGGACCCGCATCCACCGCAGGGCAGTACGCAGCATCCCAGGAGGGACCGACGCGATACACGTCCATCCGTTCCCGAACGTGTTCGGCAATCTCCCGTTCGGTTTGCCCCGGCTTCAGAAACTGCTTGAGATCCTCGAAAATCTGCTCGGTGATGTCGACCGCATGCTGAATCCGCTCGACCTCTTCCGGAAGCTTCCGACCCCGTAAACGTTCCATGAGAGCCGTTGCCGAAATGAGCCGGTCCGCATAGGGCGTTCCTTCGAGAAGTTCGAGCAGCAGCTTGTGCATTCCGTGCGTCAAGCCGTCAGCGGACACGGTTTCCACGCTTGTATCGATGGCGATCTGCGCGGGATCAAGGCGCTGGAGCTCCGAGCGAAGCGCTTGTCGAATCCCCGTTTGGTACGGGACGTGTCGACTGAACATCCCCTCGGGGAACCCCTGCAAATCCAGCGCCTGTCCAACAGCGATCCGTTCTCCGTCCCTGGTGTAGATCAGCGCGGTCGGCGAGATTACATCCATCCCAAGAACCAGCGGCAACGCGGGGTCTCGGAACTGCATCGTCTCTCGAACCCAGATCATCCAACAGTCGATGCCAAGCTCTTCCAGGATATCACACGCTTGCGCCGCCTTCTTCCTCTCCAATTCCATCATGCGAACCAGCTTTCACAACGATTACCTCAGGCGAAGCAGAAGCGTCACCAGCACTCCGACAATCACAACGCCGATCACCAGCGGCATGAACAGCTGAAACAGCGCGATGATCACCGCAACGATGTCCTTCTTCGACAGCTCGGGCAGCTCGCGTTGACCCTGAGCCGGAGGCTCTCCGCGAACATCGGCAAACGGATCTTCCGCGTTGCGCCTCCGGAGGCTTCGCTTCGCGCTCATTCCGGGATACAGGCCACAAGATGTCCATTACCGATATCCACCAGCTCCGGCCGGACGCGTTCGCACTCCGGTTTCCGGTTCGGACAACGAGGATGGAACCGGCAACCTGACGGAGGATCGACCGCACTGGGAACCTCGCCTTCCAGCACGACTTCACGCGGGCGGTCCCGATCATCGGGATCGAGGCTCGGCGAGGCGGCAAGCAAACCCCGCGTATACGGGTGCGTTGGATCGTCGAACACCTGTTCTCGTGTTCCGTACTCAACCATGCGTCCCAAGTACATCACACCGATCAGATCGCTGAGATGCCGCACAACGCTCAGGTCGTGCGAGATAAACAGATACGTCAGTTGCAGTTCACGTTTCAGAGCGTTGAGCATGTTGAGGATCTTCGCCTGAACCGATACGTCAAGCGCTGACGTCGCTTCGTCCAACAGGATGAATTTCGGGTCGCCCGCCAGCGCGCGGGCGATCGCCAGCCGCTGCCGCTGCCCGCCGCTGAATTCGTGCGGATAGCGGTACAGATGTTCGGCCTTCAACCCTACCCTCTCGAGGAGAGCAAGCACCGCATCGTCGCGATCCTCTCCGAACGCCATCCGATGGATGGTCAAAGGCTCTCCGACGATGTCGGCAATTAACATCCGTGGATCCAGCGATGAATACGGATCCTGAAACACAATCGCCGTCTCTCGTCGGAACGCGTGGAACGCCTTGCGTTTCAGATCGTTGAGATCTTCACCCCGATAGACCACCTGGCCAGAAGTCGGCTCGAGCAGGAAGAGGATCGTTCGAGCGAGGGTGGTCTTCCCGCATCCGCTTTCTCCCACCAGTCCTACGGTCCCGCCCTCGGGAATCTCGAGATCGACATCCTCTACGGCGTGAACGTTCCCAATGGTTCGGAACAAGGTCTTCACCGGGAACAGCTTCGAGAGGCTCCGGCACTCAAACAACGTCTCCGCCATCGGTCTCACCCCCCTCGTTGTACAGGTGGCAGGCCACAAGGTGTCCCGGCTCGATCTCGCGCGCGACCGGCTTGAGCTGACTGCAAATCTCCATGGCGTGATCACAGCGCGGATGGAAACGGCATCCTGTAGGCGGATGGATCAGCCGGGGCACCGAGCCGGGGATCTCCTCGAGCTCATCCGCCGTGCTGACCGAAGAAGGGATCGCTCGCAGCAGCCGTACGGTATACGGATGCTTCGGATTGCGGAACAACGACCTCACATCCGTCTTCTCGACGATGTTCCCCGCGTACATCACCCCAACCCGATCGCACAGCTGCGCGACAATCGCCATGTCATGCGTGATCCACAGCACCGACGCCGAGAAGTCCCTCTTGAGATCCGCAACCAAGTCAAGGATCTGACGTTCGATCGTGACGTCGAGGTTCGTTGTGGGCTCATCCGCAATCAGAAGCTCCGGCTCACAGGTTAGCGCCATGGCGATCATCGTTCTCTGCCGCATCCCACCGGAGAGTTCATGCGGGTAGTTCTTCGCTTTTTCCTCGGCGTCCGGCAGTCCAGTTTTCTCGAGCATCCGCATGGCGTCCTTGAGTGCGCGACGTTTCCGGCGGTTCTGGTGATAGATGTACGGCTCGGCCACTTGATACCCGACACGAAACAGAGGGTTGAGGGAGCTTGTCGGATCCTGAAAGATCATCGCCATCTTCGATCCGCGGATCCGGTTCATCTCCTTCGCTGACATCTGTAGGAGATCCTGGTCGTTCAGGAGAATCCGGCCCTCGATGACCCGTCCCGGCTTGGCAACCAAGCCGAGAACCGATGTAGCGGTCACCGACTTGCCGCATCCGCTTTCCCCAACCAATCCGAAGGTTTCTCCCCGGCGAACCTCGAAGTCAACCCCGTCCAATGCCTCTACGACACCTCCGTACGTGAAGAACTGGGTTTTCAACCCTTCGACGACGAGGAGATTTTCTTTCGGCTCCATTTCACCTCCGTTAGTCGACGCAGCTTCGGGTCGAGAGCGTCTCGAATCCCGTCACCCAACAAGTTGAACCCCAGAACGACCAGCACGATCCCAAGCCCCGGGAACACGGAGACCCACCACGCACTCAGCATGTAGATCCGGCCGTCGCTGACCATCCGGCCCCACTCGGGCATCGGCGGTTGTGCGCCGAATCCAAGGAAACTCAGTGCGGCTGCCGCAGTAATCACCCAGCCCATATCCATCGTCAGTGTGACAAGGATCGGCGACAGGCAGTTGGGGAGGATGTGGCGAAACATGATGTGCCAATTGCTCGCGCCTCGCGATCGGGCCGCTTCCACATAGCTTGTCTCGCGCACGGCAAGCGCTTGTCCGCGGACAAGCCGGGCGTACATCGGCCACCAAACGATCGACAGCGCGATCATCGCGTTGAACAGAGACGGGCCCAGCGCAGCGGAGAACGACATCGCCAACACCAGTGAGGGAAAGGCAAGGAAGACGTCGGTGATCCGCATCAGCAGTTCGTCGACCCACCCCCCAAGCAACCCGGCGATCCCCCCGAGCAGCACGCCGATCGGAACGGCAATCGCCAACACGATTGCGCCGGCCTTGATGCTGTGCTGCGCCCCCGCGAGCATCCGGCTCATCACATCTCGCCCCATCTTGTCCGTGCCGAACGGATGAGATCCGGACGGCGGCTGGAAGCGTTCCTGAATGGTCGTGGATGTCGGATTGTAAGGCGCCAGGCGTGAACCGAAGATCGCAATAAACACAAACGAGAACACGATCAACGTACCGATCACCGCCAGCATGCTGTGCCGGAGAACATACGCCGTGAGTCCCCATTCTTTGAGCAGCGGATTGAGCCGCTTCCTGACGAGGCGGGCGCGAGAAACGAAGATCCCGTTACTTTGCATCATTGTCTCTTGCCTCCGATCCGAACCCTTGGATCGACGACGCTGTATAGAATGTCCACCACCAGGTTCGACAAGAGCATCACCAAGGCAACCACCAGCGTGTATCCGACGACAGCCGGCAGATCGACCATCACAATCGACCCCGCTGCGTACCTTCCCATCCCCGGCCATGCGAAGATCGTCTCAAGAAGCACCGTTCCCCCCAGGAGCCATCCGAAGTTCACTCCCAAAACCGTAAGCGGAGGAATGATGGCGTTCTTCAACGCGTGCCTGTAGATGACGACGCGACGCGGTAGCCCCTTGGCTTTGGCCGTGATGACGAACTCCGACTCGAGCACCTCGAGCATACTTCCCCGAGTAATGCGAACCAGATACCCCATCGTGTAGAACGCCAGTGTGGTCGCCGGAAGGATCATGTGCAGCGCCGCATCGCCGAACGCGGTCCAATTCCAGTTGAGGATGCTGTCCAGCAGGAGGAAGCCGGTATAGCGTGTAATGTCGATGCTGGAGCGTCCCATCGCCGGCAGAAGATCCCACTTGAAGTAAAACAGGAACTGCAGGATCAGCGCCGACCAGAACAACGGCGTCGACACTCCGGCCAGCGCCACGACACGCGAGAAGTGGTCGGTGGGTTTGTTGCGGCGTAACGCCGAGATCACCCCCAACGGGATTCCCATGGCAATCGCTAACAGAAACGCAAACAGCGCAAGCTCGAACGTTGCCGGGAAGAACGCTTTGAGGTCATCCCTCACGGGCCTCCCCGTCGTCGGAGAGACACCCAGGTCGAAGTGCAGAACTACATTCCGGAGATAGTGGTAGATCTGAATGTGGATCGGATCGTTCAAGTGATAACGCTCGCGAAGCGCCTCGACCTGATCGTCGCGTGCCCGCTGCCCCGCCCACGCTCGAGCAGGGTCTGCAGGGATGACGTAGGCGATCACGAACACCAGAATCAGCACACCGAGCAAGACGGGAATCAGCATCGCGATGCGCCGCATTATGTACGTACTCAGTCTCATCGAGCGTCTCCTCACCCCACAGGAAGGATCAGACTCACCGCTGTGTGTGACGTGTCAGAGAAGGGGGCTGAAGCGAAGCCTCAGCCCCCGAGATCCTAGAACTCTTTTCGCTTATTCGCTCTTGGAGAGCGTTGCGAAGTTGATCGGCAGGATCGGGTTGTAGTAGAACCCCTCGACTCCCTCGCCAAGGACGATCACGTTCGCACGCTGGGCAACCCAGACGTACGGCGCATCCTCGAACGAAAGCTCCTGGATCTGCCGGTACATGTCCGCACGTGTCGCGACATCGGGCTCCGACTTGGCCGCCAGGATCAGCGCATCCATGTCCGGGCTGCTGTATTCGTTCCCGTAGATGGCGTCCGCGTTGCCGGAGTTGCAGATCGCGTCGACATAGTTGTCCGGATCGGCGTAGTCCGGAAGCCAGCCGGTCATGATGCCGTCTGTCTCGTGGTTTCGAACCGTCCGGTACATAATCGCGTAGACGATTTCGCGGATCTGCAGGTTGAAGCCGATCTGGCTCAGGCTGTCCTGCCAGAGCAGCGCTTCCTGCATCTTCACTTCTTCGCCGATCGGCACCAGGACTTCCATGCCGAGTTCGACGCCGTCCTTCACGCGGTAGCCTTGTCCCGCTTCTCCGGGCCAGGCCCAGTCTGCGTCATCGAGAATCCGATTCGCGCGGATGATATTGTGCGAGTACCGCATGTCCGCCGCCGGGTCCACATAGCCGAACATCCCGGCCGGAATCGGTCCGGTGGACGGGACGGCAAGCCCTTGATAGACGAACTCCAAGACGATGTCATAGGGGAACGCATACGAGACGGCTTGGCGGACTGCTTTCTCGGCCATCGGTCCGCGGCAGCCAAGCGCCACGAAGTCGATGTTGAAGGTTGGAGGCGTCAACACGGTGAGGTTCTCTGCATCTTCAACATCCATGACGTTGGTTTCCGGGAAGTAGTCGTGAACGTCTGCATCTCCCGCAAGCAGCATGAGAACGCGCGTCCCGACTTCCGGCACGATCGGGCACTCGATCGTCTCGGTGAGCGCCACATCGCCCCAGTAGCCATCGTACCGAGTGAACGTCAGCCGCTCGTTCGGGATCCACTCCTCGAGCATGTACGCTCCCGAGCCCGCGCCGCCCTCGTTCTGGTTCATCCAGATGTTCTCTTGATCCGCCACAACCCCACCGTTGGCTTCGACCACAGCCGGATTGACGATGGACGCCACAGAGTGCGTCAGCACGCCCAATGCGGCGGCGTACGCCTGCGTCAGGTGAACCTCGACGGTGTACTCGTCAACGACCTGCGTGCTGTCCAGATCCATCATCTGAGCCAACATCCACGCCGGCGGCTGGTTCATGGTCAGCACACGGTTGAAGGAGTAGCGCACGGCTTCCGCCGTCACCGGGGAGCCGTCATGGAACGTCGCATCCTGCCGAAGATGGAACGTAATCACCAATCCATCGTCCGACACTTCCCAGCTTTCCGCCAGCATCGGCGCGAACGTTGTCGCGTCATCGCCTTCATACGTGAGCAGCCGGTCGTACACGTTGTTGATCAGCGTCGAAGAACGCGCATCATACGCCGTCGCAGGGTCGGCTTCCCCTGGCTCACCGTAGAACAGATAGGTAAGGGTGTCCGCCTGGCTCATCCCTACCACACTGAAGCAGAACGCCACGGCCAGAACCAAAGCCATTCCGCGCCACATCTGCTTTCGACTCATTCGTACCTCCCTTGATTTCCTGCCCTCGCAACTGCTAGAACCTTGGACTCCTGTCAGTCTCTTTCCAAAGTGCAGCTCGCGTTTCACCTCCGATACGATACTCAGGTGGAACCCCACCTGCTGTTCAGTACCAGTGTATGGATACAGTATCTTTGAAGCAAGAGCATCCCTCTGAACCCCTAACCAGATCTCAAGAATCGCAACTCACCTATTCTCCGGCATCGCGCGTCTCGGCATCGTCTCGGCCACCGTTCGCCCCTGCTGAAATCGCGTTTCTTCCCCTTACGAATCACTGCATGGTTGGAAAGAGAACAGGACAGCTCCCTCGCCCGCCCGAAGCTGTCCTGCTTGCGTCGTGCTCCTCCGCTGCGTTTGTCAGTGCTTAACAAGCACATCCTTTGTCTCGAACGCGTTCTCGTCATCGCTCACAGAGATCGCGTAGA
>CAZKPU010000031.1:0-22873 GCA_964554715.1 uncultured Thermotogae bacterium | reverse complement strand
TAAGTACGTTAGGAACGGGAGAAGCTATGGCCGGACACTCCAAATGGGCAAACACGAAGTTCCGAAAGGAACGCCAAGACAAGAAGCGATCCGCGGCATTCGCCAAGGTGACCAAAGAGATCGTGCTCCAGGCACGAAACGGTGATCCCGATCCCGCGCACAACGCGGGGCTCGCTCAAGCCATCGAGCGTGCCAAGGCGATCAACCTTCCCAAGGACAACATCGCGCGTGCGATCAAGCGCGCCACGGGGGATTTGGAAGGCCTCACCTACGAGGAGATCACCTACGAAGGGTACGGACAGGATGGCGTCGCCATTCTCGTGCGCGTCGTCACCGACAACCGGAACCGCGCCGCGGCCGGTGTGCGTCACGTGTTCAGCAAGCACGGCGGCAACATGGCATCCGCCGGAAGCGTCAGCTGGATCTTCGACATGCGAGGTCTCGTCGTCATCGATCCGATCCCCGAAGGCGTCGACTCCGATGAGCTGCAGATGTCGCTGATCGAACTCGGCGCAGCGGAGATCGAAGAGAGCGACAACGGACTCGTGGCCTACTGCGACCCGACGGACCTTCCCGCGGTGAAGGAGGGTTTGCAGGGGCTGGGCATCGAACCTTCACAGTCCGAAGTCACGATGATCCCGAAGAACACCGTCAAGCTCGAAGGATCGAGCGCGGAGAAGGTCCTCCGCTTGATCAACGCTCTGGACGACAACGAGGATGTCCAGGAGGTCTTCGCAAACTTCGACATCCCCGACGAGATCTTGGAGCAAGTGGGTGCAAGCGACTAGGCAAATCATCTCGATATGCCGTAACCGAGGAGGAGTTGATGAGGCGAGATGTGTGGTGGGTCTGTAGTCTGCTAATGCTGGTGTGGTTGATCGTCCCGGTTGCCGTGTCGGCGGAGACGATCATTACGTCCGGCGGATCTGTCCTCCAGGGCGCGATCGAGTTCGGAATCCCCGCTGTGATCAGCGTCGAATCATCGACCGGCGACATCTTCACCGTGCAGCGATCCAACATCAAAGCGATCGTGTTCAACGAGACGAAGGAGACGGCCGTCGAGACGTTCGATGGCAACATCCTGGTGGGAACACTGGGAGGAATCCCTGAAGTCATCGGCCTCCGCACAGCGGCCGGAGACATCCAATCGGTCCGATTGGAGAGCATTCAGGAGATCCGCTTCGATCCGGCCGCCGTCGTCACAACGCCGACGCCCACGATCCCCAGCACGACCCCCACAGTGGGAAGCTCGCTGCCTTCCCAGGTGGGCGAACTCTACACTGACCGCTCGACAAAGCTAAGCCTCGCGCTGGACACAGGCTATCAGATCGCGCTGGTCGGGCGAAACGGCTTCGGCTATCCGACGAACTCCTTCGGCTTCGATTTCCTTACTCTTGGGCTCGATGTCCGGTTCTATATGCCTCCGTCTCGAGCCGACGTGGAAGAGGCCGCATCGACGCTTATCGCCTCGATGCCCGGCCTATCCCTCGACCGTCTCGTCGAAGAGACGATCGACGAGACGCTCCCGCGGGTCGACTTCTATATCCAACTGGGTACGTGGGCGCTCTTCTTCCCCGAAGTCGGCGGTGGCGTCATGGTTCGCATTACGCCTTCGTTGTATCTGGACATCGGAGTCTCGGTCGATCTGAACCTTGCGACGTGGCCCAACCTCGGCATCGCGTGGATCTTCTAGCCGATCGACACAACACATTGTCCACGCCGGTCGAGCCGGAACGGTAAGATGAGTCAATAAGAAGAAGTCCGTCAAACGAGAGGGGCGAGAGAACGGTCTGTCGCCCTCGAAGCGATTCCTCAAAGGGAGGGTTGGAAGATGAGAAGATCGTTGCTGGTGGCCGGCATCCTTGGGTGCCTCGTGGTGGGCCTGTTTGTCCCTGCGCTTGCCCAGGATTCCAACGAAGCGTGGATCCCGGGGCTGGCATCGTTTGTGATTCCCGGACTCGGACAGCTTCTGAACGATCAGATCGATCGAGCGCTGATCCACTTCGGCGTCGATGTTGCAATCTACGTTGCTGGATTCACTGTGGGCGCCTACATTCCGTACACGTGGTACATCGTCCCGGCGGCACACCTCGCGTGGGCCGCGTACAGCGGAATCGATGCCTACAACGTGGCCAAAGAGACGAAATTCACCATCGGTTGGTCGGAGCAGGGCGCAACGGTCGCCTACGGCGTTCGTTTCTGACCCCGACACAAGACCCAGGAATACGCCGACGGCACGTCGCGAGCATGCACTCTACGCGAGGTGCCGTTGGCTTGTGTCTCCGACAGCATCGCCTTGGCAGCATGCCACCTCGGGTTTCACCTCGGCTTCCGAGATCGTCCTACAGGCCCCGGCTCCACACGAAAACAGCCGCAGCACTCAGCAGGAGGATCGCTGCCAAACGCCGCAGTCCTTCCCCCCCCGTGTCACCGAGCGCAGGCCCGTCCACCCGGATCTGCTCCAACCACCAATCGGTGACGTACCCTACACCATCGATCGTCAATGCGAGCCTCCCGACCCCAAGGGCAAACGGCAAGCCCTGACCGATGAGCGTATCTCCGACAAGAACAGGCGTTTCGGTCGACTGATGCGTATGGCCGGTCACGATCAGATCGACCCACGGGGCGCTACCGGCGAGATCGCTCGCTTCGGCCACGCCGCAGTGAGCGACAACGACGATCAACACGTTCGGATCGACGCGATCCTCCGATGCCACCGCGCGATCGAGCGCTTGGCCCGGATCCTCGATTCTCATCCAGGGGATCATCCCGGCAGGGAAGAATTCGCTGGTCGTCAATCCGACGATGAGTGCGTTCCGAGTCCCGACCGCCGATCGAGCGGAGTTCCCCACCAAACTCTGCATTCCGCCAAGCATTAGCGTGTTGGCGCTCAGGATCGGGAACAAGGACTTGGACGCAAGCTCCTCAAACCGGCGGTCCCCCACGGCGAACTCGTGATTCCCGACCGTCATCGCATCGTATCCCACCGAGTTCATCCACTGCACGGTCTCCGCGCCCCCCCAGCAGGCAAGCGGCGGAACCCGGAAATCGTGCCAGGCATCTCCTGCGTCGACAAGCAGTACGTGCTCAACCTCGCTGCGGACAAGGTCAATCGCATCGCCCAGCGCTTCCAGGCGGCCTACACGAGCATGAAGATCGTTGGTGAACAGCACCGTCACCGACTCGGATTCGGCCGCAACAGCAACAGCCATCGCGACCGCAACGATAACAAGGGCAAGCGCAGTCGCCGGTTTTAGTACACCCATGATCGCTGCCACGAGACTCCGCATCCGCCTCCTCCGATCCATACCGTCCACCCCAGCCATCGTCGCCGGGCGAGGATCTCGGCCCATACGAGCCAGCCTCGCAGGAGTCGATCCCCGTCCGCCCGACGCCGGGTCCAGCCCCCTCCGAGGATCAGCCGGTCCGACACCGCCCACTTCGAACCGATTTCCACGGTACCAATCGGTCCCCATTTCCGCTGCAGATGGATTCCCAGCGGTCCCAACCTCCAGTTCGCGGCGAGTGCGACCGGCCCGCGCCACACCATTTCGAGCACGATCTCCAGCGGCACGAGATCCACCACTCCGACCCGTGCCGACAGGCCGACCCCTGTACCCGAGTCAACGATCAGACGCCCCTCCACTCGATCGAGAACGGTCCGGCTGAGACTGGCACGGACTCCGTCCGCCGATGCGGTGAAACGAACCGTGGAAACGCTCGGCGGAGCGATCGCCTCACCCAGCCACGCTTCCTCTCCGCCGACGGATGGAGCTCCGAACAGCATCAGGCAGAAACCCACCACAGCCACCACCGCGACAGCCCGAACGCCGTAGCAAGCTGCGGCGAACCGCAGGCTACAGACGCGGCGCACGATCCGGCATGTTTGCAGAGCGATGCTTCGGGATGGGATCATCGCCCACAACCTAGCCGGCCGTCCGGATCGTTGCAACTCCCGATCCGACCCGCCACAATCGGTCCATGCTCATGAAGGCTGTTCGGAAGACGCTTCGGGAATCCGCCGAACTCCGCGACGGGGACTGTCTCATCGTAGCCGTCTCCGGCGGAGTCGACAGCATCGTCCTTCTTCATCTTCTTCGCCGAGCTATGAACGAGAGGCACCTATCTCTCGTCGTTGCCCACCTCGATCACAAGATCCGTGCCGAGTCCGACGAGGATGCCGCGTTCGTCCAACAGCTTTCCGAGCACGCCGACCTGCCTTTCGTCGGAGCACGGGCGGATGTCCCTCGTTGGGCCGCCTGCCTGAACGGGAACATCGAGGCAACGGCCCATGACGTTCGCATCGCCTTCTTGCTGGCGGTTGCCCGGCAAGCGGGGGCACGCTACATCTGCCTCGGTCACTCCGCCACCGATCGCGCAGAGACGTTTCTGATGCATCTGGCCCGCGGCAGCGGACCGGACGGGCTCGGCAGCATGCCCGCCCGCTCCGGAGCGATCCTCCGGCCGTTGATCGACGTCTCGCGCAGCGACATCCTGCGCTACGCCGAACAGCACCGCTTGACGTGGCGCGAAGACCCGACGAACCAGGATCTCACACTGACCCGCAACCGGGTTCGCCACGCCATCGCGCCCCAGCTCGAAGCGATCAATCCGCGGTGGGTCGATGCGTTCTGCCGCGCTTCGCGCACCATCGCCGAGCAAACGAAGCTCGTGGAAGCCGAACTTGACCGACAGTGGAACCGACTCTGTGCGCAGGCAAACGCCGGATCGATCTGTCTTGATCCCGTTCAGTACAGGACGTTACCTGCCGGTCTTCGCATCTCGGCTCTCCGGAGGATGGTGCGCGATCTGTTCGGTTCTTGCCGGGGCTGGGATCAGATCCACTTCCAGTCGATGCTCCGCCAAGCGGAACGGCGCACCGGATCGGCCGACCTTCCCGGCTGTCGGTTGGTGGTGAGCCCTTCGGCGATCTGTCTTCAGCGGCCGGCAGAACGCTGTGCAGCCCCCTCCGGTTTTCCTTCCCGCTGCATCCGTTGGGGGGAGAACATCTTTGACGACCTTTCCTTGCGGTTGACGGTCCGCTCGATCGACGATCCAAGCGACTGGATCGACAAGGCGTGTGCCACCGACTCCATCGAAGTTGTGGACGCAGATCGGATCGTCCCCCCGCTCACACTGCGATCACGACGGCCCGGAGATCGCTTTCGCCCGCTCGGCATGAGAGAGGAAAAACGGATCAAGGCGTTCTTCATCGACGAGCAGATTCCGGCGGAACGCCGCTCCGCTTGGCCTCTTGTGTGTGATCAGAACGGGATCATCTGGGTGACATGGTTGCGGCTTTCGGATACCGTTCGTCGTACGCCGAAAACCACACGATACGTCGTCCTGGAAGCGGAGGACCGCCGATGCCCACCCTGCTGATCTTTGTCGCCACGATGCTCGTCTTGGTCACCACGCACGAATTGGGCCATTTCGTCGCCGCCAAATTGGCAGGCGTCTACGTCCATGAGTTCGCCATCGGATTCGGTCCGAAGCTGTTCGCCATCCGCCGCAAGGAAACCCTGTATTCGGTCCGGCTGCTCCTGTTCGGAGGGTTCGTCCGCATGGCCGGTGAGGGTGTCGGAACCGGCGAAGACGAGGTCCCCGAGAGTCGGAGGCTGACAGAGCAGCCGCCGCTGATCCGCATCGCCATCAGCCTTGCCGGACCGCTGATGAACCTGTTGGCGACGTTCCTGCTTACGCTGATCCTCGTCTGGGGGTTGGGCGTTCCCAGCCTTCAGGTGGCGGAAACGGTCCCCGGACGACCGGCGGCCGAGGTCCTTGCCCCCGGCGATATCGTACTTTCGGTCAACGGCGCAAAGATCATCGAGGAGAGCGACCTTCTTGAGGTGATCCAGTACGGCGAGCCGATGACACTCCGGATCATCCGCGATGACGAGCGCCGCAACCTGGAGATCACGCCGGAGTACGATCCCCTCGATGCTCGATACATCGTCGGCGCGTACTTCGACGCGGTCACGTTCTGGCCGGAGATCACCGAGCTTCCCCAGGGTGCGCCGCTCGCCGATGCAGGTTTCCGGGCCGGAGACACGATCACCTCGGTCAACGAGATCCCGGTGAACACGGGGACCGGCCTGATCCTGACGTTGATCCAGGAGGCGACCGCTCACCCGGATGCCCCCCTTCGGGTCGACGTGACAAGCGGAACCGAGCTTCGCACGATCGAGGTCACCGTTCCGGCACCGGTGGATTCGCAGGAGGGGCAAGATCCGATCCTGGACGACAGTCCCGCCTCAGCGGTATCGCGCCTTCTGGCCGGAGCCTCGTTCGCTTCCACCGAGATTCACTACCAGCGTCCCGGTGCCGGCGATGCTTTGCGTCTCGGAACCCGCCAGTTCACGATGTATTTCAGCCTGATCGGCGATGCGTTCGGATCCGTGTTCGCGGGGGATGTTCCCGCCTCGGAGGCGTTCACCGGCCCGGTCGGAATCGCCCGCATGCTTGGGGAAAGCGCCGAGCAGGGGGTGCGAACCTTCTTGCTGGTTTGCGCGTTTCTCAGTCTCAGCCTTGCGCTGGTGAACCTTGTCCCGTTCCCGGGGTTTGATGGGAGCCATATCGCGTTCTCGATCCTCCATCTCATCCGAGGAAAGCGGATCCCGCCGCGCTACGAAGGCTGGATTCACGCTGTCGGCTTCATCATCTTGATCGCGCTACTGCTCCTGATCACCTACAACGATATCGTGCGCCTGTTCGGCTGACTTGGGGCGACCGCCTCGATCGCTCCCGCCACGCCAGGCTCAGGGAAACGCCCGCCGGATGAGCGCGACGCACTGCGCCGCCATCCCTTCACTGCGGCCGAGCGAGCCCATCCGCTCACGAGTCGTTGCCTTGACACCGACTCGATCGACGGAAACCTTGAGCCCCTGTGCGATCCGCTCGCGCATCGCAGGCACGTGAGGCGCAAGCTTCGGCGCTTCCGCAATGACCACGGTGTCCACGTTTTCGACCTGCCAGCCCTGCGCCTCGATCATCTCCACAACCGCCCGAAGCAGCTCAGTGCTGTCCGCTCCCTTGAAACGC
Source organism: uncultured Thermotogae bacterium (assembly GCA_964554715.1). Taxonomy (GTDB): domain Bacteria; phylum Bipolaricaulota; class Bipolaricaulia; order UBA7950; family UBA9294; genus RXOA01. Next base: position 15,832 of record CAZKPU010000031.1, on the reverse strand, counting down.
GGATCGGTGTCCGGGAAATACACTCCGATGTCGCCGAGCGCTGCCGCGCCAAGCAACGCATCGCAAATCGCGTGCAACAACACGTCCGCATCCGAGTGTCCGAGAAGCCCTTTGTCGGAGGGGATGCGGACCCCGCCGAGGATCAGCGGCCGGCCGGATGCAAACCGATGGAAGTCGATCCCCAACCCGACCCGGTGCTCGACGTCACCGCTCATCGTGGTCCCGCTTCGCGAGGATCATGTCGATGCACGTTCCTCCTCCCCATCTCGCTCGGCGGCGCTGACGGCCGAGCGGGTCAATGAATACGCGAACCCACGTCGCGTCAGATACGAGATCACACGGCTCGTTCGCTTCTCCGCCTCGATGTTCCGCAGACGAAGCTGTTGCAGGCGTTCCGACGCCAGGCGAAACGCCAGCTCCTTCTCACGCTCCGGCGGGTAAAGGCGCGCCAGCTGCTGCTGAACGAGCGAACGAGCAACCCCGAGATCGCCCAATTCGAGTTCGATCGCCCTCCGCGACAACGGGTGCGCGTGCAATCGATCCTCGATCCACAACCGCGCAAACAGCTCGTCATCCAGAAGCCGCTCCGACTCAGCCCGCGCGATCGCAGCATCCACCTCCATCCGGGAGAACCCCTTCCCCTGCAGACGGCGCCGCGCCTCGGCCACACTGCGCGGGCGGTATCGCAGCAATCGGATCAGACTCTTCCACGCCTTTCCCTGCTCAACGTCGATCACGTCGCGGCGTCGGCCTCCTTGGCGTCCGTCGTCTCCGCGTCCGCTTCCACCGGGGGTTGTACCAGACCCGACGCTTCGCGGATCGCACGATCGATCTTGCCGGCAAGATCGGTATCCTCTTCCAGCGCGCGTGCTGCGTTGCTGAGCCCCTGACCGAGCCTCACATCACCGTAGGAATACCACGACCCGCTCCGGGAGATGATGTCGAACTCTTCCCCGGTGTTGATCAGATCCCGCGACCGCACGATCCCCTTGCCGTAAATCACATCGAACGTCGCTTCCTTGAACGGAGGTGCCACCTTGTTCTTCACCACGCGCACATTGACATGGGTACCGATCTGATCTGCGCCTTCTTCGATCTTGCCCGATGCCCACAGGTTCATGCGGATCGAAGCGTAGAACTTGAGGGCGCGGCCGCCGCTGGTTGTCGTCGAAGGCCCGAAACGGCTTCCGGAGATCACTGACCGCAGCTGGTTGGTGAACACGACGATCGTCTTCGACTGTGCGATCGCTCCGGACAGTTTTCGCATCGCCTGGCTCATCAGTCTCGCCTGCAGCCCCACTTGCGAGTCTCCCATCTGGCCTTCGATCTCCGCCATCGGGACCAATGCAGCAACCGAATCGATCACGATAATGTCTACGGCACCGCTGCGTGTGAGCTGTTCGGTGATCTCCAGTCCTTGCTCCCCCGAATTTGGCTGTGCAAGCAGGATGTGATCGAGATCCACGCCCAACGCCCGCGTGTACGTCGGATCCAACGCATGCTCGGCATCGATGAACGCGGCCACACCGCCGCGTTTCTGGACCTCGGCGATCATGTGCAACGCCAGGGTCGTCTTACCGCTCGATTCCGACCCGAAGACCTCGATGATCCTCCCTCGCGGAACGCCGCCGACACCCAGCGCAATGTCCAGCGCCAACGATCCGGTGGACACCGTCTCCACCTCGAGCACCGATGCGCCGTCTCCCAGCCACATAATCGAACCGTCTCCGTAGGACTTCCGGATCTGCTTGAGCGTGCTTTCGAGAACTTCCTGCTTTCCCATCCTTGTTCGGCCCCCTCATGATGATCTTTTCCGCGATTCTAGGGAATCGCTCGGATCGATTCAAAGCCGCGCACCGTTTGGTGCGTCCGCCTAACTGGCTGCGATTCTCCCATCCCGAGCTCGATTGAACGCGGCGATGAACCGCGCTGCATTCTCGGGTTCGACACCGCGAAGCACGAATTCCGTCCCCGCAAGTTGCACGGCGAGGTCCTCCCCTCGCAGCGAGATCCCCATCTGGTCGATCGGATGCTCCCGCTCCAACGCGATCGCTTCCCGGATGTGGTGCGCCGTGCTTCGGCCCCATCGCGAGAGGAGCCGCTTCCGCCCCCCGTCCTGCGCTGGAGATGATACGTCATGGAGCGTCTTCGCCGGTTCGAGTACCACGGTGTCACGCTCCGTGAGGATCAACGTCATCAGATCATCGCGGTCGGTCACCCTGCCGATCTCGCGCAGCCAAAGGATCTCGAACAACGACTCCGAACCGATGCCCCGAAGCGTTCGTTGACCTACGGGCATCGCATTCAGCACATTCGAAGCCCGGTAGCGTTCGCACACCGTACTCGAAGCGAGGATCTGGCCGCCCTTGGCCTCACTGGAGATCCTCTGGGCAAGATTGACGGCGTGCCCGATCAGATCGCCGTCCATCATCACTGGGGTTCCGAACGACAACCCGATCCCCACATCGATGTCCACATCGCCTTGCGCCGATTGGTTCTCGATCCGGATCGCCCGCTGCACATCGATTGCTGTCTCGACCGCCTCATCCGAACTGGCGAACGCCGCCATGATCCCGTCGCCCAATGTCTTGATGAGCACGCCTCCACCCTGCACGATCCGATCTCTCAGCAACCGAACGTGCCTCTGTGAAAGCCTCGAGGCGGCGCGATCCCCTTCCCGCACCGTGAAGGTCGAGAAGCCACGGATGTCACTGAACATCACGGCGATGCCTTCCCCACCTTCGAGCTGAGCACGAATCCTTTGCCGGTTCTTGAGGGCAGTACTCCACGACATCCTGATGATCCCCTTTGCGTCGGTGTTGCATCCGCAAGCTATGACATTATATCATCGCCCTATTCGGGCAACACCGAGCGAAGGAGACAAGACATGGATCAGAGCCAGACGATGGATCTCTTGAGGGCCGCCCCACTGTTCGGCGGGCTCAGCGAAAAGGGTCTCCGTGCGGTCCTCACCGCAGCCACCGAGCGCACCTACTCCGCCGGCGAGAAGATGGTCGGCGAGGGAGACCAGGGGGTCGGCTTCTACCTGATCCTCAAAGGAAGCGCTGACGTGCTCAAGGGCGGGAACAAGGTGGCGCATCTGGGTACGGGTGCATTCTTCGGAGAGATGGGCGTGCTGTCCGGCGCGCCGCGAAACGCTGATGTCATCGCCTCCGAGGATACGACGTGCGTGGTTCTGACGCCTTGGGCGCTCAAGAGTCTGATCTCTTCCCACCCCGACATCGCGATGGAGATGCTCCAGGAGCTTGCCCGTCGGCTGCGGGAATCCGGGACCTCGTAGCGCTTGCCCCGCTCATGAACCCGCTTGAGGTGACCTGCCTGGGCTCGGGGTCGGCGCTCGGAAGAGACCGCCTGTGGAGTTCTCTTCTCATCGATGATTCAACGCTCCTTGGACTCCCGCCGACGGCGGTTCCGCAGCTTCATCGTCTGAACAAGGATCTCGCATCGATCCAGCGCGTGTTCATCAGCCATCTTCACGCGGACCACGTGTTCGGCTTGCCGTACCTGTTGCTCTATTACCGCTACGTCTGCAACCGCGCCCAGCCACTGTACGTCATCGGCCCGTCAGGGCTGCAGGATATCATGCGGCAGCTTTGCCTCCTTGCATGGCCCGGCCTGTGCGACCACGGATTCCCGTCGGAGGAGCCGGTCCGGTTCGTCGAGATCGCCGAAGACGGAAGCTATACCGCAGGAGATTTCGAGTTCGAGGCGTTGCGGATGAAGCATTACAACATGCTTTCATTCGGATTTCGCTTCGTGGTCGGCAACCGGGTGGTCGCTTTCACCGGCGACACCGGCCGCTGCGATGCACTCCTGCAGCTGGTCGCCGGCGCCGATGTCGTCATCACCGAATTTACGCACACGTCAAAGAGTGTCGGCGACAACGGGGGGCATATCGATGCCGCAGATATCCGATGGCTGCTCGATCATCTGCCGGAGGAGACCCGCGTGCTCGCCACCCATATGTCGGGAACGCCGTCGCTTGAAGAGCACGGGTTGGAGCGGCTGCTGTTGTGTCAAGACGGAGCACGCATCGAGTTGTAGACCCGAAGGCTCTCTCTCAGCCCCCCCGTGAGGAGGGAGGAAGTTGGCCGCCCTCGTGAGGAGGGAGGCATTAGCCTCCCTCGTAGCAATCACGGCAGCGCGCTTCGTACGTTCCGAGCCCGCCCACCACGATCACATCGTCGTCGGACGGCGCCGGATGTCCGTCGATCAGGCGTTGGCTGCGGGTCGCAGGCGCACCGCACTGGGCGCACACCGCCTCCAGCTTGTCCACGCGATCGGCAAGCGCCATCAGCACAGGCATCGGACCGAACGGTTCGGCAGCAAACGTCAGATCGAGCCCGGCGATGATGACTCGTTTCCCCATCGCGACCAGCTCTTCGCAAAGCGCCGGCAGATGCTCGGAGAAGAAGTTCCCCTCATCGAACGCCACAACAGACGCCGAGGCCAACTGGCGAGTTCCCGCCGCTTCCGCAAGCGCTTCCACCGACTCTTTCCCCGCCTCGATGCGGATCGCGTTGAATTCGCGCCCGTAATGCGTCACCACTGCGTTTTCGCTGTAGCGGTCGTCGACTGTGGGTTTGAACAGGCAGATCCGTCCCTTGGCGATGCGGACCCGCTCCAATCGACGGATCAGCTCCTCTGTCTTCCCGGAGAACATGCATCCCGTAATGACCTCAAGCCGTCCCATGCGCGCCCGGTTCATGAATCCCGCTCCTTGATCCTTGATCGGCCTTCTCATCGCGGATCGACTTCGGGGAGAAACCGCTCCGAGAACCAGGTCCCGTCATCGACTTCCACCTCGATCAACCCGTTTTCCGTCAGGTACCTCTGCAGCTCGTCCCAGCTCTCTTCCCCACCCAGCGTCATATCCACGGCAAGAAGCGGCAGCGTCGCCACCAGAGATCGGTGTTCCACGCCTGTATCCAGCTCGGGATGCGCCTCGAAGAACAGCGCTTCCGCCTCCGCCGGAAACGCTGCGATCCATATCATCGCTTCGCTCACGGCGGCGAAGAACCGTGCAAGGTCGTCGGGGCGCTCTTCGATCACGCGTGCCCCTGCGATGAACAGGACCTCCATCGTCCAGGGAACGCCGTACTCCTCCTGAGGGAGGAACACGGGCGCGAATCCGTAGCTCTCCAGATGGAACACCTCCACATTGCGGAACGCGCCGATCGCATCGACCCGCCCGGTGAGCAGCGCCGCGATCGTGTTCATTCCGACGTGGACGAGGGCGACCGTCGACGGATCCACCCCCGCGGCATCGAGCATCGTCCGCCACAAGATCGGCTCCAGCGGTTCCAGCGAGTAGCCGATCGTACGCCCCGCCAGATCCGCAACGCCGGAGATCCCGCGTCCTTCGACCGCCAGCAGTCCGCCGAGCGGCTCACCGATCAGCGCCCCGAGCGCGAGGACGGGAAGTCCGGCGTCCCGCGCGATCATGTAGTTGATTTGAGGCGTCAAGGCGATTTCGACGACGCCGGCGGCGGCCAGCTTCGCCGGATCGCTGGCCGACGTCGGCACGAGGAGTTCGACGTCGAGCTCTGCCGCATCGAACAACCCCCTCTCCTGGGCAACAACCAACGGAAGGTGGTTGGCGTTGAGTTGAAAGTCGAGCATCACCCGAACCGTCTCCGCGGTTGCACAAAGAGAGAGGATGACGCAGCTCGCCACCGCGGCCATCCATCCCCCCCATCTCGTCGCCGTCATGAGAACCTACCCCCCTCCCCAGCCCCTGCGGGCGAGGAACCTCTTCTCGATTATCCGAACCAACCCGAACAGCAACAACCCGACAACGGTCAGCAACACGATCGCCGCAAAGACCCTTTCCAGCTTGAGTAAGGCGTTTGCCTGCACCATGACGTGTCCGAGCCCGCGCTGGGCTCCGATCCACTCGCCGATCGTCGCCCCGACCACACCGAGCGTCACGCCAACCTTCAGGCCCGAGAAGAACGCAGGAACGCTCGCCGGAAGCTCCAGCAACCGCAGGGTCTGCCACCGGCTTGCATGCAACGACCGCAGCAGGTCCCGCTGATCCTCGGTGGGGGAACGCAGTCCATCCACCATGCCGACCACGACCGGGAAGAACACCAGAAGCGCCGCCGTCGCCGCCTTGGACCAGACGCCGTACCCGAACCACACCACCAACAGCGGCGCGATGGCAAACACCGGAACCATCTGCGTCGCGATGATCAGCGGATACAGCGCGCGTTCCACGGTCCGAGACAACACGATCGCCACGGCGAGCATCCCCCCCGCGCACACTCCGATCACAAGTCCGATCATCGTTTCGGCGATGGTCACCAGGGCATGACCGGCAAGATCTGGCAGCGTCTCGACCAGCTCGACCAGCACGGCGCTCGGTTGAGGGAAGATGTAGGACGGAACCGCCGCAAGCCTGAGGTACGTTTCGACCCCGGCCACAACGAGAAGCAACAGGGTGAGCGGCGCCAGCCACCGCCGAAGCTCGCTCACGACAACGCTCCCTCCGCCAACGATGCCATCAATTCGGCCCGATAAGCGGTCACCTCTGCACTCACCCGGGAACGAGGTCGGGGCAGATCGATCGCGATTTCGGAACGGATCCTCCCCGGCAGCGGCGAACTCACGGCCACGCTGTCCGAGAGAAGAACGGCTTCCTCCACATCGTGGGTGATGAAGAGGACCGTGTGTCGGAGTTCCGTCCAAACGTCGCTCAGCCACCGCTGCAGCCCTGCCCTTGTCAGCGCATCGAGCGCTCCGAACGGCTCGTCCAACACAAGGATGTCCCGCCTCGCAAGAAACGTTCGGATGAGCGCAACCCGCTGTCTCATCCCTCCGGAGAGTGCAGATGGGTGCTGATCTTCGAAGCCGCTCAAGCCGAAGCGCACGAACAGCCGCCTCGCCTCGGACCGTGCCTGGTTGCGCGAGCGGCCGTCAACCTCCGCCGGTAGGATGGCGTTCTCGATCGCCGATCTCCATGGAAACAGCGTGTCGTGTTGCGGCATATACGCCACGCCGCCCCCTCGTGGTCCGGCCTCACCGCCGAAAAGCACATGCCCTGCATCCGCCGGCACGATCCCCGATGCGATCTTCGCCAGCGTCGTCTTTCCACACCCCGACGGCCCGACCAGGCTCGTCCACCCTCCGGCGCCGACACGCAGCGTGACGCTGTCGAGAACCGTCATCCGGCCCCGTGCCGTCGGGAAGCTCTTACAGACGCCGGCAAACGTCAATGAGGTCCGCATCTTGCACTCTCCATCTTCCGCCGCATCGGCGTCGTCGATCTTCGAGGGTTCACAACCGCTCGGTTCCTTCGCGGGTAGGCTTCGCCCATCGCTGGCTCCGGTTCAAGCCTCCGACCGGAAACGGGTCGTCTCGAGAAGCTGTCCCGCCGCCGCCTGAAACAGCGGCGACTCCGGATCCAGCTCCCATGCTTTCTGGCTTTCCGCCAACGCATCGTCCACCTTGCCCGCGGCTCCCAGCACCACCGCACGCCAATGCCGGGCGATCGCAAGGCTCGGATTGAGCTCCAGTGCCAGATCCAATTCGGCTTCCGCACGAACGATGTCTCCCCCCGAAAGAAGCTCGATCATCGCAAGCGACGCGTGGGCCTCCGCAAGCCGCTCGTCCAGCTCGATCGCGCGGACAGCCGCAGCCCGGGCGTTCTCGTACCCCACATCCGAAGGGATCAATTGCAGCTGAGCCATCAACGAGTAGGTGTCGGCAAGCGCGCTGTACGGCAGCGCCCACTCGGGATCGGCTTCCACGGCACTCCGGAAAAGATCAAGCGCACCGTCGAGTCCGTCTTCGTTCCACTGCAGCCACGCCGCCTTGCCCCTGAGGTACATCTCTTGGGCAACCGACTCCCGCTGTTTCGGTGCCGCGCCCGTTTCCGGGTGCGATGCAGGGATTCCGCGGACCGGATCGACCAGCACACCGCGAAGCTGCTCGGTGATCCGCTGGGCGATGTCACTCTGAATCCCGAACAGATCAGTCAAGTCCCGATCATACGACTGCGACCACACCGGTTCCTGCGTTGTCGTATCGACCATCTGAGCGGTAATCCGAAGGCGGTTGCCCGCCTTCCGGATGCTCCCTTCGATTACCGTTCCCACTCGGAGATCTCTTCCGATTTCCGAAACCGTCGCCCGGCGGTCGCGGAACCTCATCACGGATGTGTGTGCGACCACGCGCAGACGCGGCTCTTTGGACAGCGTGTAGATCAGCTCCTCGGTCATTCCGTCGGTAAGATACGTGTCGTTGGGATCCGGGCTAATGTTGTGAAACGGCAGGACGGCAATCCTTGTTCGCTCTCCATCGGGTGCCGACGGCTTCGACGCTTCGCCGGGCCACACCACACGGTACAGATCCACGGCAGACATTCCGCCGGCCAGCTCCCGCCTGCCGAGAGCGGCAAACCGAACGTCCGTCTTGTTGTGAACCTGGCCGTAGAGCGACCCCGTGAGGCAGATCCCGCCCGCAGCAGCCAGCGGTTCGATCCGGGCGGCCACCGTAAGCGCTTCCCCTTCCGGCTCCCCGTCCCGCCACACAACCTCTCCGATATCGGCGCCGACCCGGATCCGATAGCCTCCGGAATCGGGGAACACCGTGTTCGTTTGCGTGGCATGCTTCTGATCTGGGATCGAGCGTTGAAGGGCAACGGCGTACTCGATCGCGTGAAGAGCGCTGGGGAAGAACAGCACGAAACCGTCCTCCACCGTGCGGATGACCTCCCCCGAGTAGCTGTTGAGCGGCTCCCGGATCCGAACGGCGTAGTCGTCGAGCAGGCGCTGCGCCGATGACGGATCGCGCCGCGAGATCGTTGCATAGCCTGCGATCGCCGTGCGTACGACCGCAAGCAACCCCCGTCGCGTCTCCGACACACATCCCCCTTCGCTCAACGCAGAACATCGTTACACAACCACCTCATTCTAGTTCGGGAACGTGCTTGACGCAATTCCCGGTACCGCGGCGGAAGACGTAGGATGCCGGATCCAAATCCCGATGAACCGGTGGGACTGGATCCGGAATGTCAGGGATATCGGCAGCAGCCGCCACCAGGAAAGGGGGGGGCGGCACACCGCCGATCCCGGGATCAACACCGGAAGCCGAAGAGGAATCTCATCCGCCGACCGGGGAAGCTCACGGCGTTTCTTGACTGACCACCACGCTGTCCGAAGCGACGCATCCGTCCGCCGTTTTCACAAGCAGCGTGTAGACGCTCGGTTGCGTAACGAGAAGATCCTCGGTCGTTCCGACAACGGCGCCGCAGGCATCGGTCCACGTGTACTCGTAGGGAGCCGTGCCAGCGACGACGGTCGCGTCAAGCAGGACTTCGCAGGTCTTGCAGGTCAGGGTCTGGTCCGGTCCCGCATCGACGGTAGGCGGAGCGATCTTGTTCAATACGGCGACACAGCCGAGGGTGCTGCACCCGTTGGCCCCGGTGACGAGAACCGTATACATGCCCGGCAGCGACACCGTGATGTCCTGGGTGTCGGCGATCTCTTCTCCGCAGTCGTCGATCCACAGATACGAAAACGGCGGGGTTCCCCCCGAGACACTGATGTCGAGAAGCACTTCGGTGCTGTCACACGTGAGGCCCCGATCTTCACCCGTATCCACCACCGGCGGTTCGAGATCTTGCATCACCATCACCGTATCACTCGCCGAGCACCCGTTTCCGCCCGTAACGGTCACGGTGTACGGCCCCGGCGCGCTCACATCCACGCTCGCCGCGGTGGCGATCGGCTTCCCGAACGCGTCGACCCACACATAGGAGAACGGTCCGCTGCTCCCGGTGACCGCCGCCGTCAGCGCCACTTGCGGGTGGGTGCAGGTCAGATCTCCGCCGCTTGTCGCCTTCACCTCCGGCGGCTCCATGTCTTGGATCACCCTCACCGTGTCGCTTCCCGGGCACCCACTTCCGCCCGTAACGGTCACCATGTACATCCCCGGCGTGCTGACGTCGACGCTCGCCGTGGTGGCGATCCGCTCTCCACACGAATCGACCCACTCGTAAGAGAACGGCCCGCTGCCGCCGGTCACTGCTGCCGTCAGCGTCACTTGCGAGTTCGCGCAGGTCAGCGTTCTGTCACTCGTGGCGCTTACGGCCGGCGGTTCGAGATCCTGCGTCACGATCACCGAGTCATTCGCTGCGCATCCGTTGCTTCCCGTCACCGTCACCGTGTAGATCCCCGGCACGCTCACATCGACACTCGCGGATGTGGCGATCCGCTTCTCGAAAGCGTCGACCCACACGTAGGAGAACGGTTCTCTACCACCCGTGACCGCTGCCGTCAGCTTCACTTGCGGGTTGGCACAGGTCAGGATCCCGTCGCTTGTTGCGCTCACCGTTGGTGCCTCGACGTCCTGCGTCACCTCCACGGTGTCGCTCCCCGTGCATCCGTTGCTTCCCACCACCGTCACCGTGTATGCGCCGGGTTCGGTCACGTTGACGCTTGCCGTGATCGCGATCGTTTCCCCTTCCTCGTTCTGCCACGCGTAGGAGAACGGGCTCCGTCCCCCGGTCACTTCCGCCGTCAGCATCACCTGCGGGTTCGCGCAGGTCAGCGTTCCGTCCCTCGTAGCGCCTACGGCCGGCGGCTCAAGATCCTGCTTCACTTCCACCGTGGCGCTTCCCTGACACCCGTTGCTCCCGGTCACCGCCACCGTGTACGTCCCAGCCGTGTCCACCTCAAGTTCGCTGTGGCCGCCGACGGTGTTGCCCGCCCCGTCCTGCCACACGTACGTGAACGGACTGCGTCCTCCGGTCACCGCCGCCGTCAGCTTCACCTGCGGGTTCGAACAGCTCAGGACTCCGTCACGAGTGACACTCACCGTCGGCGCCTCGACATCCTGCGTTACATCGACCGTGGCGCTTCCCTGACACCCGTTGCTCCCGGTCACCGTCACCGTGTAGACCCCCGCCGCTTCCACCACAAGCTCGCTGTGGTCGCCGAGGATCTCACCCGCTGCGTTCTGCCATGTGTAGCAGAACGGCCCGGTTCCCTGCATCACCGCCGCCATCAGCGTCACCTGCGGGTTCGCACAGGTCAGCACCTCTCCGCAGATCGCGCTCACTTGCGGTGCTTCAACGTCTTGCGTCACCACGACCGAGCCACTTCCCGAGCAACCGTTTCCGCCCGTCACCGTCACCGTGTACATCCCAGGCGTTTCCACCACCAGCTCGCCCTCATCGCCGAGGATCCGACCCGCTACATCCGCCCAAACGTAGGCAAACGGGCCGCGTCCTTCCGTGATCGTAGCCGCCAGCGTTACCTGCGGGGTCGAGCAAGATAGGATTCCGTCACTCGTGGCGCTCACAGTCGGCGCTTCGATGTCCTGCGTCACCTCGACCGTGCTGCTTCCCGCACAGCCGTTGCTCCCGGTCACCGTCACGGTGTAGGTCCCCGCTTCACTCACATCCACGCTGGCCGACGTCCCGATCGATGCCCCGCTTGCGTTCTGCCACACGTTGGAGAACGGACCGCGTCCTCCGCTCACCGCCGCCGTCAGCGTCACCTGCGGGTTCGCGCAAGTGAGGATCCCGTCACTCGCAGCGCTCACCACCGGCGCCCCGGTATCCTGCGTCACCTCGACCGTGGCGGTTCCCGAGCAGCCGTTTCCGCCTGTAACAATGACCGTGTACATCCCCGGAGCGGCCACATCGACGCTCACCGCCGTCCCGATCGACGCCCCACCCACGTTCCGCCACGCGTAGGAGAACGGACCGCGTCCGCCGGACACCGCCGCCGTCAGCGTCACCTGCGGGTTCGCGCAAGTGAGGATCCCGTCACTCGTGGCGCTCACGGCTGGTGCCTCAAGATCCTCGGTCACTGTAACCGTCGCAGTTCCCGGACAGCCATTGCTTCCGGTCACGGTCACCGTGTAGGTCCCCGGTTCGCTCACGTCGACGCTCGACGCCGTCCCGATCGACGCCCCGCCGGGGCCCTGCCACACAAAGGCATACGGACCGTTTCCCTCGACCCTCGCGGTCAGCGTCACCTGCAGGTTCGCGCAGGTGAGGGTCCCGTCGCTCGTGGCGCTCACAACAGGCGGATCGTAGTCCTCCGTCACGGTCACCGTGCCGCTCCCCACACAGCCGTTTCCGCCCGTCACGGTCACCGTATACGTCCCCGGCTGGCTCACATTCAGGTTCGCCGACGTTCCGATCGAAGCCCCACGCGGGTCCTGCCACGCATAAACGTACGGACCGCTCCCGCTCGTGACGACCGCGCGAACGGTGACTTGTGCGTTCGCACACGTCAGCGCACCGCTGCTCGTCGCGCTCACCAACGGGGCCTCGACGTCCTGCGTCACCACAGCCGTTCCGCTACCCGAGCAACCATTGCTGCCCGTCACCGTCACGGTGTACGTTCCGGGAGTGCTCACATCCACGATCGTTGCCGTCCCGATCAGCTCTCCGCGCGGGCTCTGCCATGCATAGGCATACGGAGCCGTCCCTCCCGAAGCGGTCGCGCTCAGGGTGATCTGCGGGTTCGCACACGTCAGCACGCCGCCACCGGCTGCACTCACCTGAGGCGCCTCGACATCCTGCATCACCATCACTGTGTCGCTGCCGGTGCAGCCGTTTCCGCCGGTGACGGTCACCGTGTACGTCCCGGGAGCGCTCACATCGACGTCTGCCTTCGAGCCGATCAACTCTCCTTGTGAATTCAGCCACGCATACGCAAACGGCGGAGTGCCTCCCGTGACAGTGGCGGCCAGCGTGACGGACTGCACCGCACACGTCACGAGTCGATCCGGGCCGGCATCCACATCGGGTGCCGCAATGTCCTCCGACACAACCACAGAATCACTCGCCGAGCATCCGTTGCTTCCCGTAACGACCAACATGTAGGTCGCTGGCACGTTCACATCAACGGAGGGATTGAACCCGATCGCTCTGCCGCTCGGATCGATCCACTCGTACGCATACGGCGGAACGCCGGCCGAGGCGGCCCCCTCCAGCGTCACCGATCGAACCGAACAGGTCAGGGTGCGATCCGGCCCCGCGTCGGCGGTCGGCGGCGACACAACCGGGACAGCGACGAAATCCGCCTGCGGTTGCTGCTCTCTCATCGTGCAGAACCAGCCGCAAGAGCCTGCCGGAACGTAGCACCCTGCGTCCGCATCGTCGCACGGCCCGGCAGGCGCGTCAGGCAGATTCCGAGTGACCGGGGTGTGCGTCAGCCAATGACCGGTGATCATCTTCAACGTCTCGTACCCCACTTTGAACCCACAGGAGTGGGGAACCACGCCCCCTTCCAACCAGAAGGCGACCGCCCGCTGGAGTTGCGAGAACGAGATGAAATCCGAGAGGGTGACATCCAGTTCATCCGCTTCCGTGTCCCAACGGGAGAGGGCGAGGATGACCGGAAGGCAGTCCCACACGTGAACCAGTTCTTCCCCCGTCACCCTCCAGTCGCCGCACGCGAGCGCGCTGGAGACCTCACCGAAGACCGTGGCGTCCCATCCGCAGCAACCGGTGGCCAACTGGAGGGTGTCCGCCTCCGAAGTCGCCACCTCGATCTCGTAGAGCACCTGGATCGTATCGCCTGCGGCGAGCCGCTTCGGGTAGATCCACTCCGCCGTCGCATCTCGGTACCACAACCCCTCGTGCTGGACCGACGCCACCCGCCAGCCCGCAGGCACAGACTCCGCCAAGCCGACGCCGTACGCGTCGTACTCCGCGGTGATCGTGACGGCGACGCTGACCCGGCGCGCGTTCACGCCCGGATCGCGGCACCCCTCCGGAAGCAGCACGCTGTCGCACGGAAGGAACGTGTCGAGGGTGCGCACCGCGATCAGCCCGCCCTCGCCGGCAAGCGGAAGCGGAAGATCGACGGGCGTACAGGTCTCGTAGTACGCAACCAGAAGTTCCATCATCGCAAGATCGATCGTCCGCTCCCCCGTGTTCGGCAACGAGATCCCTGCTTGCCAGAGCTGAAGCGCCCTTGCCAGCTGGTCTTCCGAGATCCGTCTTGACATGCGCAGGTCGATCGAATCGGGAGAATCCTCCGTTTGCGCCATCAGATGGGCCACCGCGCTCGGAATCGGGAGGATGGAGCCGACTTCGATCAGCGATTCCCCGATGACGGGGACCTCGACACGGGGAGTTCTTGCCTGGACCGTGCCCTCAATCGTGAAACACGCCGGAAGCTGCACGGCCACAAGCTGTTCGGCACTCGGGATCGAGACCTCGTACACCAGTTCACGCGTGCTGCCCGCGCGGATCTTCTCGCTGAACACCCACTCGTTGTCCGAGCGCTTGAACGCCGCCCCGTCGTTCTGCACCGGATTGATGACCCAACCACGCGGGAGTCCCTCCGAGATGCCGACGCCGACAAGATCCTCGGAGGCCGCCAGACGCAGCGTGACGACAAACGTGCTCTCCGGCAGTGCGTGATACGCCGAGATCTGCCGTGTCACCTGAACTCCGGCGTCCTGCAACCCATCTTGAGCCAAGCCGGTGACTCCGGCGAGAAGGAGAACTCCCAAAACCGCCAGCAAACACTTCAATCGGCAGTTGCCGTTTGCAATCCCTGAGTACGAGTACACGATGCTCCTCTCTGCCGCGACAGAATCCTGATAGCCTCAATGTACCAGAGCAGCATCCGGCCGGTCTGTACTATGCATCACCCCGATCGAAGCGCTCGCGTCTCGGCGCATCGAGAACCGGACACGCGCCGCCAGCTCAGTACGGAGCGCTGTTTTCACCCCTCACGTTCGCCCTTGGATCGAAGCTCACACAGCCCCGATCCGCGCGTCGACCCATCGCCGAAGCGTGATGTACATCACATTCATGGAAAGCTTCGGTCGACCGCCCTCAACGCTCGACCCGCGCGCGGTTTCGGCCGCGATCGCCACACGCGACGAGGTAGCATCCGTGATGTCGATCACAGCCCGGTGGGCCTCAGCGAAGGCTCTCACGTTCTCCTCCGGTCGTGAGCGGCGAACACGCTGATCGTTCATGTGCAAGATGCGAAAAAGAAAAGGCCGGCGGCATCTCGCCACCGGCTTTGTCTTCTCTTCTGGCGGTCCCAAGGGGATTTGAACCCCTGTCGACGGGATGAGAGCCCGCTATCCTAGGCCACTAGACGATGGGACCGGTCTGCATGATTATGCCCCAGCCACAACATCCCATCAAGCCGGGAGCCTCACCGCTTCGCCAAGCGTTAGCCTTCAGCCTTTGGCTGTTCGGCCGCCTCCGGAGCATTCGCCGCCCGTTCGGCGATGATCTTGCCTGCATCGCCAAGCGCACTCATCAGCTCCTGATACATCTCCACCGGAACAGCGACCCCTTTTCTGGTCGGCTTCCACTCACCGCCATCAGCCTCGTAGTAATTGCGGATGTCAAGGTAATCCCGGTCGCGAAAGCGCGAAATCCGTACATGGATCCTCGCACCCAACCCCTTATCGATCGCCTTCACCAACAGCTCTTCGCCGGCTTGATCTTGAGCCTTTTCGTCAGCCATGTGTGTCATCCCTCCCGGATACGTGAGTGTTTCCATGAACATACCATATAACATAAGTGGAAAGCAAGAACCCTCTACAGCGGCGCCTCACAACAACCATCCGCAAGAACCACGCGTCAACTTTCCCCTCGAAGCACCAGTTTACGCACGCAAGGGCTGCGATGCACTTCCACCGTCCGTGTCCCAGCGGTGGAATTGCCATCGGCCAGGACCGGGCGCAATATCGACCTGCGATATTGCTATCCCGACGCTGCCTGGCAGTGGTCCCCGCCCTCCCACAAGCCACATGCCACAGGCTGCAAGCTGTCTGCCTCGCCGCAGCTTTCCACAGGCTACAAGCCGCAGGCTAC
>CAZKPU010000030.1:2103-23278 GCA_964554715.1 uncultured Thermotogae bacterium | reverse complement strand
ACGAGCTGACCGATGGCGACGGGGACAAAGACCAGGCCACGGTGACGATCACCGTGAACCCCGCCGATGATCCTGTGGCGGCGGTCGATGACCGGTACGAAATCCTGTACGGAGAAGCGCTTCGTATTCTTGCACCGGGTGTGCTGTCCAACGACTCCGCTTCCGACGGCGGCGAGTCCGTGGCGCTGATCGATGATGTCTCCCACGGGACGCTCACACTGAACCCGGATGGATCGTTCGCCTACATCCCCGCACTCTCGGGTGAGGATCGCTTCATCTACCAACTCAAGGATGCCGATGGAGATACGGATGAAGCGTCGGTCATCATCATCGTTGCCGGTCCACCACCGATCGCCGAGGACGACTCAAGAGCGGCCAAGCCCGCCGAAACGGTCGTCATCAACCTGGTCGCAAACGACTCCGACCTGGACGGTGTCGTGGTTCCTTCAACGCTCCGTCTCACATCGGAGCCGCAGAACGGCCATGTGGAGCTGCTAGAAGACGGACGCGTCGTGTACACCCCCGATGCAGGCTTTTCCGGGATCGAGGCGTTCACGTACACCGTCCGAGACAACGACGGGAAGTCATCCAACGTAGCGAGTGTGACGATTCTCGTCTCGCCCGAAGAGGAACAGCCCGTGCCCCCCGTTGCTCGAGACGACCGGGGTGAATCCCATGGTGACCCAACGTCGATCGCGGTGCTCGAGAACGATTCCGATGCGGACGGCTTCCTTGTCCCGGAATCCGTAAATCTCGTGCAGCTTCCCGAGGATGGAACAGCTCAGAGTACCGGCAATGGCACGATTCTCTACACGCCGAATACCGGGTTTGTCGGAATCGATCAGCTTTCCTACGTTGTCCACGATGACACGGGGATGATCTCCAATGTCGCCGTGGTCACCATCGACGTCTTCCCAGAAGAGCCTCCCGCCGGTGGTGGCGGATCCTCCGAACCGGAAACCTGCGACGGCCGTGTCATTATCTCCGAGATCGCATGGGCAGGGACGCCCTCGGACCCGGATCATGAGTGGATCGAACTGCGAAACCTTGGCTCCACCGCCATCGACTTGACAGGCTGGCAGCTCCGATGGCGTCCGGTAGACCATGACCTCCACGACACGACAAACGAGGACAACTGGGTCTCCATCCCGTTGACCGGCGAGATCAAACCTGCCGCTGTCCCTGCATGCACTGCCGGACAGGCAGAGGCGGCTCCCCACATCCTCGCCATGAAACGTGACGAAGACGGCGTTTCATGGCTGGTGACCGGTGAACCCCTGACGCGGATGGACGGCTTCTACGTTCTGGAGCGCCGTACCGACGAAGCGATCTCCGATCTTACCGCTGATCTGGTCTATGATTCGGTCGAGCCGTTCGCGATGGACCTCCCGGATGATGGCGCCGTCATGCAGCTCGTGGACAACCGCGGGAACATCGTCGACACGGCGAATGACGATCCTCGGTACGGCGGAAGGTGGGTCGCCGGAGACCCATCGACATCTGCGTCGATGGAACGAAACGGTCCGTGGGGGGCGGACTCGGCGGACAAGTGGCAGACGCACCTCGGCATCGAGACCTTCGGCGAGGATGTCCTGGGCGCACGTCTGTGGGCGACGGCGGCAACTCTCAATTCGGGGACCCTCGAAGGGTATGAGGAAGTCCTCGCTATCGAGCCGATCAGGCTGGCTCCGGGTCCCGGAACAGAGTTCGCGGTGGTGTTCCGGGATGAGCATGGCCTTCCTTGGGTGCGCGTCTCCACCACGGACAATGGCGTGCCCGAGGGGGCAGGCGGAGTCGCCGAATCAACGCCAGCCTACAGCGTTGGGTATTCGTATCGCATGAGCTTCGTCGAGAACTCCGAATGGGTTGCGATCGATACCGGGGATCTTCCTGTGGGACGGTACAGCTTCTGGCTCGCTCTCGGTGACGAACGACTCGTCTACGTGCCGGTGGAGCTCGTTCGATGAGTGGCGTGCCCGATCTCAACTCGATATGATTTCAGGCACTGTGCCGTCCAATGAAGCTGTGAAGCAGAGCCACCTCACGGGCGATGAACTCCGGCGGGTGGCCATCGCTGGTGCCAGACGCGTCATTCGACACGCCGATCACCTCGATCGCATCAATGTATTCCCCGTTCCAGACGGAGATACCGGCAAGAACCTTGCCCAGACGATGCGAGCAATGATTCACGGTCTCAGCACCGTTCACGGAGCCGCTGCCGATGTTACTTCCCGGCTGGCGGATGCCGCATTGCGGGGCGCACGCGGAAACTCCGGCGTCATCATGGCACAGTATCTGCGAGGATTCAGCGACGCAACCAAGGGCAAGCTGCGAGTGTCGGTAGCCAGCATGGGAGCCGCACTCCGTCATGCCGCCGCCGAAGCGCGAAGGGCCCTCGAGGATCCCCGCGAGGGAACGATTCTCACCGTCATGCAGGATGTGGCGGACTCGATTGCGGCGCAGTCCTCACGGATCACGGATATGGTCAAGCTGTTCGAAGAGGGAATCGCTACAGCACGACGGTCTCTTGCGGAAACCCCCGGGAAGCTCCATGTCCTGAAACGGGCAGGGGTCGTCGACGCAGGCGCACTCGGGTTTGTTCACTTCCTGGAAGGATGGCTCGATGCGCTTCGCAAGAACCCCAAAGCCGACACGTACGAGGTCGTGGAGTCGGAGCTGACATCGGAAGCAGGTACGCCTCCGCAGCCGTTGCCAGACAGCCCGGCCCAAACATGGCGCCCCGTTTGGCAGCGGTATTGCTGCGAGGCCGTTCTCAGCATCCCACCCGAAGCGCACGACGAATCCCGCGATCTCGGCTCCGCCATCAGAACCGCCTTGGCCGATCTCGGAGACTCGGTCGTCGTCGCCTCCGGGCGGAATGAACTCCACGTTCACGTCCATACAAACATGCCGGCCTACGTGTTCGAGGTGCTGGCAAAGATGGGGACATCTGTCACGAACTCGAAGGTGGAGGACATGCTTGTGCAAGTGGGAGGGAACGTCGACGATGAGGACCGTCCCGACGTCGGTGTCGTGACAGACACCGTCTGCGATCTTCCGACAGCATGGCTTGTCGATCATCATGTCCTGCCTGTGGCGATGAACGTCACGCATGACGGCAAGCAGATGCTCGATGGGGTCGATGTCACCGCATCGTCTTTGCTCGATCTTCTGGAGAATCGCCCGCAATCACCGCCGGCATCGACATCTCAGCCATCTCCCGGACAGTTCCTTGAGGTCTACCATCACCTCGCCCAAGGCTGCCGTTCGATCGTCTCCGTGCATCTTTCGAGTCAGGTCTCGGGAACCGTGCAGAATGCATTGTGGGCGGCAAGCCAGGTCCAGAAGGAGACTGCCGTCCCGATTCATGTTGTGGATTCCGGCTCCGCTTCCGTAGGCGAAGCGCTGGTGTTGCTCGCGATCCAGCGGGCCAGGGAAGCAGGGCTGTCTGCCGCAGACTGCGCCCAAGTGGGCCGCGACATAGTGGATAAGATCCGTCTACAGGTGTATGTTCCGTCTGTGTTGTCGTTTGTGCGAGGAGGGCGCCTCTCTCCGCGAGTTGGCGCGCTGTTGGATCGCTTCCGAATCACCCCGATTCTCACCGTCAGAAAGGGAAAGATGACGTTGGGGGGTGTCATCCTCCGGCGCACGAAGCGCGACACGGTGGTTCTTAGAAACGCACTCCGTTGGGCGGCAAAGATGGATCACCCAGTCTTCTGTGTCGCTCACGCAGGAGCTCCAGAGCTTGCCGTGGACTACCGCGACGTCATCCGGCGGGAGTTCCGGGACGCAGCAGTGTACGTGTCCGAAGCAGCCGCGGCACTGTCCGTGCATGCGGGCAGCGGCGGCATCGTCGTTGCCGTCCTCGACTGTGGCGTGATCGATCGCGCAATCTCAGACCGCACAGGGGAGGGAACATAAGATGGAGACGGGCATCGGGATGGTCGTTCTCGCTCTGATCTCCTACCTGATCGGAGCGTTCCCAACCGCCGTCATCGTCGGACGCCTGGTGCAATCGATCGACATCCGAGAACACGGAAGCCGTAACGCCGGCGCCACGAACACGTGGCGCGTCCTTGGATGGCGCGCCGGAGTAACCGTGATGGTTGTCGATTGCGCCAAAGGTGTCGCCGCAACACTAGCTGTTCCTCTCATCCCGTTCGCCATCGGCGGTATCCCTCTGCAGATCGTCGCGATGATCTGTGGCCTTGCGGCGGTGGTCGGACATGTTTTCCCTGTGTACGTGGGATTCCGAGGTGGAAAAGGGATTGCAACCGCCGCAGGGATGCTTGTAGGCATCGCACCCATCCCTACAGGGATCGCTCTGGGCGTCTTTCTCTTGCTCCTTTCCAGCTTCGGGAAGGTATCCCTTGGCTCGATCGTTGCGTCCATCAGCGTACCCGCAAGCATGGCCGCTTTGAACGCCTGGACGGTTCTTGACTACCACCCCACGCTGATCGCGTTGACGTCGCTTCTGGCTTGCTTCGTTGTCTACACGCATCGCAGCAATCTGGTCCGCCTTCTCCGCGGTGAAGAGCGCTCGTTTGAGCGTTTGAAACTCTGGAAGCGGCTTCTCCACCGCTAGGGCCCTCACGTTCCGCCGAGCCTGCAATGAGACAGGAAACGGTCCTCTTGCACCGAACCCCCGAAGGTCGTGCTGGATGGGATAAACATGCGACGATACAATCAAGCGATGCATTTTTGATCGCGTCTTTCGCGATCATGCCGATGGAGTGGTGAAAGCATGCAACCAGATAGACAAAGGGAATTGCGGAACAAGAACCTGCGAAACATCGCACTTGTCGCGTTTATCGTGATCATCGCATTGATCGCGCTTCAATCCTGGTTCGGCTCGTCCAACGCGTTGGACGAGATCGACTACACGCAATTCCGCGCCTTGGTCGAAGACGGCCAGGTCAACGAAGTCGTCATCGATGAAAGCCTGGGCATCATCACTTTCGTCGATGGCACGCAGGCCCAAGTGCAACTACCGCTTGATGAGTCCTCGTATGTGTCGTGGCTGGATCAGAGCACCACTGTTACCGGGGATTCGGTTTCGGTCCGATTCGAGCCTCCTGCACAAGAGAGTTGGTTGCCGTCGGCTCTGATGATGCTCCTACCGATTCTCCTGGTCGTGGCTCTTCTTGTCTACTTCATGCGAAGGACACAAGGGACCGGAGCCATGACATTCGGTCAATCCAAGGCCCGCCTTGTGCGTACAGACGGCCCAAAGGTGACGTTCAACGAGGTCGCGGGAATCGATGAGGTGAAAGAGGAAGTCGAAGAGATTGTCGAATACCTCAAGGATCCGAAGCGGTTCTCTCGGTTGGGCGCGGAAATCCCCAAGGGGGTTCTCTTGGTCGGCTCTCCCGGAACAGGGAAAACCCTCCTTGCGAAGGCGATTGCAGGCGAAGCGCACGTGCCGTTCTTCTCGATTAGCGGGTCGGATTTCGTCGAGATGTTCGTCGGAGTCGGCGCATCGCGCGTCCGCGATATGTTCCAGAAAGCCAAGGCGAGTTCGCCATGCATCATCTTCATCGACGAGATTGATGCCGTCGGGCGAAAGCGCGGGGCAGGTCTTGGTGGAGGACACGACGAACGCGAACAGACCCTGAACCAGCTCCTTGCCGAGATGGACGGCTTCGAAACCAACAAGGGCGTCATCGTTCTTGCCGCGACGAATCGGCCGGATGTGTTGGACCCCGCCCTGCTGCGACCGGGAAGGTTCGACCGTCGCATCGCGATCCCCGCTCCGGCCGTCAAGGAGCGGCGCGAGATCCTCGAAGTTCACATCCGGAACAAGAAGGTGGCCGAAGAGTTGGACCTGGATCTCCTTGCCCAGCGCACGCGGGGATTCGTCGGAGCCGACCTCCGCAATTTGTGCAATGAAGCTGCACTGCTTGCGGCTAGACACAACAAGGAACAGGTTGAAACCGAGGACTTCGAAGAAGCTGCGGATCGCATCGAGCTGGGATTGAAGCGGAAGAAGATGGTGCTCGGCGAAGATGAGCGCAAACGCGTAGCCTACCATGAGTGCGGGCACGCACTGCTAATGCGCCTCCTGGAAAAGGAGATCCCTGTTCACAAGATCTCGATCACGCCGCGCACACACGGTTCGCTCGGCGCCACCCAGTGGGTCGAGCGGTTCGAGAAATACATCCGCACCAAGAGCGAATACGAGAACGTCCTTGTGACTACGCTTGGAGGCAGAGCTGCAGAGGAAGTCGTGTTTGACGAACTCTCGACCGGCGCGTACGAGGACATCCGGAATGCTACGCAATGGGCGAAGAGAATGGTCGTTGAGTACGGCATGAGCGAGAAACTGGGTCCGATCAGCCTTGCCAGGGAACGGATGGACGTCTTCCTCGGCGAAGAGATCGTGCGAAGCGATGAGCATTCCGAGGAGCTGGCCGCTCTCGTGGACAGCGAGATCCGCGCGTTGCTTCTCGGCGCATACAATCGAGCCAAAGAGCTTCTGCAGAAGCATCGCGCGGTTCTCGATCGTATCGCGAAGGAGCTTCTGGAGCATGAAGTGCTAACAGGAAGCGAGATCGAAGCGTTGTATACGGAACTCCTGCCAGAACCAGCCGTGTGATGGATCGACAACGTATCCGCCTCGCTGTCCTCGGATCCACCGGATCGATCGGAACGCAAACACTCGATGTGGTTTCGCGTCTTCGCAATGCGGGCTATGACATCGACGTGGTTGCGTTGGCGGCCGGCCACAATGCGCAGCGGCTCCTGGAACAGATCTCTCTCTACCGGCCGCGCATCGTTTCCGTGGCCGATGAAGCGACTTCGGATCTGATACGAGGCGGCGATTCTCCTCCCGTTGACGTCGTGTTCGGCGAATCCGGACTGCAGACGATTGTTACACGCGACGACATCGATATCGTGCTCAATGCACTGGTCGGCGCGATCGGGCTTCCTCCTACGCTTCAGGCGCTGCGAAGCGGGCACCGGGTTGCTCTCGCCAACAAGGAAAGCCTCGTCATCGGCGGCGATTGGGTCCGCGCTGAACTGCACGGGGAAGCCGATCGGCTTCTTCCGGTCGATAGCGAGCACAACGCTGTGTGGCAGTGTATGCGTGCCGGCACAGCAGCCGAAGTCAGAAGGATCGTCCTAACAGCCTCCGGGGGATCGCTACGAGACATACCGATCGACGCTCTTGCGTCTGTCACCCCAGACCAGGCGCTTTCCCACCCGAATTGGGAGATGGGACGGAGGATCACCATCGATTCGGCCACCATGGTGAACAAGGGGTTCGAAGTCATTGAAGCGCATCATCTTTTCGATCTCTCCTACGATCGCATCGATGTGCTGATCCACCCTTCATCCACAATGCATGCGATGGTGGAGTACGTGGACGGTTCGTGGATCTCCGAGATGGCAAGCGCAGACATGCGATTGCCGATCCAATACGCGCTGACACACCCGCATCGGGTGGATTCGGGACTGAGCCGCTTGCAGATGCAGGCCGTTGATACGCTCCGTCTTCACCCGGTAGACAAGACCCGATACCCGGCGTATGTCTCTGTGCTGGAGGCAGCCAAGCACGGCGGCAGCTCTCTTGCCGCGATCAACGCCGCAGACGAGATCCTCGTACAAAGATTCCTGGACGGGTTGATCCGCCTTCCCAACATCGGAGAGGGACTGGCGTTTGCCCTGGATCAGTGGCTTGACCTGCCGGAAGAGCGAAAGTTTCCTCCGATCACGGGGAGCGTCGCTCCACTCCTTGCCATCGATCGTTGGGCTCGATCTCTGATCAATGCTTGGGTCGATTCTCGCACGAACGCCGATTGACACGTCTCGTGAAACGGCAACGTTTGGGGCATACGAGGAGGAGGAAGTGACCGTATCCAGAGAGCAAGTTCTTTCCGCACTCGAATCCGTTGTCGATCCGGAGATGGGGATCAACATCGTAGATCTAGGTCTGGTGTACGGAGTGGAAGTGAACGACGGTCTCATCTCGGTCGACCTGACGCTCACGACACCCCGCTGTCCGCTTGCGGGTGTGATCGCTGCGGAGGCGGAACAGGCCGTGCGCCAAGTCGCCGAGCCTGATGACCGCGTGGAGATCGTGCTGATTTGGGATCCACCGTGGACCCCCGATCGGATGTCGGACGAGGCAAGGAGCCACTTCGGCTGACAGTCCCAATGTCTTGGAACCGAAGGGATCGTCACACCGTGCGGTCACCCTCCGGTGGCCGAAGCAGAGAGAACAAGCCGAGAGGCCACGCCGCAAAGACGTATGCGGCGACACCCACAAGAATCCCGAGCACCAAGACGATGTCTTCCGAGATCGAGAAGCGGATCGTCTGGAACGCATACAACACCCCGACCATCGCTCCTGTAGCAATCCCAACCCGAACCGAGTCTCCTACAATCCGCCGCATCGGACGAAACGCCGGCCGGATGAAGTAGATCAGCAACCCTGCCTGAGTCCAACCTGCAACCGCTGTCGCCAGCGCCAATCCCTCAACGCCTAGCGGACCGACAAGCGCGATGTCAAGGCCGATGTTCACAGCGACGGCTACCGTCGAGGCGATCAAAGGGAGAGCCGACCGCTGCTTCGCATAGCAGGTTCGAGTCAGCATGTACACCCAACCGTAGGGGATGATCCCCACTGCGTATAGGCGCAATACGGACGCTGTCTGCTGGGTATCGGACGCAAGAAACGCGCCATGCTCAAACAGCAAGGCGATGATCGGCTGCGCAAGAAGCACCAAGCCAGCTGTGGCCGGAAGAAGTAGAGCAAGGCTCGTACTGAAACCGTTTCGGAACAGCGCTCGAAAGTGAGAGTCATCTTCAAGTGTCCTCGCGGCGGAAAGACGAGGGAACACAGCGCTCGCGACGCTCACAGCGACGACTCCTAGCGGAAGCTGGAACAGCCGCATCGCATACTGCAGTGAGGAGATGCTTCCCGCAGCCAGGTGCGAAGCCAGTTTGTTGTCGACCAGCATATTCAGCTGAGCAACCAGCAGGGCAGCAGCCGCCGGGAGCATCAGGCGCACCAACCGGTGGATCTGCGGATGGAGAGGCCGGAACCTCAGATGGAATCGGTACCCCATGCCACGGGCGGCAACAAGCTCAACAAGGAGCTGTCCCACAGCTCCCAACAGCCCTCCCAGGGCAAGACCGTAGACCGGCTGAGACGGAAACAACCGCCAAAAGAAGACCGCTCCCAGGATCATGCCTACGTTGAACATCACAGGCGCAAGCGAGGCGACCGCAAAGCGGTGATGGGCATGCAGCAACGCTGAGAAGACCGCGGCAACGCCGACGACCGCGATGAACGGGAACAACATCTGCGTCATTCGGATGGCAATCCTCAACGTCTGCACATCGAAGCCGCTTGCCAGGAAGGGGACGTACCAGGGCGCAAGAAGCACGCCGGCGAGAACAAGGACGGGGAACAAGACAAGCAGCCACGACAAGACGGAGGAGATGAACCCGCTCTCGTCCTGACCGTTCAGCCGCGCCTCGGTGTAGAGGGGGACGAGTGAGGCGGACAGCGCCCCCTCGGCGAGAAGCTGGCGCAGCATGTGAGGCACAAAGAAGGCGACAACGAAGGCGTCGTAGGCGGCCGAAGCTCCGAACTGGCCGGCGATCGTCGCATCTCGAAACAAACCGAAGATCCGGGAGACGGCCGTTGCCGCCGCCATCAGCAGCACATCGCGGGTGAGACGCCTCATGGAGTCCTGGGAATCACGGTGAACTGGATCCCTGCTGCCCCCGGCTCAACCACGGAGATCGCGCCCTCTTCGGTCCGCACTCGCAAGGATCCATCGGGAAATGAAACGGCATTGCGCAAATGGAACGGCAATTGAGAAAGCACCGCTACAAGCGCAGCAGAAGACCGATCATCCTCGGGGAGGAAAATCGACAACACGCCCAGTCCGCCGACCCAATCATCTGCGACAACGGTCGCCCATTGCTGGGTGGAGCCGGGAAGTCCGCAGGACGCATCCGCTGGAGAGCCTTCGCAAAGCAGCAGGCATCCGCCCCCCGCAACGCTCTCGTACGTTCGCAATCCCTCCACGGCCGTCGATACGCACACGGAGGCGCCCACGTGAACGGGAGCCAGCAGATCGCGGGCTGCACCGGAAGCGACGATCGTCACAAGGGAGGGATCATGACTCGGATATCTGGAGTCGGCGACGGACGTGATGCGATCGTTGCGAACCGTAACAACCCGCAGCATCTCGGACGAGACCGACAGAGATCCCGAGTAGCCGGGTTGCAGCATGATGATCTCATCGCTTCCTGCCGGACGGTTCGTTGCCGTTGCCGTTACTGCAACATCCTCAGATGCCAGAGTTCCCACCGGATGTAGATCTGTGAACTTCAGGCGCCCGAACAGATCGATACAAATCGCTCCCGTTCCACCACATGCCTGCGGAGCGATCGAACCATCGATCATGGCGAATCCGGCGGGGAGACGAAGGGTTGGATCGACCGGCGTGGCGGACGCCGAGACAATCCAGTCGAACGCATCCTCCGCATCGCTGTTCGCTGACGCCGGCGCAGGCTCAAGGATCGCCTCACACGTGTTGCGCCATTCGCGGATCCACACCCCTTCAACGGCAGCAACGCCTTCGCCGTGGGGGATGCGCCACGAGTAGAACGCCGCATCATCGCCCAGGGGCAGACTCGATTGCTCGAGCTCTCGTCCGCCGAACCGCATACGCACTGAGAAGCCATCAAGCACCTCTTCTGCCTCGATCATCACCGATTGCGGCTGTGTAAGCCGCACCAGCACATTGAGGCTCGATGAGGAGGCCGGCACTGCGCGAACCGAGACGATGCGGTTCGATGCATGCGTCCGTGCCTCAAACGAGCCTGAGATGATACACAGAGGCATTCGCAGCTGAAGCGTCACATCGTCCACCCATTCCGCAGACACTGAAACGTACGACGAGCAGCGAAGCAACAACTCATCACCGTCGGGATCCTGCTCGATGAATCGGAGCTCAGCCGGGGCGATTTCGATGAAAACCGATCCGGCCAGTGTGTGAATCTCGCCGCCCACGGCATCAGCGAGTGCCTTGGCGCCAATGTAGAGGGTCCCGTCATCCACAAGCAACGACTGGGCAGCGATGGTCTTCAGGCCGGCAGCCGTCCATACACACGCCGAGTTCTCCGTGGGCCGTCCGATCGGCGTTGCCCCAACCGACACCGCGGCCTCGATAAGCGGCAAGAAACAGCCCGCCTCCGTATCGAGAGGCGGGCTGGACAGATCGACGACATCGTCGTTGACGGTGAGAGTCTGACCGCAGACGGAGACAGTCGAAAACACTCCGATCAGCAGGCATGCCAGAGCCCGGAGTATATCCTGCCTGCTCAGCATCTCGGACTACTCCTCCTTGACTCCCTCCTCATCTACGCGAATGCGTACTTCGACGGAAATATCCTTGTACAAACCGATCGTAACCGCATGCGCACCCAGTGTCTCAATCGGCTGCTCCGAACGGATTCTCGCAGCCTCGACCGTGCGACCCGTTTCTTCCGCGATCTTTGCTGCGATGTCCTCGGCACGCACAGAACCGTAGAGCTTGTCATCATCATGTGCCTTGCGCGTAAACACAAACGTTCGATCGGCGAGCAGATCACGCAGTGCGATCGCCCGCTCTTCGCGCTCTTGAAGCAACGCTTCATGCTCGGCACGCTGCCGGGCGTAGAGCTCGATGTTGTGCTCCGTCGGGACCACAGCCAGCCGCTTCGGAAACAGGTAGTTCCTTGCATAGCCGTCAGCAACCTCGACAACCTGTCCAACATACCCAAGTGACTCGACAACCTCTGTAAGGAGTACCTTGGCGATGATCATCACCTCTTCTTCTCGCTTGTAGACGACGAATTGTACGGGGCAACACAGATGCGGTCAAACTGCGGTTGCCCTCGATCTCTATGGTATACTGCCTCGACATGATCAACCTGGATCGGTGGGTCGACTTGCGCGACCGGGTGCTTGTCATGGGGATCTTGAACATCACGCCCGACTCGTTCTTCGATGGCGGCTGTTGGTCGGCCCCGGAAGACGCGCTCCGGCGTGCCGAGCAGATGGTGGCCGAAGGCGCAGACATCCTCGACATCGGTGGTGAGTCGACAAGACCCGGAGCGACGCCGGTCGGTCCCGATGAGGAGTTGAGGCGGGTCATGCCCGTCTTGGAACGGCTTCGGCAAGCGCTAACATGCCCGATCTCGATCGATACGATGCATGCACGGGTTGCGCGAGAGGCACTGGCAGTCGGGGCCGTGATCATCAACGACATCAGTGCACTTCGGGCCGACCCGGATATGATGGAGACCTGTGCAACCGGCGACGTGTTTGTCGTCTTGATGCACATGCAAGGGATGCCACGGACGATGCAAATGTCTCCCAGGTATGGCGATGTCGTCCACGATGTGCACGCGTTTCTTTCCTCGCGCTGCCATGCCGCCGTATCCGCCGGGATCCCCAGGCGAAGGCTCATCGTGGATCCGGGGATCGGATTCGGGAAGACCGTGGAGCATAACGTGGATCTGATCAAGCGGCTGCACGAATTCCGCGACCTGAACGTGCCGATTCTTGTGGGCACGTCAAGGAAGTCGTTCCTCGGCACCATCCTGGATGAACCTGTGGAAGGCCGGCTTGAGGGCACGATCGCTGCGAATACGGCTGCGATCATCCGTGGCGCGGACATCATCCGCGTTCATGACGTGAAAGAAGGAAGGAGGACCGCCGATGTCGCAGGGTGGTTCCGCTGAGTTGTTGTTGGACATCAGTTCGCTGATCGAGTCGCCGCACGTTCCGCAGCGGTTCGCACTGGAGCTAGCTGCGGATGCCGCAAGCACTTCGTCGGAGAGCTTGGAGTTCCTCTCGCCTCTCCGGGTCTTCGGATCAGCTGTTGCACAGATGGATTCGGTTCACGTTGAGGCCGAGATTCGTGGCCGGGTCTTCATCCCATGCCGCCGGTGCCTGAAACCAGTTGAACGTGAGATCGAGACGGGCCTCGAGATGGACGTCACCGTCGGTGAGCAGGAGCAAGTGGTGGACCTATTCCCGGACGTCATCGCGGTTGCGGTCGCCGGGATCAGTCTCAACGTTCTCTGCCGTGAGGATTGCCGAGGACTGTGCCCCACATGCGGAGTGAATCTGAACGACGATCCCGACCATCAATGCGAGGAAACCGAGGACCGCCCGCGCCGATTGGGGGATCTGCTGCAATGACCCCAAGCATCATCGCATTGGGTCTGGATCCGGGACTGGCAACAACCGGCTACGGAATCGTCGCTCGCGAAGGGAGAGCCGTTCGCGTTCTCGCCGGTGGTGTCCTTACGACAAAGAAGGAAATGCTTCGGTCCGAACGCCTGAAGATGCTGCACGATGAGGTTCGGGAGCTGGTCGAGAAGTACCGTCCGGCGGGGGTTGCGATCGAAGAGGTCTTCTTCGCGACCAACAGCAAGACGGCGATGATGACAGCCGAAACGAGAGGTGCCTTGCTTACTGCCGTTTGCGGGCTGCCGATCCGTGGGTACACGCCGCTCCAAGTGAAGAAGCGGATCGCCGGGTACGGACGAGCCAACAAGGCGCAGGTGCAAGCGATGGTGCAGCAACAGCTCCAGCTTCGCGAACTCCCGCGCCCGGATGACATGGCGGACGGATTGGCGCTAGCCCTGTGCTACCTCCGCGATGACGCTCTTCTTCAAGGAGGCGTGCGCAACGATGTCTGTCAGCTATGAAGACCTTTTCGGTTGGCCGTCGTCGAACATCGAACGGCGGTTGCTGGTGGTCGATGGACACGCCATGGCCTACCGGGCCTACTTCGCGATCCGAGAGCTGCGAACGCGTGACCGTGTCCCGGTGAACGGAGTTTTCGGGTTCTGGAAGCTCCTCTCCAAAGCACTCTGCGCCTATCCATCCAGCCATGTCTCCGTGGCGTTTGACGCCGGGGGCGAGACGTTTCGCCACAAGCTCTATGCTGAGTACAAAGCGACACGATCCCCGATGCCCGACGACCTCGCGTCACAGCTTCCTCTCATCCATGATCTCCTGGAGGCGCTGGGCATCCCCGTCTGGGAGTGCGAAGGCATCGAGGCCGATGACCTGCTGGCAACGATGGTGACCCGCGCCGAATCCGAACAGATCCGCTGCCTGATCGTGTCTTCCGACAAGGACCTCGCGCAGCTCGTCACGGACGATGTCTGGCTGCTTCGCCCGCTCGGACGGGGTCGGGAAGGGTTCGAGGAGTGTGATCCGCCCTCCGTGGAGAAACGCTACGGTGTTCCCCCCGCCCAGATCGCCGACTGGCTTTCGCTTGTCGGCGACAGCTCGGACAATATCCCCGGCGTTCCCGGGGTCGGCGAGAAGACGGCAGCGAAGCTCCTGAAACAGTTCGGCTCTCTCGACGAACTGATGAAGCGGGCGAGTGAAGTCCGCAACGAACGGATCCGCAGATCTCTGGAGGAGCACCGTAACACCCTTCAGCTCGCGCAGCGCCTTGTCGCGCTGGATCGGGACGTGTACCCACCGCTCGAACTGGAGGGCTGCCTTCCAACCGGGATCGATGACGCCGCGTTCTTCGCTCTCCTCGATCGGCTGGAGTTCCGAAGCGTCATCGAACAGCTGGGTTTGAGCCGCGGAACCCCCGAACAGACCCTCCAAAACCAGACCGACAAGGTCGACTACCGCACTGTGCTGACGGTCGACCAGCTCTACGAGATGTTCCGTGAAGCGGCTCAGGAAGACGTGCTTTCTCTCGATCTGGAAACCACGAGTCGCGATCCGATGAAGGCGGAGATCGTCGGAGTCTCCGTTTCGTGGCGGCCGATGACGGCGGCCTACATCCCTGTCGGACATCAGGGGCTGGAAGCCCCGCAGCAGCTTCCGTTGGATCTGGTCCTCTCTGCACTGATGGAAGCAGTGACCCGCCCGGAGGCTCACGTGATCGGGCAGAATTTGAAGTACGACCTGACCGTGCTTTGTCGGGCCGGCGTTGCAATGCCCTCGGTCACGTTCGACGCGATGATCGCCTCTCACCTCGTGCGGCCTGAACAGCGTCAACACAATCTGAGCCAGATCGCCCTCGATGTGCTGAACTACCGGATGGTCAGCTTCGCCGACGTTGCGGGCAAGGACGGCGACTTCGCTGCGGTTCCCGTGGAGAAGGCAACGATGTATGCCTGTGAGGATGCGGATATCGTCGTTCGTGTCAGACCCTCCTTGCTGAACACCCTCGAGGCCATGGGCCTCTCACGTCTCTTCCATGATGTAGAACTACCGTTGATCCCCGTCCTAGCACGGATGGAGATCCGCGGCATTCGAATCGATTCCGACGAGCTTCATCGGCAGCGTCTCTCGCTGCGTGAAGAGCTGAGCATCATCGAAGCGGACCTCGCCGAGATCGCCGGCCACTCGTTCAATCCGGGGTCGACGAAGCAGGTGGCGGAAGTGTTGTTCGATGAGTTGAGACTGCCCGTTCTCGAACGTACGAAGACCGGCCCATCGACAAGCGCACAGGTGTTGGCGGAGCTTGCTGTTCAGCATCCACTTCCCGGCAAGCTGATGGAGTACCGCGAGCTTCGCAAGCTCCTGACCACGTATATCGAGAAGCTTCCCCTGGCGGTCAACCCCGACACAGGGCGTGTTCACACATCGTTTCACCAGACATCTACGGCGACAGGCCGGCTCTCCTCATCCGATCCGAACCTCCAGAACATCCCGGTGAGAACGACAACGGGCGAGAAGATCCGGCAGGCGTTTGTCGCTGCCGCCGGTTTTTCGTTGGTCGCCGCCGACTATTCGCAGATCGAGCTACGACTGCTCGCCCACCTGTCACAGGATCGCGAACTCATCGATGCTTTCGTGTCAGGCGAGGATCTTCACCGCTTGACGGCGGCCCGTGTGTTCGGTGTGCCTCCGGAGCGGGTAACGGACAAGCTACGGTCGTCCGCCAAGCGGATCAATTTCGGGATCATCTATGGGATCAGTCCGTTCGGCCTGGCGAAACAGCTCGGCATATCCAATGGCGATGCCAAGATGTTCATCGACCGTTTCTACACCGCCTATCCGCGCACCAAGGAGTTCATGGGAGAACTGGTCGAGCAAGCCACACGGCTCGGCTATGCGGAAACGATTCTTGGACGCCGCAGACCTCTTCCCAACCTCACGTCGCGAAACGTTGCCGCCCGGAACTACGACCGCAGGAACGCGATCAACACACCGATCCAGGGAAGCGCCGCCGACCTCATCAAGCTGGCGATGTTGCACATCGACGCCCTTGCGGAGACCGAAGAGCTTCCCGTCCGGATGCTCCTTCAGATCCACGATGAGCTTGTGTTCGAGGTTCCGGACTCGGAGATCGACCGCGCCGAGCAGGCGATTCGCCGGGAGATGGAATCGGTCATGGCTCTGCGGGTGCCCCTAGAGGTCACGGTGACAAGCGGGTCCAATTGGGGAGAGCTTTAGGAACAATCGCTGATGCGAAACTTCATCCGGCGTTCGTGTGTATGTCTACCGGGACCGAGGGGAACCATCGCCGAGAGGAGGATGAATTGCCGTTTCGATGGAAACGATTGACCGTCGTACTGATACTTCTTGCAGCATCCGTTGCCGTCCAGGCTTCGCCCGACTTGGTCGTTGCCGGGATTGTCCTTGATCCGCCACATCCTGTTTCGGGAGACGTTGTGACCGTTCTCGCACGCGTAGCCAATGTGGGCGAGGATGCAACCGACTCACCGTTTCACGTCACCGCCACAGTCGACGGAGTACGGCTGCAATCGACGATGGTTCCGCGCGATGTCGAAGTCGATGAAGAGGTATGGATCGAGATGGAATGGGTGGCCAGCGTCGGCGTTCACACGTTGGAGATCGCTGCGGATGAGCCGTTTGATCGCATCGACGAGACCCGTGAGACCAACAACTCGGAAGTGGCGACGATCCTTGTCCAGCTGGGTCCCGAAGAGTCGTCGCTGAGAGAGCTTCGCATTGCCGTAGCGCCGTTTGCCGATTCGAGCGGATCAGGGTTTGTCAACGTTGGAGAGGGTGTCGCAACCGCCGTGGCATCTCGGTTGGAAGAGATCGGATTCCGGATCATCCGACCCGAAGAAGTCCGGTACATGCTGCAGGAACGACAGCTTGACGGTCTGTCGATCCCCGGCACGATCACGGCAGCCCGGCTGCTCGGCGCCGATCTGCTGGTGGCCGGCAACGTCCTGCAGTTCGCTCTCTCGCAGCGAGCGTTCAGTCTTGGTGTCCTCAGCCTCAGCAGCGCGGCCGCTGAGATCGGGATCCAAGCGGACGTTTACGGCCTCGATGACCAAGCGTTGCTCTCATCCGCAGAAACGTGGCAACGCGAAGAGGGAGACACGGGATTCTCGATCGACCTCGGGTGGCTGTTGAGCTGGCTCCAGCCGGAAGGCGATATCTGCAGTGGGGGACTCCTCACAGATCGTCAAGAGTATTCCTGGGGACAACCCGTGCGGATCGGTTTCTCCAATTCCGGACCCGGAGGCTGGCTTGACGTTGAGATCGTCTCATCCATCGGCGAGTTCGTCAGCTGGCGAGGCTCGCAGTATATCGCCACCGGCGAATGTGGCGAATGGGAGTGGGATCAGCGCGGATTCAACGGGGAATCCGTGATCCCCGGGGTCTACCATGTTCGGATTCGTCGCGAAAGCTCGATCCTGGATGAGGTTTCATTCGTCGTTCGTGCAGACGGGCTTTCGATCTCCGTTTCCGAAGAGATCACGGTCGGCACTGAGGCGTTTCGAAGCACGCTGATGGGAAGCGCTCTCAGCCGCGGCCTGAACGATCTGAGTGGGGGTCTGACGGAAACGATCAAGCGGACGTCGGAGAGCTTCGGGCAGATGGATCGGGCCATCTCAAGCGCCGAAGCGAGAGTCTTCGCTATGTCCGCAGCGTTTGCTGGAACCGAACCGCTCCAGGGCCGTGTTGCTCAAATCCTTCCTGGCGGAGAGATCGCCATCAACGTGGGTGCGACCCGCGGTGTGAGCATCGGAGACGTATTCGAGGTCCTTGACGTCGCAGACCTGATCACGGACCCGGCGACCGGATCCGTGCTCGCGTTCGAGGAACTCGATGTCAAGGGTGAGATCATCATCTATGACGTACGAGATCTAGCTTCATATGCACACTTTCTATCACCCTTCGATATCGAGATCGGGGATGTCGTCCGTCGCGTAGGGCAGTAGCGATTCGCCCCGGCCCGGCAACACGGTTACACTCACCCCATGAAGCACCTTCTCGCTGTCGTGGCGGTTCTCACGGTTGTTGTTTGCGCGTCTGGCATGGTGCTCGCAGATTCCATTCTTGATCACGTGGGGATCGGCATCTCGTTCTCACCATCGCGGACGCCGCTTCTTCTCGGAATCGAGATCGGGGTCTCGAGCAACATCGGCTGGATGCACGTCTCGCTGATGCTCTCACCCTCGGGTGGAACCCTTCTCCATGCGACGTTCCTGTTCCCGGTCGGCGCAGACGGTCCCACCGGGACGACCTGCCTGGGCGTCGCCATGGCTGCGTTCCAGCACGCCGGCTCCGGCAACATCCCAGGAAAGACGGATCTGTGCATCGGCGGCGGTCTCCATCAGCGATTCCAAAGCGACGGCGGACTCATGTTGGCTGGGGGGATCGAGTTCCTTTACCCGTCGTTCGTTCCCGCACCGCTGCTGCTGTTTCACGGTGGATGGAGGATCCCATGACAAGACTGTTCGGTACGGACGGAGTCCGCGGCATCGCCAACAGCGAACTCACACCGGAATTGGCCGTTCGCCTTGCACAAGCGACAGCTTCAACCCTCTCGCATCCAGCCAACAAGGTTGTCATCGGGCGTGATACACGGACAAGCGGACCGATGCTCGAAATGGCGCTTGCCGCCGGCTTCGCATCATCCGGCCTTGACGTCCTTCTCGCCGGCATTGTGCCGACCCCTGCCATCTCGTTCCTGATCAAAGATGAGATAGCCGATCACGGTGCGGTGATTTCCGCATCTCACAATCCGCCGGAAGACAACGGCATCAAGCTCTTCTCGGGGGAGGGGATGAAGCTTCCGCTTGACCTGGAAGAAGAGATCGAGTGTGCAATGATCGGCGATCCGGTCCGAGGCACCACGATCGGCAGGATCGCTCAGGTCGAAGCCGCCGCCGAACGCTATGCCGCGTTTCTCGTCGGCGCCATCGAAATCGATGACATCGATCTCACCGGGACGTCCATCGTCGTCGATTGCGCGTTTGGTGCAACCAGCGCGATCGCGCCACGCGTTTTTCGTCACCTCAAGGCGCATGTCCTCGAACTGAACACAGAACTCGCCGGAGAGAAGATCAACCAGGCGTGCGGAACATCCGACCTCGGGCCGTTACAGGCGGCCGTAGCGGAGCACGGAGCTGATTTGGGGATCGCCTTCGATGGGGATGGAGACCGCGTGCTTCTCGTCGCCGAAGACGGAACGATCATCGATGGAGATACCATCCTCGGAATCGCCGCGTGCTACTATGCCGAGCATCGAAAACTCGTGCCGAACGTCGTCGTCGCAACCGTCATGAGCAATCAGGGGCTCGCGACCACGCTGGAGAGATGCGGTGTTCGCCTTCTCCGCACCGACGTCGGAGATCGCAACGTTGCCTGGGAAATGCGTCGCCTTGGGGCGAAAGTCGGGGGCGAGCAGTCGGGCCACATCATCTTCCAGGATCACTCGCTGACAGGCGACGGGATTCTCACCGCAGTGAAGATGCTAGAGATCGCTCACGATCTCGGGCAGCCGCTGGGGCACCTGGCGGCTCGCATTGATCGTCATCCCCAGATCAAGGGGAATCTCACGGTTCGAAACCCTCACGCATTTGTAGCCCGATGCAGCGTTCGTACGGCGATTGAGCAAGAAGCGCAGCGTCTGGGACACGATGGACGTCTCCTGGTTCGTCCGTCCGGGACCCAGCCGCGCGTCCGGCTCTTGGTTGAAGCGGATGATGTTATTCTGGCCGAGACAGTGTTTGAACGTCTTCACGAACGGCTCGGCAAGCTTGTCGCCGAGGAGTAGCAGAACGGGCGTTGTGAAGGGTTGCATCCGCTCGGAGCGAATATCCCTCCACAACGCACCCTGCACAGGCTCTGCTTCGTCCGCCGTGCGGCCGCCTGCTTCTCTACATTGCGAACGGGTAGCGCAAGACCGGTTCTCGAGCGGCTTGTGTCTGGTCAAGACGCCGCACTGGCGTAGAGATTGGCGCTTCGTGGAGACGTTCCGGATGATTCACCGCTTCCTCAGCGATCGCTACCATGGCGTCCACAAACGCATCGAGAGATTCCTTCGTCTCCGTTTCCGTCGGCTCGATCATCAATGCCTCGTGGACAATCAACGGGAAATACACCGTCGGCGGATGGAACCCGAAGTCAATCAGCCTCTTGGCAATGTCCGTTGTTGAAACGCCTTCGGCAACTCCTTCTCCGGAAAGAACGAACTCGTGCTTGCACAGACGATCGTACGGCAGCTCATATGCATCCTTGAGCCGGTGCTGGAGGTAGTTCGCGTGAAGGCATGCATGAGCACTCACCTCCGCCAACCCCTGATCGCCTAGGCGCAATAGATACGCGAACGCCTTCAGAATGACACCGACGTTCCCGAAGTGAGGATGGACGCTGCCGATTGTCTGCTCGGGACTCCAATCCAGATCGTACCGTTCTCCATCAAGGCGGATCCTCGGAACTGGCAGAAACGGCTCGAGGGCCTCGGCGACGGCAACGGGACCGGATCCCGGCCCTCCACCGCCATGAGGGGTGGAAAGCGTCTTGTGAAGGTTGAAATGGAAGATATCGGCACCCATGTCCCCGGGACGTGCCCGGCCGATGTACGAATTCAGATTGGCGCCATCGAAGTAGCAAAGCCCTCCGGCCTTGTGAACCCGGGTCGTGACTTCCCGGATCCGTGGCTCGAACAGCCCGAGCGTGTTGGGAACCGTGAGCATGATCCCGGCAGTGTGCTCGTCGAGCACATCCGTCAACGCATCAACATTCACCGTTCCATCGGGAAGGGACTTCAACTCCAGCACCCTGAACCCTGCAAGTGCCGCCGAAGCTGGATTCGTCCCATGCGCCGAGTCGGTGAGGATGATCGTGTTGCGTTCCTTTTCTCCTCGCGCCTCGAAGAACCGCTTCATCAGGAACATTCCGGTCAACTCGCCGTGT
>CAZKPU010000030.1:0-2055 GCA_964554715.1 uncultured Thermotogae bacterium | reverse complement strand
GCTCCGACAGCCGGTGCAACGCGGCAAGCGTGCCCTGGGTAAGCGTTGAAGCGGTTCCCGGGTGGACATCGGCGAATTCGGGCATCGACACAAGCTGTTCGTGGAACTTGGGGTTGTACTTCATCGTGCAGCTCCCTAGCGGGTACAATCCGTCGTCCACGCCGTAGTTCATCCGGGAGAGCTTCGTGTAGTGCCTCGCGATCTGCGGCTCGGCAAGCGTAGGAACCCGGAGAGCCTTACGGCGAGCCAGGGCGGGATCCAAGCCCTGAATGGCTTGAGCCGGATCATAATGTTGCTTAGTGGGGGACACGGACGGGAGATCGAAGATGGTGGTCATCCGATGTCAAGCCTCCTCGAACACACGCGTAAGTCTCTTCAGTTCCTCATCGCTCCGCTTCTCGGTCACGGCAATCCGAACGGCGTTGTCGATTCCGAGCAGGCGCAGCTCGCACGGGTCATCGATCAAGAACCCGCTCTCCTGCAAGGCAAGATGAATCCGGGAAGGATCCTGCGGAACGCGAACCGTAAACTCATTGAAGAACGGCGCCGGGAACAAGCGGGAAACCCCGGGGATCTGCTCCAATCGATCGCACAGGTCGTGAGCTCGCTGCGCACTCACGGATGCCACTTCGGCAAGTCCGTCCGCACCCAAGCTTGCCATGTACACGGTTGCGGCAAGCGCACAGAGCGCACTGTTGGTGCAGATGTTCGATGTCGCCCGTTGCCGCCGGATGTGCTGTTCGCGCGTTTGCGCCGTCATCGTGAATCCGCTCCGTCCGTCAACGTCCGATGTCTCCCCCGCGATCCGGCCGGGCATGTGTCGGATGTACCGTTCCTTCGTTGCGAACAGGCCCAACAGCGGTCCGCCAAACGACCGAGCAAGGCCGAGCGGCTGCCCTTCGCCGACCACGATGTCAGCGCCGACCGATGCCGGTGGCTCAAGGATCGCAAGTGAGATCGGGTGAGCGGACACAACAAGCAATGCATCACCAATCGCGTCCTTCACTCCACGAAGATCCTCAATAACTCCCAACGCGTTAGGAGTCTGAACAAGGACGGCCGAAAGATTCTCCGGTAGATGATCGAACGCCGTCCGCCCGTCCGGACCGATCGGCAGCTCGATCAGCTCGATCTCCGCCGCCCACGCGTAGGTCTGAAGAACGCGAGCCACGCTGGCAAACAGCGCTCGGGAGACAGCGATCCGATCACAGCGGCGGATCCGGTTCGCCATCAGCGCAGCCTCAGCGAGCGCAGTCGCTCCGTCATACAAGGAGGCGTTGGCGATCTCCATCCCTGTGAGTTCGCAAACCATCGTCTGAAACTCGAACATCGCCGTAAGGGTCCCCTGACTGATCTCCGGCTGATACGGTGTGTACGCCGTAGCAAACTCGCTTCGGGACGTGATATAGGGGACGATCGCAGGGATATAGTGATCGTAGATCCCTCCGCCTTGGAACGA
Source organism: uncultured Thermotogae bacterium (assembly GCA_964554715.1). Classification (GTDB taxonomy): domain Bacteria; phylum Bipolaricaulota; class Bipolaricaulia; order UBA7950; family UBA9294; genus RXOA01. The sequence continues at coordinate 596 of CAZKPU010000030.1, read as the reverse complement.
TGCGAACGATCGTGCCGCCGGATTTCGCTTCGCAAGCTGAGAGAATTCCGCGGCGACTTCCTGCTCCGTGAGGGAGGGTAGGCCCAGCGGCTTGTTGCGATCGAGGATCTCCGAAGGGATATCGGAGAACAGCTCATCAAGAGAAGCCAGGCCGATCGCCGAAAGCATCGCCTCGCGATCGGCGTCACTCGTCGGTATGTAGCGCATAGGATGCACTCCTACTGATTGCAGAAGCCTTCGTAGGCGGCAGCATCCATGAGTCCGTCTAGCTGCCCGGCATCCGTGAACTCGATCACGGCAATCCATCCCGCCCCGTGGGGGTCCTTGTTGACCGTGTCGGGAGCCGCTTCGAGGGCATCGTTCACTTCGACGACAACCCCTGCGATCGGTGCAAAGACATCTCCCACGGCCTTGACACTCTCGACGGTTCCAAGCGCATCTCCTGCGGTCAGCTGGGTTCCGACGCTCGGCAATTCGACAAACACCACATCCCCGAGCTTCGCCTGTGCATGATCGGTGATTCCGATCTTGGCGCGGTTGCCCTCAACGTGGATCCATTCGTGGTCTTTGGTGTAGCGGTAATCCGTGGGATAGGT
>CAZKPU010000029.1:0-23331 GCA_964554715.1 uncultured Thermotogae bacterium | reverse complement strand
TGACTTCCCGGCTGGGCATTGCCACGAAAAGGCTTTCTTTGCCTTGGATCACTTTCACGCTGTGGACGATGAAGACGTCATCGAAGACGATCGAGCAGAACGCTTTCAGGTTCCCCTCGTTGTGCATCGGTCGGATCTCTACTTTAGTTATCTCCACGCCTTGAACCTCATCACTCCTATGGGATGACCCAAGCATCATACCAAGCGGATGCAATCTGCGCAATGTCCGTGACATTCCCGATCAATCGGATGTCGGCTGCCGGGTGGCGAACTCGGTTACACCGTCTCCGCCGTTTCTCGGAGCCGCGGCTCGCACCTCGCTCAGAAACTCGCACGACGACAGATACGCTCGAACAGCTTCGCGTAGAGCTCCGGTTCCCTTTCCGTGAAGAACGCTGGCGGCGCGGATGTCGGCGAGCAGCAGTTGGTCGAGGTAATTCTCGACCGATCGCAGTGCTTCCTGAACCGTCATCCCTCGGACGTCGAGTTGAAGAGGAATCCGCCGCGGGACGGCTCCGCGAACCGAGCGGCGCGGCTTCTCCTCGGCCGGGGCAGGAACCGCTTTCGACGTTGTCGAGAGGTCCGCAACTGCGGTACGAACGCGGGCGCCACCGAGGTCGACCAACACCTGATCACCGGGGCCGAGTCCGAGAATCCGGCCGGACGCCTGGAGGCTGCGGACAAACACCGCTGTACCTTCCGCAATCTCCTGCGGATCCAACGGTTCGTGCTTCTCCTCCGATCGAGGTTCCAAGAGCTTGTCAGCTTGGTCTCGGAGGTCGCTGATCGAGTGAACCGCTTCACGTGCTTCATCCTCGCTCGGTTTGCGTCGCAGGGCTGCAAGGAGCTGCTCGACCTCCTTCTGGCTTTCTCGAAGGAACCTCTCGGCGTCGCGCAACCGCCCGGAAAGGGCTTCTTCCTTGGATTCCCGGAACCTGCGCAATTCACCCTCGTAGCGCCGGCGAAGCGCGTCGGCGTCTTGACGCGCCGCGGCCGCTTCGGCCCGTTCGTCGGCGAGAGCACGGCGTTCCTGCTGAAGCTCGGCGATGATATCTTCGGCACGGATCTCGCCGCCCGATAGGAAGGTTCGGGCATGTTCGATCAGTTCTTGCGGGAACGCCAGCTTGGATGCGATCAGGAACGCGTTGCTCTTTCCCGGGAGCCCTTCGATGACCCGGAACGTCGGCATCAGGGTGGACGTGTCGAACTCCATCGATGCGGTTCTCACCTGCGGATGACGGATGGCGAAGTACTTGAGCGGTGTCAGATGGGTGGACACGATGACCTGTGCGTTGCGTTCGAGGAGCCGGTGAAGGATGGCCAATCCAAGGGCGGCACCCTCCTGGGGGTCGGTTCCCGCTCCGAGTTCATCCAGAAGGACCAGCGTATCTTCGTGAGCTTCGTCGAGAATGGAGACGATGTTCTTCACGTGGGATGAGAACGTCGACAGGTTCTGCTCAATTGACTGCTCGTCTCCAATGTCGCTTCTCACCCGTCGCACGATCGGCAGCTCCGAGTCCGGAGACGCCGGTAAGGGGATCCCCGCCTGGAGCATGAGTACAAACAGGCCGATCGTCTTTAGGGTGACGGTCTTGCCGCCGGTATTCGGGCCGGTGATCACCACAATCCGCCGTTTCTCATCGAGCGAGATCGAGATCGGAACGGCCGTTTCCTTGGGGAGAAGCGGATGCCGCGCATGGCGGAGCGCCACGCGGTGTGAGGTTTGCGGGAACGCGCAGCGGAAGGTTTCGGCAAACGTCGCCCGTGCGAAAAGCGAATCGATGTAGGCAAGAACCAGCCGATCGCGACGAAGCGGTGCCTCGCGGTCAAGAAAACGTTGCGTCAGCATCCCGCGAACCCTGCGCTTCGCTTCATCGATCTCGCCCCCCAATTCGGCAATGACGTTGTTGTCTTTGATCAGCGAGGTTGGTTCGCCATACAGGGTTTGACCGGTGGCGGAGCGATCGTGGATCACGAAGCGGTTGCTTCCGGCGACGCCGCTACGGATCGGAATGACAAGCCGACCTTGACGCCGCGTGAGCACAGGTTCGGAAATTAGTTCCGGCGATTGCGCGATCACGGCCCGTAGCTGCTTCTCGATCTTCGTTTCCAGCGAACGGCGCTTCGTGGTGAGTTCACGCAGTTCCGGCGTTGCGTCATCGCGTACGGCGCCCCGCTCGTCGATCGCCTGAGCAATCGCCTTGCGGAGATCCTCTTGGTCGGAGAGGCGATCGGCGAGGGCGTCCAATCGAGGGCTTACCTCGTCGAGCCGAAGAACCGATCGGACCCGCTCGGTTCCCTCGATCGTCATCGCGATGGTCAACAGATCCTCGCCGGCCAGCGCGCCGGGCTGTTTGGCCCGCTCCAGCAAAGGAACGACATCCCTCACCGCGCCGAGAGAGAACCTCTGGTGCTCGGTGAGGAAGCGCATCGCCTCTTGCACATCCGCGGCAGCGGTTCGGATTGCCTGCGGATCGGCCACCGGCTCCAACTGGATCACGGCTTCCGCGCCCAACGATGAGGAGGCGAAGTCCGCGATCTGTCTCAGCACGCGGCCGAACTCCAGATCTCGCAGGGTCTTCTCGTTGGCAACAGGCATCTTGCTCTCCTCGATTCGGTGTAGCGGTGTGTGATCGAACCCGGTCTGAACCGCGGCCTCTTGCCGCTTGGTGCCAGGATGATACCCCGAGGCCTCGCCCACGGAAAGAGACATCCTGTCGGTTGCGCCTTCGGGGCAAACCGTGGAGAATCCCGTTGACCTCACTCTGGGTCCGATGGACATCCCTCACCGAAAGCGTAGGCATACCGATGAACAGCCGGCAGAAGCTACAGGTCTACTCTGCTCTTGCCGCCTCGATGGCCGTTTGGGGGCTGTCGTTTCTCGTTACGAAACAGGTTGTCAGCGTGCTTCCCGTTTCCACGCTTCTCGCGATGCGGTTTGTGATTGCGTCGGTGTTTCTCGGCGTTTGGGTCATCGCTCGCGGCGAGCTGAGGATCTCGAAGCGTGATCTAGGAGTGCTTGCCGCTCTCGCCGTGCTGTCTCCGGTAGGGTACTTCCTGTTCGAGACCCACGGTGTCGCGCGAACGCAAGCAAGCCATGCTTCGGTGATTGTCGCCATCATTCCCGCGGTTGTGTTCATTCTGGCGATGATCTTCCGGCAGGAGAGGTTCTCGTGGCGCAAGGCATTGGGGATCGCGCTGGCGTACGCCGGAGTCGTGTTGGTGATCGGCGTGGGAACGAGCGAAGAAGGAGCGACCATTCTCGGAGACGTGCTCATCCTCGGAGCGGTCGCTTGTGCTTCGGTCCGGACCCTTCTCGCCAAGCGCGTATTGCGGCGGGTCACGCCGCTTCAGTTGACGTTCTATCAGTTTCTCTTTTCTTTGATCGTTTTCGTGCCGCTTGCGTCGGCCGACGGGTTCGAGTGGACCGCGAAGTTCACGGGGTCCGTCTTGTTTGGCGTGTTGTTCCTGGGCCTTTTCTGCTCGGCACTTGCTTTCTTGGCGATGCACTACGCGCTGGTCCATCTGCCGGCGAGTGGGGTGTCGGTTGCGGCGAACTTCGTTCCCGTTGTTACGCTGATCGCTGAGATCGCCTTATACGGAACCACTCCCTCGTGGCCGAAGCTCACCGGGATGGTGATGGTGATCGGCGGGATGGTCCTTGCCCAAGCGATGACTCGGAACACGAGCGAATCAGGCCGCGGGATCCTTCCGGGTCGGGTGGGCGGATGATCCGTCTTCGACGGCTCTTCTCGCGGCTTGCCCTGCATGCTGTGGATTCCCGTACGGTGCTGCAGTTGGCGTATCCGGTGGTTCTCGGGTCTCTTTCCTATACACTGCTGAGCGTCACCGACACGGCGATGCTCGGGCGGCTCGGAGCGGTTCCCCTTGCTGCTTCGGGGGTGGCCGGTGTGCTGTTCTTCGCCGTCGTGTTCCCGCTCTCTTCGGTCAGTGTGGGCGTACAGACCTTGGCGTCGAGGCGCTTCGGCGAGCAGCGCTACGCCGGCTGCGGACAGATCCTCCATACCGGGTTGCTGGCTGTGCTTGCGCTCGGCGTTCCGCTTGCGGTGCTGGCGCCGTGGATCGCCGGAATCGCTGCACCGGCGCTCTCCAACGACTCTGCCGTGATCGAACTCGGAAGAGGATACCTCCAATACAGGCTCCTCGGTGCCGGCTTCATGTTTGCCAACTGGGTGTTCGGTGCGTTCTTTGCCGCCGTCGGGCGGACGCAGCATCAGATGATTGCATCGATCGTCGTGACCGTGAGCAACATCGCGCTCGACTATGTGCTGATCTTCGGCCATCTCGGGGCACCGGCGATGGGAATCATCGGAGCCGCCGTCGCTTCGACGATCGCGACGGGGATCGGAGCCGTGTACTACCTTGTCATCACGCTCCGCCCCCGGATCCGTGATCGGTTCTCGACGTTCCGCCGCGATCACCTTACGGTGACGTGGGTGTGGCCGATGATCCGTCTGTCGCTGCCGATCGTCGGACAGCGGATCCTTTCCCACGGGAGCTGGTTTGTATTCTTCTTGGTGGTCGCTCGGATCGGGACGGTGGAGCTTGCCGCCTCCAATGTGATCCGCTCGATCTACAGTCTGACGATCATGATCGCTGCCGGTCTGGGAACCGCCTCGGCGGCGCTCGTCGGACACCGCATGGGAGCGGGAGAGCACGACACGGCGGAGCGGCTCGCCTGGGAGTCGACCCGTCTGGCGGCGTACAGCATGGGGTTGCTCGGACTTCTCTTCCTCCTGATCCCCGGCTGGGTGTTCCGCATCTATACGGGAGATCTCGCCGTGATCGAGGCGGGGATGCTCCCGCTTCGAATCCTCGGGCTGGTGCAGGCGTTCGCAGGCATCACGCTGGTTCTGTCATCCTCACTTCAGGGATCGGGCAACACGCGCTTCGTCCTGCTCGCCGAACTCGCGGTTTGCTCAACGCTCTACCTTCCGGTTGTCTACTTCTTCGGGCTCCACACATCGCTCGGACTCGTGGGTGCGTGGATGGGTGAGTATTTCTACTGGATCGCGCTTGCGATCATCATGAGTGTGAAGTTCGCGCAAGGCTCCTGGAAGCACATCCAGGTCTAGCAGGCTATGAAGAGATCAGCGACGTTCGTTCCGGTGGGGCCGGTCAGCAGGAGATCCCGGCTTGCCCGCAGCGCAGGATAGCAGTCGTTTTCGGCAACGGCCCGTTCCAGTGTAAGGCCATCGCCGTTGGCACGCACCAGCCGGGCTGTCTGCCCGTCAACGATGGCGCCGGCTGCTGTCGTGACACCGTCGACGCCGTCGGTGGCGAAACTGACGACGCTTCCCCTCTTGCATCCGGAGAGCTGCAGCGCCGCTGCTGCCGCCGTCTGCTGGTTCCGACCGCCGTGCCCCGAGCCGCGTACGATGACCGTTGTTTCCCCGTGGGCGAGCAGTAACCGCGAACGCTCGGCAAGCCGCGGGGCGAGGCGTCCCAACCGTCTGCCCAGTGTGTCGGCGTCGCCGCAGAGCGGTGTGCGCAGGACAACCGGGCGAACTCCGATGTTGCGAGCCGTCGCGGCCATCGCCGATACGGCGCTTCCGGCGCCCGCGGCGAGAAACGCCGGATTGCCGTGGATCACGGGATCCCCGGGTTTGATCGTCTCGGGGATCCGACCGTTCCTTCCGTCCTCGAGCACACGGATCACCGATGCGGGGAGGCGTGTTCGAAGGCTGGCGCGATCGATGACATCAAGCGCTTCCGAATAGGTTGAAGGGTCGGGGACGGTCGGCCCCGAGGCGATGGTCTCCGGCAGATCGCCGGCGACGTCGGAGAGAAGCAACGTGACAAACCGTGCCGGATGGAGCGCGAGGCCGAGGCGGCCCCCGTGGATCAACGACAAATGGCGACGAACGATGTTCATCCGATCCACCGGGACGCCCGACAGGAGCAACACCGAGCTTACCGCCTGCAGGTCGCCTGGCTGAAGACCGGCTTGTGGAACAGCGATCAGCGAGGATCCTCCACCGGAGAAACAGCAAATCACGAAATCGTTCTCCGTGAGGGAGTGCGCGTAGCGGAGCAACTCCCGTCCGGCATGCTCCGAAGTGCGAGTCGGCAACGGATGATCGGCGACAAGAAGCCGAACGCGACACAGGGGATTGCCGGTTCCGGGTGGGGCGACAACGACTCCGCCGGCAAGGTCCGGACCCAGCACGGCCTCCAGTCGCGCCGCCATTCGCACGCTTGCCTTGCCTGCTCCGATCACAAACAAACGTCCGCGGCCCGGTCCGAGCCTGTATTCGACCCGCTGCTTGCTCATCGGATCGGATACGCGAACGGCGTTCCCCGTTCTTGTGACGCATCGGTCCACTGCCGCTTCCGGGCTGACCGCGTGCAGCCCCGCCTCAAGGAGGGCAAGGATCGGTTCTCTCGCTGTCACGTCTCTCAGGCTCGAACGGTCAATCGTTGTCATCTTGTTCGCTCCATGCGAGGTCGCACTGTGTGTTGCCGAAGGGACACTCCCGTTGCAGAGCACATCGGACACAGCGTGGGGCGCGTTTGCGACAGTGGCGTTTCCCGTGCTCCACAAGGAGGGCGTGGGCTTCGCCCAGAGCTGTCACATCATACGATAGGCCCGCCATCGCTTTGCTTCGAATCGTCTCGTCGGGGGTCCGTGGGTTGATCCATCTCAGTCTTGTCAGGATCCGGCGCGCGTAGGCATCCACCACGAACGCCGGTCTCCCGGCTGCGTAGAGCAGCACGGCATCGGCGGTCTCTGGGCCGATCCCATGGACGTTCAGAAGAGCTGCGCGGAGGTCACGGGCCGGGAGGGCAAGCAGTGTGCTCAAGTCGATCCCGGTGGCGCCGTTCCGCACGGCGAAGCGGCAGAACTCTTGGAGTTTTCTTGCCTTCGCGTTGTGGTACAGGGCCGGACGGATCAGGTCCGACAGCTCCGCCTGTGGTGTTGCCAACAGGGCTTCGATCGAGAGACGCTGTGCTTCTCGAAGCCGCTCGATCGCCCGTTCCACATGGGTCCAAGAGACCCGTTGAGTGAGGATCGCTCCAACGATCATCTCGAAACGGTTCTCCGCCGGCCACCAATCTTGAGGTCCATACGAAGTCGCAAGCCGTTCGATGATCTCGCGAAGAGAGAGAGGGCCGTGTTCGCGTCTTTGCACCTGCGGCTGCATGATGCCGCCTATGCTAATCGCTGCTTCGGCTGTTCTCCAAGAAGAGGAGAATCCCCGACAGGATGGCATCGGCAAGGTTGTCTTGGTAGCAGATGCTCGCCAGCCGGGCTGCTTCGGCGGGGTTGGTGAGGAAACCGAGTTCCAAGAGAACGGCAGGCATCTTCGCACTTCCCACGTAGAGATCGCTTGTCCGCACGCCACGGTCTCGCGCGGATGTCGACCGAATCAGCGTTGCGTGGAGGATCTCGGCAAGTCGGCATGTCTCATCATCCGCGCCAAGCCCGATGTAGGTTTCGATTCCGGATGCGGAGGATGAGCTGTGAGCGTTGGCGTGAATACTGACGTACAGCTCGGCCCCGACATCTGCAGCGAGTTCAAGCCGGTCGGCGAGTTCGAGATAGACATCGCTTCTTCGGGTCAGCACGAGCTGCAGCTCCTGGTGCGCCAGCGACTTCACGTACACAAGCTTCGCTAGGTCGAGGTTGAGGTCTTTCTCGAGGACTCCGTTGACCCCGATGGCGCCCGGGTCGTTGCCGCCGTGTCCGGCATCGATGACCACCACCGTCCGGTTGTCGTTCCGTTTCTCATCTGTCGCCCGTCCTCCCGACATGGCAACGAATCCAACGGCGACGAGCAGAACCAACAGAGAGATAATCCAGATGGGGTTGATGCGGTGACGGGTGCGCATAGCCGACAGCGTATCGCAGGAATCCACTCGACAAAAGGAGCCTCGTCCGTCATTCTTCGGACAGATGGCGCGCACGCGGAGGCTCACCGACCATGGAGTTGAAACGGGGCGGCCTTCGTTCTTCGCTTTGACGCGTCGGACAAGAAACTGGGTTGACGTCGGCTCCGATCCCTCGTATTCTTATTGCAAATGATTCTTAATAAGAGGCTGATGTGATGGTTCCACTGGATCGCCTTCCTGCTGGTCGCACGGCGAGAATCGTGCAAATCCAAGGCGGACGCGGGTTTCGGCGGAACTTGGAGCATATGGGCGTCCACGCCGGTGATCCCGTTCGTGTCCTCGGAAGCGGCGCGTTTCACGGACCGCTGCTTGTCGAAGTGTCCGGTGGCGGAAGGATCGCCGTTGGGCGAGGGATCGCTCGGCACGTGATGGTGGAAGTCATCGAAAACCCAAGCGTTCGCGGTTTGAACCCATGAACGCCGAACGGATGATTTCCCTTCTCCGAGCCGCCGGGAACCGCGTCACCAAAGAACGTCGCGCCGTGCTTACGGTGCTGGAGGAGAACCCTCATCTCGAAGCGTCCGAGATCCTTGAGCATGCGGTCAGACTCTGCTCCACCATCAACCTGTCCACGGTCTACCGAACGCTTAGTCTGCTCCGCGATCTGGGTGTTGTCGAAGCCGTGGATTTCGGCGAACCGCATCGCCACTTCGAGTCGCATCGGGCCGCTCACTACCACGCTGTGTGCCAGGAATGTGGTGTCGTGTTGGAGCTTCCGCCGACCTCAGCTGTTGCCGAAGCGGCTTCTGCCAAGGGGTTCACAGTACTTGAGGAGCATGTCGAACTCATCGGGGTCTGTTGGGCGTGCCGCGAGAAGAAAACACCGATCCCCGTTCGCAAGCTGGCGAACTCTGTGATCTCCTCCAGACAGCGTGATGTCCTTGCGCGCGAATTGGCGAACCTGCGGCGGGGCGGTTCGATCGAGCTTGTCGCCGACGACGATCAAGAGCTGGATAAGGTGTTGTCGATGGCGCGCCAAACCGGAGTTCATCTGACCCGCGTTCGCGCGAAAGATGATGGATTGCATCTCTGGATGCGGAAAGCGAAACACGCATGATTCGAATTGCGCTCGTCGGACAGCCCAACTGCGGGAAGAGCACGCTGTTCAACCACCTTGTCGGGTACAAGGCGAACACCTCCAATCTGCCGGGGACGACGGTGGAATTCCTGAGCAGCCACGCGCTTGTCGCGGGTCAGAGCGTCGAACTGGTTGACCTGCCGGGAACGTACTCGCTGACATCGTTCGACGAAGCGGAAGCGGAAACGAGGCGCTATCTGCTCGATGGACACGCAGATGCGGTGCTCAATGTGATCGATGCTTCTCTTCTGTCCCGCAGCCTCGAATTAACCTTGCAGCTCCTGGAGATGGGGCTGCCTCTTGTCGTGTGTCTGAACATGGAAGATGAAGCGAGCCGCAAGGGGATCTCCGTGGATGCCGATCGGCTCGCGGAAGTGCTCGGGGTTCCGGTTGTATCAGCGGTTGCGGTTCGAGGTCGTGGCGTGGTCGCTGCCGCGCGAGCGGTCGTGGATGCGGCTCGGGCAAAGACGGCCGCACCGTTTCCCAGATACGGAAACGATGTGGAAGAAGCGCTTGCGAAGATCGAACGGCAGATCCCCGACGAAGCGAAGGAAGCATGTGCGGTCCCTGCACGTCTCGTGGCGATCAAACTCCTGGAAGAGGACTCCGAGATTGCACGACGCGTCGGCAATGTGTCACCGGAGTGTCAGCGCCTGATCCGCCCGGCTCAGGAGGAGCTTGCGAAGGCTCGGGGGAGGTTGGGCGAAGAAGTCCTCGCGGCCGAGCGGCATACGAGGGCCATGGAGCTGTACGAGGCGACGACCGTTGTCGGGTCCCCGAAGATCGGACTTCGAGATCGCTTGGATGCCGTACTGATGCATCGAATTCTCGGAGTGCCGCTGTTTGCCGCGATCATGTACGGGTTCTTCGTGGCCGTATTCAAGCTGGGTGCTCTGATCGAGACCCCGATCATCGGCTGGTTCGACAGGTCGACGCAGTTGCTTGCAGGTGCGCTTGGGGAAGGAACCCTGGGGTTCGCCTTGGCATCGGGGATGATCCAAGGGATCGGTGGTGCCGTGGGGATCGTTCTACCGTACTTGGTGCCGTTCCTGATCGGATTGGCCGTTCTCGAAGACATTGGATATCTGCCGCGTGCCGGATACCTGATGGACGGATTCATGCACAAGATCGGGCTTCACGGGAAATCGGTGATCCCGTTCATTCTCGGATACGGGTGCAGTGTTCCGGCTGTGATGGCGACACGAATCCTGGATTCGAAGCGCGATCGCTTCATCACCGCGATCCTTGCGGTGATGGTGCCGTGCGTCGCCCGCTCGACCGTGATCTTCGGATTGGTCGGGTATTTCCTCGGGCCTCACCTGGCGTTTGCGTTGTTCGTGCTGGACATCTTCGTGATCGGGGTGCTCGGGAAGATCCTCACCAAGGTTTTCCCGCGCGTGACCCCCGGGCTGATTCTCGAGATTCCTACCTACAAGGTTCCTTCTGCGCGGGTGGTTGCCTCCAAGCTTTGGCTTCGTGTGAAGGAGTTCCTCATTATCGCTCTTCCGGTCCTTGTGATCGGGAGTGTTGTCCTCAGCGTGCTTGAATTCACGCATGTAGATCGCTACCTCAACCTGGCGCTGCTGCCGATTACGTGGTCGCTCGGGCTGCCGGCGGTGGTCGGTGTGACGTTGATCTTCGGTGTGTTCCGCAAAGAACTCTCGCTGGTCATGCTTTTCCAGGCGCTCGGCACATCACAGGTCGACACCGTGATGTCTTCGGGGCAGATCATGGTGTTTACGGTGTTTATCCTGTTCTACGTTCCTTGTGTGGCAACAATCGCGGCGCTCAATCGAGAGCTGGGGAGAACGCGAACCGCCGCCGTCGTCGGCATCACGGTCGGGACCGCGTTGCTCGTCGGATTGCTCACGCGTGGAATCGCTGCGCTGTTCGCTTGATCGATTGAACTACAATCGATGGGGGGATGCAGTTCGACCGAAACGCAATCGGTTGAACGGCGCGATCTGCTGGAGCTTGCTTGTGGTCGGTCCGGCAGCATAAGGAGAGATATGGACTCACGATGCGTGATGCGGGCGATCGTTCTTGCCGCAGGTCTCTTCTCGATGGCCGGACTGCCGACGCCAGCTTGCTTGGCAACGCCGGTTTCGGTGGTGGCAACCACGACGATCATCGGAGATGTCGTCGAAGCGATCGGTGGCGAGGAGATTGAGCTGGCCGTGTTGATCCCCGCCGGTGTGGATCCGCATGCGTTCGAACCCACCCCTCGCGATGTCATCTCCGTGGCCGATGCCGACATGGTCTTCGTCAACGGAGCAGGGCTGGAGCAAGCGTTGCTTCCGCTTCTTGGAAACTCCGGCGCGAATCTTATCGACTTGAGCGCGCGGATCGCATTGCGAACGCTTGGGGATCACGAGGATGGCGTTCTCGAACACAGAGACGAGCATTCCGACGGTGGTTGGGATCCCCATGTCTGGTTCGATCCGACGAATGTCGCGATCTGGACCGATGAGATCGTCGAAGCGCTCTCACAAGCCGACCCCGAGCATGCGAGGCGATTCGCGGATCGAGCCGCGGAATACCGCGAGTTGCTCGCCGAGCTGGATGCGTGGATCTGGGAAGCCGTTTCGTATCTGCCGAGGGACCAGCGACAGATCATCACCGATCACGCGGTCCTCGGCTACTTCGCGGCCCGGTACGGCTTGATTGCGTCGGGGACAGTGCTTCCCGGATTCAGTTCGCTCTCGGAACCGTCGGCTCGCGAGATTGCCCATCTGCAGGATGAGATTACCTCGTCGGGCGTGGCAGCGATCTTCGTCGGAGAAACCGCGAATCCGGTGTTATCACAGAGGATCGCCGCCGATACCGGCGTGTCGCTTGTCGCGCTATACACCGGGTCGCTTGGGGACGCAGGCGGGCCGGCCTCGGACTATCTTGGGATGATGCGAACCAATGTGACGAGGATCGTCAACGCGCTTCTTGGGGGAAGCGGACTCGAATGAAGGCGAGAGCGGCGTGCCGGTCAGGGCGGAACCGCAGCGGTGTCGAACATGCCGCCAGTTGCCCCGCTTTGAAGTTCGAAGACGTCAGTGCCGAGTACCGCGGCGTTCCGGCGTTGGAGCATGTCTCACTCTCCCTTGCCTCGAGCGAGCGACTGGCGGTTGTGGGGCCGAACGGAGCCGGGAAAAGCACGTTCCTTGCCCTTGCCGCAGGCCTTCTCGTTCCTGTAACCGGAGCCATCGAAGTGTTCGGCCATGCGCCGCTGGCGCATCTGTGTATCTCGTATCTCCCACAGCGAGCGTTAGTCGATTGGCGGTTCCCCTTGACTGTCTTCGATGTGGTGCTGATGGGGCGCAGCGGGCGGTTGGGGCCGCTGCGGCGGCCGAGCCGTGGTGATCGGCAGATCGTCCATGACGCGCTGGAAACCGTAGGGATTTCCGATCTTGCCTCGCGACGCATCGAAGAACTCTCCGGCGGAGAGCAGCAGCGGATGTTTGTGGCGCGCGCGCTGGCGCAACAGGCCGAGCTTGTGCTGATGGATGAACCGCTGGCGGCACTGGATGTTCATTCGATCACGGAGATCCTCAAGTTGATCGACGAGATCGCCGATCGAGGGGCAACGCCGGTGGTCGCACTCCACGATCTGGGGATCGCCGGGAAGCGGTTCGATCAGGTGTTGCTGTTGGATCGCCGGATGGTCGGTTATGGGAGTGCGGACGAGGTTCTGTCGCCGGAACGTCTTCGCGAGGCTTACGGAAGCTGCCTACGCATGGTCGAGACGGAAGACGGCGTGCTGGTGATCCAGGACACCGCCTGCTCGGGAGGACACGTCGATGAGTTTCCTTGAAGCGATGGCGTTGCCGTTTGGCTATCCGTTCATGGTGCGGGGGTTGATCGCCGCCGTGATCGTCGGGGCGGTCTGCTCGGTGATCGGCTGCTACGTGGTCCTTCGCGGGATGGCCTTCCTCGGTAGTGCCGTTGCCCACTCCATCCTTCCGGGGCTTGCGATCGGGTTCCTCGTCGAAGGACAAGACGATCGACGGTCGCTCTTCTGGTGGGCGTTGGGGACATCGGTTCTCGTTGCTCTCGGCGTGGGAGCGATCAGCCGTCGGAGCCGGGTTCGAGAGGACAGCGCGATCGGGATCGTGTTTGCGGGGATGTTCGCGTTGGGGATTGCGCTCATCTCTACGGTCCGCGGGTCCGCCGTAGATCTTGTTCACTTCCTGTTCGGGAACGTCCTGGCCGTGACAGCTTGGGATCTCACGCTGGTCTCCGTTTTCGGAGGCGGGATCCTATTCTTGGTCGCACTGTTCTACAAGGAGTTCCTCGTGATCAGCTTCGATGAGACGCTTGGACGGACACAACGGCTTCCGGTTCGCTTCTATCAGAACCTCCTCCTGGTCCTCATGGCGGTCACCGTCGCCGTGTCGCTACAGACGGTCGGAGTGGGGCTGATGCTGGCGATGCTGGTGACGCCGCCAGCCGCAGCGCTGCTGGTCACACGCCGATTGCCGGTGATGATGGCGGTGGCGGCGGGGATCGGAGCACTGTCCGGGATCATCGGACTGTATGTGTCGTTCTATGCGGGGATCGCCTCAGGCGCAGCGATCGTCTTGGTGGCGATGGGGTTCTTCCTGGTGCTGCTTGCCGTATCTTCCGTGCGTCCTCGCCGTCGCCGATCGCCCACCGGTGCCGGCTGACCGAACGGAGCCGCTTTCCGGAAGGTGTTGGCAGGAATCCGTGCGTTCTCTGCACCGGGATCGGCCGGCTCTACGAGATTCCTTGGATTTCCTCTGCGGGTGCTCGGCGACGCCGTTTCGGCGAAACGGCCAAGGAAACCAAGAACAGAACGCAGGTCGCAAGAGCGATCGACGATCCGATCGGGAGATCGGCGGCAAGGGAGAGGACGAACCCCAACACGGCGCCCAACGTCCCGATCGCCGGGGCAAGGAGGAACGCCTTCTTGATGTCGTACACCCACTGCAGCGCTGTGGAAGCGGGCAGGACCATCAGTGCATAGATCAGAAGGCCACCGGTGATACGAAGAGAAATCGATACAACCACGGCCGACAGGAAGAGCACGGCGTAAAAGTGACCTTGGGCATGGATTCCCGTCGCCAAAGCCAGCTTGCGATCGAGCAGTACGGCCAGAAACCCTTTGCCGAAGGCGGCAAGAACGATCACAAGGCCGAATGCAACGGCAGCCAGCATCCACACTTGCCGCATCGTGATCCCCAGCACGCTTCCCCAAAGGAGCGACAACGCACCACTCCCGATGCCGGCGCTCGGTGCTTTGCTAAGGAATACGAACCCCAGCGCCATCGTCAAGGGAAAGAGTGCACCGAGGATGCTGTCGGTGTTCAATCGGGACGCGTCGGCCAGCGGGCCGAGGAAGGCCGCAGCGGCGACTGCAAACACGAGTGCCATCCAAACCGGGTCCAACACGGCCACAGCAACCCCGAGCGCTGCGCCGGCGAACGCTGCGTGACTCATGGCAAACCCGAGGGATGACAAGTTCATCCGCACAATGAACACGCCGATCACGCTGCAATTCACCGCGGCGAGAACGCTTCCGAGAAGCGTCGGCAGCAAGATCGTCCAAGGAAGTCCGAACATCCTATCGCTCTCCCGGGTGTACTGCGGATGCGGAAGAGGCAACAGGCATCCACGGATCGTCCGCTTGTGCAATCCTCCCGTCGACCAACAACAGCGTTCGATCGGCCGAGTCAACGAGTCGACCGGCGTCGTGGCTCACCACAAACGCAGTGGCGCCTAGGGACTCGCAAATCCGAAGGACCGAGTTCGCGATTTCCTCTCGGGAACGGGGATCAAGGTTTGCCGTGGGTTCATCCAACAAGAGCAACTCGGCTTGCTGAAAAACGCTTCTCGCGAGGAGGACCTTCCGTTGCTGCCCACCGGACAGACGCCCGATCGGCCGGCGAGCGAGATCCTCGATGCCCATGACCCTCATGGCATCATAGGCACAGGCTCGATCTTCTCGGGTAGGCCAACGGAAGACGCCCTTGCTGCCGAACCGTGCCATCAAGACGACATCGATCACAAGAAACGGTGTGGTGGGCACAAAGAATCGATCTTGGGGTACATAGCCGATGCGACGGCGCAAACGGTGGGATAACGGGGTCATAGGCTCCCCCCAAACACGAACCTCTCCGCGACTGAGAGGCAGCAGGCCGTTCATCACCTCGAGCAGGGTGGTCTTGCCGGCGCCGTTCGGTCCGACGACCGCCACAAGGTCGCCGCAGGCCGCGACGAAGCCGATGCCGTGAAGGGTACCGTGACGCTCCCCTTCATAGCTTGCGTGGACATCGACTAGCTCGACGGCGCATTCCATAGAAACAGCTCCTCCAACGGAAGCTTCTTGGCGTACTCGCTCGCCTGCTCGATCGAGTGCCTGCGGAACGAAGCCGTTACTTCGGGCCGGATCTCGATCGTGACCGTTCTTCCGTTCTGATCTGCGAACCAGGCACGCGGGCGACACCATGAGGTGATCCGGAGGTTTCCTTTTCCCGGCGTACATCCGCAGCCGATCTGGATCCCGTCGCTCAGGCACGAAAGCGGCGTTTTCGATCCGGCGTCGGACTCCGCTTGGATGTCCGAGTATCCGGAACAGCCGAGGAGATCGAGTGCGAGCAAGCCCATACGGATTCCGGACACAAGGTAGGGACCCAGGTGGCCATGTAGGGCCACGCCCTGTGCGATCAAGACATCCAGATCGCGTCCGTGAGAGATGAACTCGGGATCGGGACCGCTGTTCTGACGATTCATCGTGGTTGCTCCTCCTTCAAGCGACTCGTTGCTGCCATCCATTGGCGATGCCGGTCCGGCCCTCTTGGTACAGGTCGGTCACATCTTGACTGCTACAGAAGCGGGGTCATCGCCGTGAAGAGAGCGTCGGCGTTGGCCCGAAGCAGATCAAGGAACGTCGCCGTATGGGGCAGCGCGCCAGGGAAGTTCGACAAGACCACGTGGACCGCTCCGATCTCCCGAGCCAGCTTCGCGCCGAATTGCACTCCACTCTGCAAGTTGTCGACCACCAACGTGACGTCTGCATCTCGACCGATCTGTGTGAGATCGACAAGGTCGCGGAGAGAGAGATCCTCTGTTCTTCCATATGTCGCTGTGATGTCGAATCCAAGCCATTCGACGAACTCCGCCTGCCAAGCGACACAGATCACACGGATGTCTTCGCTTCCCAACTCGGCGGCCCGGGTGGTGAGTTCGACATTCAGCTGTTCAAGCTCGTTTTCATACAACGCTGCACGGGATGCAAACTTGCCAGCGTTTTCCGGGAACAAGACAGAGAGCCGATCTGCGATTCCGTTGAGCTTGACTGTGGCGGTATGCGGTGTGTTCCACTCCCCGGGCAACTGAAGGATCGACGCCTCGGACCCGACCGCGGCACAGAGAGTGTCCATCCATGGCTCAAGGCCTGAGTAGATCAACAGCTGGGCATGCGCAACGCTGGCCAGGTCGCTTGGCGCGAGGTCGTAGTGCGCCGGGCAAAACCCTGATGGGATCAGCGTCTCGACAGTAATCTCATCACCACCGACGATGCCGGCGAATTCCCCGAGGACAGCATGGGTGGCAACGATGATCGGCGTTGCGGTCACGAACAGGCTCAACCCTGCAGCCAGCAACATCGATGCCAGAAGGATACGTCCTGCCTTGTGAAGATTCGTCATTGAGACCTCCTGATCTGTGGTCATGGAAGGTTCGCTCCTGTGGAGGTTCCGGTGAGGTTTCCGTGTTTGACACCTTTCAAGCTTCGGAGTCGATCGGCGAGGGCTCGAAGTGTTGTCGCATCGCCTCGTACGGCGATCAGTTCAAGGCACATGTCGGCCCCGAGATGGATGTGCGTCGTAGAGATGATGCACGATTCCGCGTGATGCTGGATCTCTGTCAGCTTCTGCGAAAGACCGTGCATGTGATGGTCGTAGAGCAATGTGATCACGCCGACGACTTCGCTATGCCCGTCCCACTCGTCTTCGATTAGCTGAGTCCGGATGGCATCACGAATCGCCTCGGACCGACAGCTGTAACCTCGCTTGTCGGCCATGTTGTCGAGAGCGGCAACAAGCTTCTCTTCCATGGATACGCTGAAACGGACGGTATGATTCAAGTAACACCTCTCTAGAATTCGTAACACTCGAAGGGTACTCCTTCGCGGCGGTCCGTGCAATATCGAAGGAAGGCCGATGTCAGCATGCTGTGGTAGAATGAATGATCTCGTCCAAGGACCAGGAATCGAATGAACCGATCGAACGAAATACGACGCTTGTCTGCGCTGATGATCACCGACATTGTCGGCTATACGCGTCTTGTTCAACGGAACGAACGGGTAGCGTTGGAGCTTCTGTCGGAGCACAACGACACGATCCGCGATCTGCTTGCGGCCCACGGCGGACGCGAGGTGAAGACGATGGGGGATGGGTTCTTGGTGGAGTTTGCGAGCATGCTGCAGGCGGTCACGTGTGCCGTGGACATTCAGAAGCGTTTCCACCAGCGGAATCAAGACGTCGCTGAGGACCGGAGGTTCTTGGTGAGGATCGGGCTTCACGCGGGTGATGTGATCTGTCGGGGTGAGGATGTATTCGGCGACGGCGTCAACATCGCATCTCGCATTGAGCCGCTCGCGGAACCGGGAGGTGTCTGCCTCTCGCAACCCGCCCACGGACATGTCTGGAACAAGCTGGACCTGCAAATGCAGAACCTGGGCCGCAAGACTCTGAAGAATGTCGAACAGCCGATGGAAGTGTATCGGATCGTGATGCCGTGGGAGAAAGCGGCCTCCGATTCCAGACCGTCGGCCTCGATGGATCGCGTCGCCGTGCTCCCGCTGATCAACATCAGCCCCGATCCCGATGATGCGTACTTCACCGACGGTATGACCGAGGAGTTGATCTACACCCTGTCGAAAATCCCCGGACTGAAGGTGATTGCCCAGACGTCGGTGATGACCTACAAGGGAACGGATATCCCGGTGCGTCAGATCGGGCAAGAATTGGGAGTCGGCAGCGTGCTGGAGGGAAGCGTCCGCAAGTCGGGCGACCTCGTGCGGATTACCGTTCAGCTGATCAACGCTGCGAACGAGGAGCATCTGTGGTCGCAACGCTATGATCGGACGCTTGCCGATGTGTTTTCGATTCAAGAAGGAATCGCACACGACGTCGCTGAAGAGCTGCGATCCGTTCTGTACCCAGCCGAACCAGCTCCGGCAGGAACCGCACCCCGTAAGCGCCCGACCGTCGATCTTGCAGCGTACACGCTGTATCTCCGGGGTCGTCACTTCTGGAGCCGAAGGTCCCGGGAGGCGATGGAGAAGGCGATCGAGTACTTCCAGCAAGCCATCGAAGCGGATCCCGGATTCGCCGTTGCTTACTCCGGTTTGGCCGATTGCTATACCGTCATGGCCAATCACGGACACGCCCAGCCGAGCGAGGCGTTTCCCAAAGCACGTGAAGCGGCGCGGAAGGCGATCGAACTCGACCCCGAACTGGCTGAAGCACACGCTTCTCTGGGGTTGGTCTACGCCGAGTTCGAGCGAGATCACGAAACGGCCGAAGCGGAGTTTCTCCGCGCGATCGCCCTCAATCCGAACTACACATCAGCCCACCACTGGTACGCCAACGAACTGATGAACCTGGGCCGTTCCGAAGAAGCTCTTCACGAGATCCAGAAAGCTTCGGAGCTCGATCCCCACTCATTGATGATCCGTTACGCCAAGGGGGCAACCCTGCAAGAACTCGGACGGCTGGAGGAAGCGCAAACATCGTTCCGGAAGGCGCTGGAAGTTGAGCCCGGATTCGCACCGGCGGTGGTATCGCTTGCCGAGACGGAAATGGCGTTCTGGAACTGGGATGAAGCCGAAAGGCTTGTTCAGGAGATCCTCCAGCGAAACGCTCCGGCCGATCCGGTGATCAAGTTTTTCCACGCCTACGTTCGCTTGACCCAAGGCGATGGCGGACCGGCTGAAGCCTTCATTGACGAGTTTCGGGGGCAATCCCTGAGTGCCCCGATCCTCGGGCAGAGGGTCGGGATTCTCCTCAACTTCCTGCGGCGGTTCGACGAAGCCGTGACCGTACTCCGCCGATCTCAAGAACTTCACCCGGGGAATGAGGGCACCCCCCTCTATCTTGCCTATGCGTTGGTTCGGACCGGCCGTCATGAGGAAGCGGTCACACTTCTCGACAACATGCCGGCCGATCAGATGAGGCTGCAGAAGATCCTCCTGTGGTCTACCGATCTGCGGGCGCTCTGTGCGATCCAAGCCGGACAGCATGCAAGAGTGGAGGAGCTGATCTCCGAGATTGCAGAGATGCCTCAGCAGCCCAATCAATCGTACGTGTTGGCACAAGTCCACTTCGCGGCCGGTCACGTGGATGAGGGGTTCGCCGAATTGTCTCGTGCCATCGCTGGGCGCGATCCCCTGTTGCGCGAACTCCGTCTTGAGTCGGTCTTCGATCCCTACAGAGAGGATCCGCGCTTCCAAGAAGCCGTAGCGGTTCTCGGGCTGGCCGGGCTGCCGGCATCTTCCACGCACGGAGGGAGTTAACGCAACGACGAGGTGCGTTCCTCCACATGTCCGGCGGTCGAAGTCTGTCTTCGGAAGTTCATGCGGTTGTGCGAGATGTCAAATCCCTGTACACTGAGCTGAAGGATGCCATAAACACTGAATTAAGCTATAATGTTGTTTGATTGTCAGTGTATGTAAACAACGACGAAAGCGCGGAGAAGGCCTTCTGGAGTGACGCACAGGACATCGAACCCCGATCGCAAGGGCGGTTCGACGCAGACAGAAGCACAACGTGTGGCGACGCAGCTGTCGCATGCCCTCCGGGCATGTGAGTTGCTTCACCGCGATCTCGATCTTGCCCAAGTGTTCGACAGCGTGGTTCAGGGAGCGGTCGATCTGGGGTACCAGCGTGCCGTCCTCAACGTGCGCGACCCCGAAACCGGCGTTCTTGAGCCCACGGCATTTGCCGGACTGAAGCCGGCGGAGGTCGAGCGCCTTGCGAACGCCCACTTCACGTCGGACGAGATCGAGCCCTTCTTTGCCAAGCGTTTCCGGATCAGCCGGTCGTACTTCATCCGGGAAGGCGAGATCGATTGGAAAGATGCCCTTGGCGACAGGTTTGTCTCCTCTTCGGAGCGCGAGGATCCTTGCGATGAGACGTGGCATGCCGAAGACGGGCTCATTGTCCCCCTCCTCGGGACAAACGGAGAGCTGCTGGGAATCCTGTCGCTGGATGACCCGATCGACCAACGTCGCCCGCGGGAAGACGCCATCCGACTGATTGAGGCCTATACGAACCAAGCGGCGATCGCGATGGTGAATGCGGCTCTGCTTGAGCGGCTTCAGGAGGAACTCCTCGACAGCGCCTTGACCGAGAACGCTCTTCGGGAGAGCGAGGGGCGGTACCGCACCATTTTCGAAGCCAGTGCGGATGCGATTCTCCTGCTGGACGAGAATGGGTGTATCACGGTGGTCAACCCCGCCATGGCCGACATGAGCGGATATCCCCGTGACGAACTTGTCGGGGCTCCGATCGATCTGTTCTTGGATGTAGAGCACCCGGAGAGAGCGCAAGAGGAACCGGCCCGTTCCATGTCGGAACAGATCACCTCGCTCCAAGGACGCACCACCGGAATCCGTCGAGACGGAACCCCGTTTGATGTCGAGCTGCAAGCGGCCGCGATCTCGCTGGATCAGAAGCGACACACGCTCCTAGTGGTCAAGGACATCAGTCAGCGTGTTCTTGCGGAACGTCGCGCCGAACAGGCCAACGAGCGGATCCACCGCCTGCACGATGCGGCGTTGCGGCTTGCCGCATGCGAATCCGAGGAGAAGGTTTGCTGTCTCACGGTCTCTGTTGGCGAGAATGTCCTGGCACACGAGTTCTGTGCCATGTATGTGGAGAAAGACGGCAAACTGATTCTGGGTGCGTGTTCGGGGGACATCGAGCCAGCAGGGAGTGCACTGCCTCTCAGTTACGGAAGTTGTGTTGCAAGCGCATTCCACACGATGAAGCCGGCGATCGTCTATGAATCCGGAAGATCAGCGCACCCGGACACAGAGCCGTCCCCGCGCATTTCCGCGCTTGCCGTTCCGGTGGGGAATGTTGCCGCGTTGTACATCGCATCACGCAAGCCGCGGGTGTTCACCGAGGAAGATACCCACACGATCGAGCTGCTTGCCGGACATGCCGCAGAAGCGATCCGCAGACTTCGCTTGCAGGAGAAGCTCCGCTCGCAAGCGATGCTCGATCCGCTGACCGGTGTGTACAACAGGCGATACTTCAACGAAGTGATCGAACAGGAAATCCTGCGCTCCGAGCGATACGAGCATCCTGTGGCGTTCTTGATGATCGATGTGAATCGGTTCAAGGAGGTCAACGATCTTCTTGGACATCAGGTGGGCGATCTTGTGTTGCGGGACGTGGCGACGTTGCTGAGCGAGAACGTTCGTGACGTGGATTGGGTCATCCGCTACGGTGGCGACGAGTTCCTCATCGTGCTTCCCGAGACAGCACACCGGCTCGAAGCCGTCCGGGAGCGGTTGAAGCGAGCGATGGCCGACTGGAGTGCCCACACAGCGCTGGTCGATTTCCCGTTGACGCTCGCCATCGGCTGGGCGGAGTGGAACCCTCGCCAGCCTCGTCCTCTGGAGCAGCTGCTCGCCGAAGCCGACCACATGATGTACGCGAACAAAGCCAGCTGCTACCAGGAAGAAGACGGCCGATCGGAGTAGTACGGTTCGTGCAGCGACGCCATCCGATCGGTACACTGCACAAGGTTTTGGCCGGACGACCATCAGGCAATCGATCGGGAAGCGAGGAATCCACATGGCTGCACAGGGCGTGACACCACGCAGTGAAGACTACGCACGCTGGTACACGGATGTCGTACAGATGGCCGATCTGGCCGACTATGCGCCGGTGCGCGGCTGCATGATCATCAAACCCTACGGCTACGAGCTGTGGGAGAACATCAAGTCCTCCCTGGACGCCCGATTCAAGGCGACGGGGCACAAGAACGCCTACTTCCCGCTGTTCATCCCGATGAGCTTCATCGCCAAAGAAGCGGAGCACGTCGAAGGGTTCAAGCCCGAGCTTGCCGTGGTCACGCACGGTGGCGGGAAGGAGCTGGAGGAGCCGCTGGTTGTGCGGCCGACCTCCGAGACCGTCATCGGACACGCGTTTGCCGACTGGATCCAGTCGTACCGCGATCTGCCGATGCTGATCAATCAGTGGGCCAACGTCGTACGGTGGGAGCAACGTCCCCGATTGTTCTTGCGGACCACAGAGTTCCTCTGGCAAGAGGGGCACACGGCTCACGCCAGCGAACAGGAAGCGGTCGCCGAGACGCTGTCGATCCTCGATCAGTACGCAGACTTTGCCGTGCGCGATGCGGCAATCCCTGTGATCAAGGGTCTCAAGAGCCCGCAAGAGAAGTTCGCCGGCGCCAGCGATTCGTACACCATCGAGGCGATGATGGGGAACACCTGGGCACTGCAGTCCGGGACGTCGCACTTCTTGGGGCAGAACTTCGCCAAGGCATTCGGGATCGACTACCTGGACGAAGACAACGTGCTGAAACACGCATGGACGACATCGTGGGGCGTGTCGACCCGCATGGTTGGCGGGATCATCATGGCCCATGGCGACGACAAGGGACTGCGTCTGCCGCCTCACCTTGCTCCGATCCAGGCGGTGATCGTCCCGATCTGGAAGAAGGACGAAGAGCGCGAGCTGGTCTACTCGTTTGCTGACGAAGTCAAGGCCGTGTTGGAGGCTGGCGGGATCCGGCTGCATGTGGACACACGGGACGGCCTGTCACCGGGGTTCAAGTTCAACGATTGGGAGATGCGAGGTGTTCCCGTGCGGCTCGAGATCGGCCCCCGCGACGTTGCCGGACGCTCGGTGATGGCCGGGCGCCGCGACATCCCAGGCAAGGACGGAAAGCAGATCATCGCCCTCGATGATCTGGCCGCGCGGATCCCCGAGCTGCTGGAGGAGATCCAGAACGGGATGCTCCGCGATGCCACCGAATTCCGCGACGCGCACCTGCACGAAGCCTCGACCTACGACGAACTCAAGGAGCAAGTCGACGGCGGTTGGTCGCTCATCTGGCACTGCGCTACCGACGAGTGCGAAGCCAAGATCAAAGAAGACACCAAAGCCACCTCACGGTGTTTCCCTCTGGATTTGAACCCCGAGTGGAACCCCGAAGGTCAGATCTGCGCCGTGTGCGGCAAACCCGCCTTCGGCAAGGCCTACTTCTCCCGAGCCTACTAATCCGGGGACACATACCGTATTTCTATGCCGTTGTGCACGCGCACGCGATGGAAATGGGGTATGTGT
>CAZKPU010000028.1:300-23790 GCA_964554715.1 uncultured Thermotogae bacterium | reverse complement strand
TACAGTAAGTCCAGTAAGTGCTACTCTTAGTCTTGCACCAGGTGGTTCGTTCATCGAGGCGCGTGCTCGGGCTGTAAACGCTAAGGGGCCTGCCGAACAGGCTGCCGCCGATGCCGGGCTCGCCGGGGCGTTGAAGACGTTGTTTGCGGTGGCCGAGAACTACCCTGAGCTGAAGGCCAACACGAACTTCCTCCAGTTGCAGGGATCGCTGGAAGCGCTCGAGCAGGAAATCGAGCGGGCTCGTCGCTATTACAACGCGGTCGTACGGGACTATAACACCCGGATCGCCGTCTTCCCGAACAACCTGATCTCGGGGCTGTTCCGCTTCAAGCCGCGTGATTTCTACAAACTCGAGGATGCGGAACAGCGGGAAGCGCCCGAAGTGAGCTTCTGATGGCCTGTGGCAGGGGACACCGTATCCTGGGGCTGATCCTTGTGGCGGTCATCGCCTGCTCATGGGCGACGGTCGGCTCTTTGCGTGTCGTGGATTTCCTCGCCGAACTCGACATCCGGCCACCGTCCATCCTCGGCGTGACAGAGACACTGACTGTGGACTTCGCTTCGGCTCATCACGGAATCCTTCGTGAGATCAAGGTTTCCGAGCGGCTGCCGTCCGGAGAGAGAGCGGCGATTCGGGTCTCGGTGAAGGCGGTGATGCTTGATGGCGCGCCGGTGCCGTACGATCAGAAGCGCTCCGGTGATCGCCTTGTGCTCAAGATCGGGGATGCTCAAGCCACCGTGACCGGTCGACACATCTACCGGATTTCGTACGACGTCGAACGAGCGTTCATCTTCTCGGAGGAGTCGGTCCAGCTGTATTGGAACGTCACCGGCAACGACTGGCGGATCCCGATCGATCACGCATCCGCTGTAGTCTCTTTGCCGGAAGGGGTTGAGGCGCCGTCCGTCCTGACGACGTCATACGCGCCGCTCGGCAGTCTCATCGGCGGTGCCGAGGCGGCAGTCGACGCTCAAGGAAGGCTGGTCTTCGAGATCGGGTCGCTGTCGCCGGGTGAGGGGCTGACGGTTGATGTCCTCTTGCCACGGAGCGCATCGGGGCTGATTCCCGCAACGGTTGGCGATGACATCCTGTGGTTTGTCCGCAACAACCTTTACGCCTTGATCCCGATCCTCGTGTTTGCGTTGATGCTTGGGGTGTGGTGGCGCAAAGGCCGAGATCCGAGAAAAGGAACCATTGCCCCGGAGTTCTCTCCACCGCCGGATCTGCACCCCGGCGAGGCGGGGATCGTCATTGATGACCGTGCAGACCTCCGGGATATCTCGGCGATGATCATCGGACTTGCCGTCAAAGGATACCTGCGGATTCGTGCCGAGAAGGCGGAGGGTCGTGACGAGATCACCGATCATGTCTTCGAGAGGATCCAGCGCGAAACGAAGGACCTGTCGGCGTCGGAGACGAAACTGCTGGACGCCGTATTCGACAGCTCTCACAGCGACGAACGCTCGTTGTCTTCAATGGAGAACAGCTTCTACCGCGAGTTGCCAGCGATCAAGTCGAAACTGTACTCGGGACTGATCGCCAAGGGGCTCTATCCGAGCAACCCCGAACGGGTTCGCTCGGCCTATGTCACCGCGGGGATCGTCATCGGAGCGTTCGGCTTGATGATCGCTTTCTCCACGGCGCTCTATCTCGGAGTCGCAATCGCTGTCAGTGGTGCGATCGTTGCCGCTTTCGGTCCGATCATGCCGCGCAAGACCTCCAAAGGGGTTCGCGCGTTGGAAAAGGTTCTCGGCCTTGCCGAGTACATCGGCCGCGCCGAGCGAGATCGTATGGAGTTCCATCATGCTCCCGAACAGACGCCGAAGCACTATGAGGAACTGCTCCCGTACGCCATGGCGTTTGATCTCACCGATGTCTGGAGCCGCTCGTTTGAGGGGGCGTTCCGAGAGCCACCGAACTGGTATGCTGGTGCAGGATCTGTCTTTCACGGTCACATGTTCGCTCTCTCGATGATGCGGCTTTCTTCGGGGATGAACCGCACGTTTGTCAGCGCTCCGCGAACCTCCGGTTCCGGGCGGTCCGCATGGGGCGGCGGCGCTTCGTTCGGAGGAGGGTTCTCCGGAGGAGGGTTCGGAGGAGGCGGTGGCGGCGGGTGGTAGCCGCCACGAAATGGATTGATCGCTGCCGGACAAGTCTGGTATGATGCTCGTGTGGTGGGGAAACCACGAAGCCGGAAAGGGTGGCGATGAGGAACAGCCTACGTGTTTCCTTGGCGGTTCTTCTCTCTGTCTGTGTTCTCTCATCGGTAGGGTGGGCACAGTCGGTAGAGAGTGGCATGTTGTTGTGGAGTTCGGAGCGCCCCCTTGGATGGGGAGATTTCTCAGGGGTCGCGCCGCCGGATGCCGACAGCATGACGCCCGCGGAAATCAACATCGAAGTTCAATGGCGGATCTCTGTCGTAACGGAATACGACTGGGATACCCGCTCGTACGTCAGCCACGTCAGCCCGGCATCGGTTCAGGTTCTCAATCTGATGGATTGTCGCGGTTCGTGGTGTGTGCTTTCTCGGGTATCGGGGAACACTTTGCGACACGAGCAAGGCCACTTCGATCTTCAGGAAGTCTATACCCGGAAGCTTCGGGATGCTCTTGCGGAAATTACGGTGCAAGCGGCGAGCGACTCGGCCGCCAAGCAGCTGATGCAACAGGCGATCCAAGACACTGCAGGGTCGATTCTCGGACGTTTGGAATCGATGCAGGATCGGTACGATCGCGAAACCGTTCACAGTACGAACGTGCAAATGCAGGACCAATGGTGCCGCCAGATCGAGGAGTGGCTCGCCCACCCCGGGACCGCTCCGTAGGACCGCATGCACGGCACTTCACCCTGCTTCCGTTGAGCTGCAACAGATCGGTGCGTCGCTCAGCCGAAGCAGTCGGCGGGATCGGGCGAAAGGGACGCGGATCAGCTCTTGAGGTTGACTGTGCTACGGAAGCTGGAGTGGCTGCGCTGAGAGGGGATCGATCGAACCGTCAGCCGGTGTCTCCGGAACCGGAAACTCCAGTGTGATCATCACCTCGATCAGTTGCTCGACCGAGGGGATGCGGCCGCTCCTAGCGTACACGACCAGTCCGGTTTCGTCGACCAACGCGAGGAAGGGATAAGTGGTCACGTGATGGCCATCGTCGGGGTCGGCGGGCTGAAAGGCGCGTGAGACACGCCGATGCGAATCGTAGAGGACCAACGCCTGCAGGCCGTAGCTCTCCACCAGCTCCCTTGCTGCATCCTCAGACGTGCCGCCGCAAACGGTGACCAGAGGAACGCTGCCGCCGTACCGGGCGTCGTAAGCGTCCAACAGAGGCAGTTCGCGCTTGCAGATGGTACAGCTCGTCGACCAGAAGTAGAGGATGTACGGCCTCTTCAAGTCGTCGGATCGGACGATCTGGTCGTCAAGCGTCGGCAGTTCGAAGCTCGGGGCCGATCGCCCGACAATCGGGAACGGGCTTGAGGCAATCACCCGTTCTTTGTCGGACATCTGTGTCCAGAACGTCCATTGGATTGCGAGCAACACGCCGAGAACGGCTCCCGCGACGAGCAACCACGACGACTTGGCCATGGTCGAATTGATACCTTCTTGGTGGACGGGATGCAAGAAGCGTGGTTGGCCGAGGAGGCGTTCGTGCCGTTGGACGTAGGAGAGTAGAATGATTGCATGAGAACCATCATGGTGTTGCTGTTGTTGGTTGCGGTGGCGGTCCTCGTGTCGGGTTGTGATCTGCTGTGTCTGCTGTTCGGCGTGTGCTACTAGGAGGCAGTCGCACGGCGACGAAACGAAACGGGAGGCGGGAGGAGAAGGGTTATCCGTCCGCCTTCGGAAGAAGGAACGCGGCGGCAACCTGCCCGAAGGAGATGCCTCCATCTCCGCAAGGGACGGCTTCGTTGACGTGAAGCCGTAGGCCGGCCTGTTCCACCGTTCGCTGAAGTGCCTGCGTGATCGTCTCGTTGATAGCCACCCCCCCGCTGAAGCAGATATCGTCGATTCCCGTTCTCTCCGCGATACGAACAGCCGCTTCACCGAACCGTGTGCCCAGCCAAGTCTCGGCGGATATCGCAAGATCAGCCGTGCGTGCGGCCGCCTGATCGGCAAAGGCGTGAAGCTCCTCGAAAGCCGAGGGCGCATCGACCTTGAGGAATCCACCGTCGTCCACAATCCCCGCGCAGATAGGGATCGTGCTGCCCTTGAGAGCGGCGGATTCGAGCTTCATCGCCGGCTCCCCTTCATAGGTACGCAGGCGGCAGACATCGAGGAGCGCGGAGACGGAATCCAGAAAGCGCCCGGCGCTTGTGGTCGGTGGGCAATTTACGCCCCGAACGATCTGCTGGGTGATTGTTTGAGCTTCCGGGGGCCTGATTCCATGCTCGATCAAGAACTGCAGAACACGGTCGGAAGTCTTGCCTGCTTGATAGAGGTATCCCGCTCCGACACGAAGCGGAGCGCGAGCTGAGAGGTCCCCTCCTGGCAGAGGCGAAGGAGTTGTTGAGCCGATGCGCCGGACTTCGTGTTCGCTGTAGGTGAACAACTCCCCTCCCCACGCCGAAGCATCGTGTCCATACCCGTAACCATCGAGTACAACTCCGATGGCCTCATTCAGTCCGTGCTCGGCGATCACCGACGCGAAATGCGCCTCATGGTGCTGGATCTGGCGAACGGAGGCCCCGAACCTTGTTGCCAACTCACGTGCGACCTGGCCGGTGAGGAATCCCGGGTGGAGATCGCAGGCGACAACGTCGATTTCGAGGGTTCCTGTCAGTTTCAGCAGGTGCTCGATGGCCTGATGGAGGAACAGGAGAGTCTCCGGGTTATCGACAGTGCCGATGTACTGGGAGGCGATGACCCGCTGCGAATCCCCCACAGCGACCGTCACGTCCGAGTCTGCTCCGAGAGCAAGAACGCGGCCGGAGCCGCAGGGAATCCGATCTCGATCGGATCGACAGATGTTCAGAGAGACCGGAGACGGCACATAGCCGCGCGAGCGCCGCAGAAGGCGCGGATGGTGATCGACAACACGGATCACGGAATCGTCACATCGGTGCGCGATTCGACGATCGTGCAGCAACGCGGCATCGGCGATCCCCCGCAGATCGCGACGGATTTGATCGTTATCGATCTGCATCGGTCGACCCGGAAGGTTGGCGCTGGTCATGACGAGCGGGCCTGCTACACGGTCTAGAAGAAGGTGGTGAAGACCCGAATACGGGAGCATGATCCCCACGGTGTGAAGTCCGGGGGCAATCCCCTTCGGAAGACCGCGGTTGCTGTCGAGGAGAACGATCGGTCTGCGGGGGTGCCGAAGCTGCTCCCACTCGCTGTCCGAGGGAGCGGCGATTCCTGCGATATCCGACTCCCGGGCCATCAGGGCGAACGGCTGTTGGGGTCGTCCCAACCTGGATCGAAGCGTCTCGACCGCTGAGGCGATCTGCGCTGAACACGCGAGGTGCGTTCCGCCGATCCCCTTGATCGCCACGATCTCTCCGGCAATGAGCGCCGCCGCCGCCTCGTCCAATGCGGCATCATCGGAAGAAAGGTGGCGGCCTTCGGGCTGGGTCCAGGATTCCCAGATCAGATGGGGTCCGCACGCCTGGCAGGCGATGGTCTGTGCATGGAACCGTCGATCCCCGGGGTTCGTGTACTCGTTTCTGCAGGAAGAACACATCGGGAACGATACCATGGTCGTTTGCGGGCGATCGTAGGGAAGGTCCTCGATGACGGTAAAACGTGGGCCGCAGTTGGTGCAGGTTGTTGCCCAGTAGCTCTGATAGCGAGACGGGCCGCGGATGTCCTTCAGACAGTCATCGCACACGGAGATGTCGGGCGGCAACGAGCCGGAGAGTGACGTGGCGTTGTTCTCTCCTCCCGACGGGAGGATGGCGAAGGCGTTGGCACCGCGTTCCTCGACCGATCGTACCTCTTCGCAAGTCAGGGTATCGATCCGCGCTAGCGGCGGGAGGTCGTTCTGCAGCGTGGTTGAAAACCTGTCGAGGTCTTCGGGAAGACCGGCAACGATGATTTCGACGCCGGCGTCTCCAAGGTTTCGCACCGAGCCGGAAAGCTGCAGAGACGTCGCAATACGGTAGACAAACGGACGGAACCCGACGCCTTGAACAACGCCTTGAACGTGCAGGCGGCGCTGCTCATGCATCGGTCATCCTGTCTACGGAATCTACGGTTGCGTCCTCATCGACGGTGAACCGGTCGATGATCAGCTCACGCCCGGCGATGATCTCGACGTCCTTGCTGCACTGAGGGCAGGAAAGAATGGGGACCGCAAGATGAAAGCGCGGATCCGAAAGCGTCTCCGGTTGTCCCTGAAACCCGCAATAAGGACAGTGAACGGACGCCGGCACCCGCTCGATGACAAGCGCGGCGCCTTCGAGACGTGTTCCTGTGGAGGCGATCGAGAACGCTTCCTGCAAGGCGTGGTCGGAGAGGATCCGGAGTTCGCCTTTTCGGAGCACGACGGACACGATCTTCCCGGGAACGCCCTCCAAGTGAGGAAGAACGGCCGAGATCAGTTCGGCGGCTACCGAGTATTCGTGCACGGGATCTCCAGGGCAACCATCAACTCCTCGATGCCTTCGGCGCTACGAGCGTTGGTGAGAAGAACCCGGCCATGCGGATTCAACGCGAGGTAGTCTCTGACAAGGACCTGAGGATCGACATCCACGGCCGAAGCGAGGTCGATCTTGTTGATTACAAGGACATCGTTCTGGGTGAAGATCTTCGGGTGCTTCCTGACCATGTCGTCGCCTTCCGTGACGGAGATCACGACAGCATCGATCGCTGTGCCAAGGGGGAAGTCCGCCGGACAGATGAGGTTTCCGACGTTCTCGACAAACAGTACATCCAGTGTGTCTAGAGGGATCTGATCGATGGCATGGCCGACGCGGTGAGCGTCCAGATGGCAGTCATCGCATGTGTTGAGGTTGACCGCAGCCGATCCGTGCGACAAGAAGCGACGGTGGTCATCATCCCCGGCGGAGTCCGCCGCGATCGCGCCGAAACGGAGATCACGCCTCTCCAGGCGCTCCATGATCCTTTCAATCAGCGACGTCTTCCCGCTGCCGATCGCTCCCATGAAGCCGACGGCATGAACGCCATGCTCCGAGAACCGCTTACGGTTCTGTTCGGCCAGTTCCAGTTGCCGGGCCAGGATCTGCTCACCCGCGAATCGAATATCATGCATAGGAAACGAATGATATGCGTTGCTTCCGATCTCGGCAACCGGCTGCGTTCGAAACCGTTCGCCTCATCGGATGTAGATGGAACATCCCCGGCGCCATCGGGTCGGTTGCGGCGATGCCGCATCGGGGTGTACAGTCGGCGATGGCCGAAGCCGCAAAAGGAGGTTGTGTTGAGAAGGTCATTCTGGGTCATGATTGCCGTGGTCTGCGCGATGTCCCTCGCGCTGTTCGCTGTGCCTCGTATCGAGGCCGATACCGTGTACGAGTTCGGAGAAGTCCTGGTTGGAGATGTGGTCACCCACGCGTTTGTTCTGACCAACGTGGGCGATGAACCCCTGGTGATCAGCCGTGTGACGGCGACGTGCGGATGCACGACGGTCAACAACATCACTGGAAGCCAGCTCGCTCCCGGTGAATCGATCGAGCTGATCGCGAAGTTCACGACCTACGGGTCAGGGACGTTCGCAAAGAATGTGAACGTCTATTCCAACGATCCATCGCTCACGAACGGCATGCTAACGCTTCGGTTGATCGGGACGGTTCGGAGTCCCGGCGAGTACGGCTTGCCGGCCAACGATCTTCTGTACCAGTATTACTATCTGTTGATCGACCTTCGGGATCCGGCGGTCTATGATCAGGCGCATCTCAACGGTGCGATTTCCGTGGCCCCCGAGCGGCTTCTCGAAACGCTGGACTCGCTGCGAGCGGGTGTTCCGGTGTTTGTCTACGATGAAGACGGCATAGGGGCGCTTGCTGCGGCGGAGGCACTGGCCGAAGCCGGGTTCACCCAGGTTTATGCGCTTCGGGGAGGGCTTGACGGATGGCGCCGGGCGTACGGCGATGACATGCTGACCGGTGAAGCGGCGAACTCTCCCGGGGAGGCACCCGAAGACTTCGAGGTCCACAGCCGCTATCTGGATCCGCTGTACCTTGCCAGCAACTACGTCCTCATTGTGGATGTGCGCTCCGCGGAGGCGTTTGAGGAGAACCACCTTGTGGGCGCGGTTCATGTGGAGGAAGACGCCGTAGCGGTTTGGATCGAATCGATCCCCGAAGACGTGGTCATTGTCTTCTACGACGAGACGGGAGACCGCGCGGGGCTTCTTGCCGAGTCGCTGCTTCTCGGCGGACGAACCGGCGTGTACAGTCTTGTCGGTGGGTTCGATACATGGATCATCCAGTGGGATGTCTACATGACGACCGCATCGCTGTCGGATGGAGACGACGAGACGTCGGCGACACCGTAGCCACATGGGATGGCGGTGGCGACCTGCGGTTGCCGCCGCTCTGTTTCGTCGCCGCATGCAGCGGAGATCGCGCATGGACGTAGCGAACACGCCTGGAAAGAAGTGAATCGAGGAATCAAGACAACCATGACCCGACATCACACGCTTGGCTTGGCAGTTGTTGTTGGACTGTTGGCATTTTGCGCATGGTCATCGTTTGCCACGGATCTCGTGTTGTTCTACGAAGAGGGGTGCATTCACTGCGCCCGGGTTGAGGAAGACTTGGCCGAACTCCGATCGGAGTTCCCCGAACTCAACATCGAGGAGTACGAGATCCATGCGGAGGGGTCGATGGACCTGCTGGGTCCGATGCTTTCCGTGTATGAGGCGGATATCGGATCGGTCCCGATCCTGTTCATCGGCGACACGGCGATGGTGAACACAACGTTCTATGAGCGCGGCGTCGAGCCGATCACGATGTCGGAGCTGGGTGCAAGCTTGCGTCTGCGGCAAGTCATCGAAGCGGCGGTTGCGGCTCAGGCCGGCTCACCGTGGGACAAGCTGCCCGACCGGCCCACACAGCTTGTCGTGTACCAGCAGGCGGGAAGCCGGTACGCCGACTCGCTGGCAACTCTTCTACTGGACCTGAAGGCGCGTCTTCCGCTTCTGGATGTCCGTGTTCTCGCTGCCGGAGACAGCGAAGATGAGAACCTCTACGTGGGGCTCGTCCGGCAGTACGATGTCGATCGCGGAGAGACGGCGCTGTTTCTTGGGGAGACGGCTGTGGTCGACGAAACATGGCACGATCGCGGTGGAGAGGAGAGCCCGTTCGACTGGGGCACCGAGGCGCGTGAGGAGTTCGTCTCCATGGCTGTGGCCGAGGTTGAAGCGGGAACGGGATCTCCGCTCGACCGGCTGGAGACGCTCGATCGGGTCACGCTGTGGGCGGTGATTGCGGCAGCGGCGCTTGATTCGATCAATCCGTGCGATTTTGCCGTGTTGATTCTTCTGTTGGGAACGCTCCTCGTGATCGGCCGCAAGGGCAAGGTGCTCCTTTCGGGGATTGCGTTCTCCGCCGGGATCTACATCGCGTACTTCGTGCTGGGTTTCGTCGTCTACAGCGTTCTGGGGATGACCCTTGGCACGCGAGCGTTCCGAGAACCGTTCATCTTGGCGGTGTCGTCCGTCGCGATCCTTGTCGGACTGTGGCAGATGAAGGATCTTCTCTGGTACGGACGGTTCCTCTCGATCGAAGTCCCCGAGCGCTGGAAGCCGGCGGTCAAGAAGATCACGTCGTCGGCTGTGACGATCCCGGGTGCGTTTGTCGCCGGGATCGTGGATTCGCTGTTTCTGGCTCCTTGTACGTCGGGGCCGTATCTTGCGATCCTGTCCTTGCTTTCGCAAACCACAGGCCGTCTGCAAGGGATCGGCCTGCTTCTGATCTACAATCTTGTGTTCATCATTCCGCTGTTGGCGATCACTGTTCTCGTTCATCTGGGGTTCACCACCACGGCGCGGGCGGAGAAGTGGCGGACGGCGCGAATGGGGAAACTGCATTTCGTGAGTGGCGTTGTCATGGTTCTGATCGGTGTTGCGATGATCATCGGTGTCGAAATAGGCTACATCTAACCGGGGATCGGACACTCAGGGAGCTAGGATCGCAATGAGAAGGGCGAGTTTGCTGAAATGGGTTGTTGCCGTGGTCATCGGGGTTGCTGTCGTCGGGGGGAACGCGTGGGCCCAGGAACTGTACCCGCTGGTGCTCTACTTCCACCAGGAAGGGTGTCCCGATTGCGAGAAGATCCGAACGGTTCTCGACGAGATGGAGACCGAGCATCCGGAGCTTAGCATCGGCTCGTATGAGATTACGCAGCCAGGAAACCTGGACCTGCTCGAAGAGCTTGCATTGCGCTTCGATGTGGACGCGCTCGCCGTGCCAACCGTGTTTGTCGGGCAGGGGACAATGGTTGTCGGAGGGGAGTTGGCCGACCGCCTGGAGCTTCGCGCTGCGATCGACGCATGCCTTGAGCAGGGATGTCGGTCGCCGCTGGATGCGGCGCCGGCGAAGGGCATGATCCGCGACGGTTGGATCCTTGCCGTGATCAGCGTGTTGTTCGGTCTTGTGTACCTTCTGCAGGGAGGCTGATTCCGTCGGGTTTCTCACGGGTGTCTCTTCGATGAGCCGTGGATCTCTTGTATTGTATGTGGGGAGGGTGTTGGGCAGGACGACTTCTGATGAGTACAGTGCGCTTTTCTACGCTGAACAACGAGCAATTGCTTGCGCGGCTGCGTTCTGCCGACGGAGAGGACACAGCCTCTGAGCAAACACGAAGTGAACTCCGAGAAACGCTTGTCCGGCGGAACGTGGGTCTCGTGAAGTCGATTGCGCATGGATACCTGAATTCCGGTGAGGCGTTCGAGGATCTTGTTCAGGCGGGCTACATCGGTCTTGTCAACGCTGTTGCCAACTTCGACTTGGCACGGAATATCCGCTTCTCAACATACGCTACACACCTGATCAAAGGGGAGATTCGACACTACATCCGCGACAAGCACACGACGGTGCGGATTCCGCAGTGGGTTCAGACGATGAACCGCCGTGTGAATCAGGTGGAAGAGGAGTTCTTCCAAAACGCTGGCCGACCTCCGACCATCGCTGAACTGGCAAGCCGGGTGGAACTGAGCGAGGAGCAGCTGAGCGAGTTGCTACGGGGCAGGAAGTCGATGACGTACGTCTCGATCGACAGCGAGCGGAGACACGAGGATCCCAACCCCGCGCCGCCGCGCCTCGAACGGCTGCGGCCCTCGGAAGGAGATCTCTCGTTTGATATGCGGGCAAGGATCGCGGTTGCGATCGAAAGCCTTGCCGATCTCCAGCGACAGGTGATCGAGGGGTTGTTCTATCAAGGACGGACGCAAACGCAGGTCGGTGATTCCCTTGGCATCTCGCAACGTCAGGTGTCCCGGATGAAGGAGAGAACCCTTCGGGAACTGCAGGAGAAGCTTGATCATGGGGCCGGCCCGGATACAACTGAAAACCTGTCGGACTAGGCACAATCCTCTCGTAGGAGCTGACGTCTGTGAACGGAACAAACCAACAGGATTTGCTGACACTGATCGGACGAGCCACAGAACGGCTTCGTGCCGGTGTGATGCTCATCGAGGACGAGAAGTGCAGGGAAGGGATCGAGGAGCTTACCGGGGTGATCTCCGAGATCGATGCCTATCTTGAGTCGGCCTCGACCGATCCTCTTCTTCAGCTTGCCTCTATCGACCATGCGGAGTTGTCGGCGCAGCTGGATCTGGTACGTACCGACATTCTGGCCGTTGTCGAGGCGCTCTCGGTGCAAGAATGATCCAACGCGTTGCCGTCGTGACCGGCGGAACAAGGGGACTGGGTGCGGCGATTGCCCGACGCCTGACGAGGGATGGGTTTCATGTGGCTGTCGTCCATAGAGATCCGGAGGCAAGAAGGGGGCGAACGTCCGCCGGTCGTTCCGTGGTCCATCGGGGCGATGTCGACCGATGCGAGAGCGGTCGGCTCGCACATCTTCACGGAGATGTCACTGTAGAGGCGGATGTGAAACGCATCGTGCAAGAGGCAGCGGGCTTCGGGGAGGTGCGTGCGTGGATCAACGCGGTGGGCGATTTCGAGGATCAACCGATCGGGCGGACCACGGTTGATGTGTGGGAGCGGATGCTCCGCAGCAACCTCATGAGCACGATGCTTTGCTGTCGGGAGATCATCCCCGTGATGCGGCCGCGCGGGGGGGCGATTGTGAATTTCGCGGTTGCACGGGCGGGGATTGCTCGTGCAGCGCCCCATGCCTTGCCGTACGTCATCGCAAAGGAAGGCGTGGTGGCGCTCACACTGACGCTGGCAAAGACCGAAGGTGCGAACAACATCCGTGTGAACGCGGTCAACCCTGGGTTCATCGCTGGTGGTGACCACAGTCCGGCGGAGGCGGTGGGCAAGATCCCGCTTGCCAGACTGGGAACGGCCGAGGATGTCGCAAACGCGGTGTCATTCCTGGTCTCGGACGAGGCATCCTACATTACAGGTGCCGTCCTCGCGGTTGATGGAGGCGTATTCCTGTAACAAGAAACACACAACCTGAGCGAACCCACAGGGTCGGCTCAGGTTGCGCATTTCCGAAGCTCTTCCGAACGATATGCGGCGAATCGTCTCCTTATGGCACAACGACTGCATTAACGGCACCCGTCGCCGGATCAATCGTGATCCGCGTGGTTTGATCGGGCAGGACCTCGACGGTCCGTTCGATCGGGTTCGGAGTTGTCTGAATGACGATCCGGTACTCACCGACATCAAGATCCTCCGGGCCGGCGTCGCCGATGATCCCCGAGTAGATCTCGACCCCTTGCTCGTCGTAGATGGCGTAGCGCAGTTGGAGCGACTCCTCGAGCGCGAGAAGCAGTTCCGCTCCGGTCTCCGCTGCTCGATACGTGCCGTTTCCGACATCGGCAATCGCCATCAGTTCCTCACGGGCTTGAGGATCGTCGGCAAGGTCGAAACCGACGACATAGATCTCAAGGTTCGGAACCGATCGTGCCAGATCTGCTGCTGCGGCAGCGGGAGTGCCTCCGCATGTGTCACGTCCGTCACTCACGACGAGCAACAGCGCTCCGCCGAAGATACCGCGGAGATCCTCGCGTGCTTCCGTCAGATTGAACGCAAGCGGTGTACGGCCTCTTGATTCCACGGTTGCGATCTGCTGTTCGAGCCGGGCCCGATCAAGCGGCTCCACAGGGAATACCTGCCGCGTAGTATCGCATTGTCCGCCGAAGACACGGAGTCCGACCGATGCATCGCTGGGGATGCTCGGCAGCAGATCGATCAGAACCGACTTGGCGATGTCGATCTTGGTTGAGCCTTCGAAAGCGTCGCTCATGCTCGAAGATGTGTCGAGGATGATCAGAATCGATGACCGTGACCCCACCAGCGAAAGTTGTAGACGCCCGCTGCTCGAAAACTCGAACGTACCGGCAAACTCTGTCACCGTGCTTTGGGCGATCGCAATCCCCATCGCGCCGACGGCGTCGATCGAAGGTCCCGGGCAAGGTGAAAAATCCTCATCGGCGGGAACATCGCTCAAACGGACGAAACGGAACTGCTGTTGAGGACTGACGTATGGGCCGATGTCGATCGCAGCCGGACAGCCGGTGACTTCACCGACTTGGATGTACGAACTGCCGTTTTCACTGATCTCAACGCGGCATGGGTGATCATTCGTGCCGTAGATGAAGAGATCGTCCCCGGGCTGATCGAGGAGCCGATTGTCGACGAATTCAAGGATAAGATAGGCCCGCAGATCGATTTCGCTGAGGCGAAAACCGAGTGATACAGCACAGGGATCACAGCTTCCGCACGACAGACAGGAATCGTTGCCACAATCGGGCGGACCGAGTGCGGCTTCGGGATCATTGAACGCACACCGGACGCAACTTCCTTCGACGTAGGAAACAGCACGGTCGGCAAAAGCGACATCTCCCAACGGAAAGGTAACGCCGGCATAGGTCGTGGCCTGAGCCACAACAGCGAAAACACAGAAGAAAACGATCATCAGACAGGCTGCAAGCCCACCGATGAAACGAGGGGCCCGTCTCATGAAACCACCTCCCAAGACTCAAGCGACGAAACCACCCTGTCGATTCTTGCTGTATGTCATTCTGTGTCGTTTCCACAGGGCCTCGTCATCATAAGGCGATTGGTCACGAGAGACAAGTAGGGACAAGTGCCGCGCGCTTCCTTGCACACCTGTTGCGGAAGGCTGGACACTGGGCTAACATCATGGTCATCGCCGAGGTGGCGGAATTGGCAGACGCGCATGGTTGAGGGCCATGTGAACATTATGTTCGTGCGGGTTCAAGTCCCGCCCTCGGCACCAAACGAATCCTCGAAGGCTCGACCTCGCTTCCAAAGAATCCAAGCAGGTTAGCTATGCAAATCATTCTGGATGTCATGGGGGGGGATCAACCCCCCGATGCGTTGATCGAAGGTGGGATCTTGGCCGGGCGGAAGTTCGACTTAGACGTTGCCTTTGTCGGCGATCCCGCAGCTGTCCGCTCATCGTTGAAGAAACAAGGCGTCCACGAAGGATCGAAGTTCTCCGTTGTCGCTTCAGAATCCGTTATTCGAATGGACGATCCTCCCGTGTGGGCGGTTCGCAACAAGAAAGACTCATCGATGATGCGTGGGTTGTGTGCGCTTCGGGATGGAGCGGGAGACGCGCTGGTGTCACCCGGCAATACGGGTGCAGCTGTCGCAGGTAGCCTGTTCGTCCTCGGGCGGATTCACGGGATTCCACGCCCCGGCCTGGTCGCTCATCTTCCGTCGGTTCGCGGGGACGACTTCGCCCTGATCGATGTCGGGGCAACGGTCGATTGCGAGCCGGAACACCTGGTTCAGTTCGCGTCGATGGGTTCGATCTACGCTCGTGATGTCATGGGGATTGCCGATCCGAGCGTGGGGCTGTTGAGCATCGGAGAAGAGCAGGGAAAGGGAAACCGCCTAGCTTCGAAGACCTACTCGATGCTTGAAGCAGCTCCCATCGCATTTGCGGGCAATGTAGAATCGCATCAGCTGTTGACCGGCCGGCCCGTCGATGTGGTCGTTTGTGACGGGTTCGTCGGGAATGTCTTCCTGAAGGCGACCGAAGGTGGAGTGGGAGCCATCGTTTCGCTGTTGAAGGCAGGATTGAAGTCGAGTGTGCGCGCGAAACTCGGTGCGTTGCTCTTGCGGCCGGTGCTTCGACAGCTTGTCGGAAGACTTGACTACCAAAGCAGGGGAGGCGCACCGCTGCTCGGCGTCGACGGTGTCGTGATCGTGGCCCACGGTCGCTCGAACGCCGACGCCATCCTGGGCGCGATCGACGTCGCTCGCCTTGCCGTGTCTTCGGGGATGCGAACACATCTGGCGGAATCGGTTGAAGGGAAGGCTGCGTGACTGCACATGCACGGATTCTGGGTACGGGGAGCCGACTGCCTCAAAGGGCTGTGAGCAACGAGGAACTTGAACATCTGGTCGATACGTCGAACGAGTGGATCCTTCAACGGACGGGGATTCGCTCAAGACACATCCTCGGAGAGGGTGAACACGTATCCGAACTGGGGATCGCTGCGGCAAAGGATGCACTGGCATCTGCCGGGCGGGGCGTTGAGGAGATCGACCTCTTGATCGTTGCAACGAACTTCCCCGAGATGATCCTTCCTGGAACGTCACCTTTTATCGCCGCGGGCGTCGGATTGGGGGACAGTCCGTTCTTCGACATCAAGGCCGGCTGTTCGGGGTTTGTCTACGGGATGGCCGTGGCAGACGGTCTTCTACGTGCCGGTGTCTGCAAGTGTCTCTTGCTTGTTGGCATCGAGGCGCTGTCGCGAATGACCGACTGGACGGACAGAAAGACGTGTGTCTTGTTCGGCGATGGGGCTGGTGCCGTGGTGATGGAGAGAGGGGAGAACCAACAGGGGGGAGTTCTCGGCACGTCGATTCACGGCGATCACAGCAAGGCGATGCTTCTCCATCTACCGGCGGGTGGAACACAGAGCCCCGCCAGCCACGAGACGGTGGAGCGGCGGCAGCACTTCATCAAGATGGAAGGCGCCGGGGTGTATCGGAGCGCCGTCTCGATGATGGCGCGGGCTTCGTTGGAGGCTCTCGACAGCGCGGGGATGACGCTCGATCAAGTGGATTGGCTGATTCCGCATCAAGCGAACCTGCGGATCATCGAGTCGCTTGTGCGGCGGATCGGCATCCATCCGGAGCGTGTCATTGTCAACCTTGATCGTGTGGCCAACACATCAACGGCTTCGATCCCGATCGCTCTCGATGAGGCGGTCCGCGACGGGCGGATCAAGTCCGGTGATCGGGTGCTGATGACGGCGTTTGGCGCCGGTGCGTGTTTCGGGGCGGTCATCGCTCAGATGTAGTATCAGTCGGGGAGGGTGACATGAGCTTCATTCCCGCATGGATCTTTCCCGGTCAAGGAACGCTTCCGAGTTCGCGATGGCCGGATACGGCTCTTGCAAGACGTTTGATCGGAGCGGCGCTCGAATCGGGGCTCGATTTGTTGGCGCTTCTGAACGAATCAGACGCGTCGGACAGGTCGCGAACGCGCGCGGCACAACCGTTGATTCTCGTGGACTGCTTACTCAAAGCCGATGATCTTCAGCAGGCAGGCGCTGCCTGCCACACTGTTGCCGGACACAGTCTTGGTGAGTATCCGGCGCTTGTTGTGTCCGGTGTTCTCGATCCGCTGGATGCTCTGCGGATTGTGATCCACCGCGGAAGCCTGATGGACGAGGTCGCCGGAGGGATGATGGCGATCGTGAAACTGGACACCGCGGCGGTGGAAGAGCTGTGCCGTCGAAGCGAAGGACGGGTGGTCGTCGCCAACCGGAACAGTCCGAAACAGACGGTGATTTCGGGAGAGTCCGACGCACTGAGCGAGGTTGCGGCATGGGCTGCTTCTGCCGGAGGCAGAGCGATCCGTCTAGCTGTCTCGGGGCCGTTCCACTCTCCGCTGATGAGCGCTGCCGAGCGGCAGCTGAGGACGACGATCCAATCGTTCCGCTTCGGGGATCCGGTGGTACCCGTCGTATCCTCCGTGACGGGTGAAGTCGTACGGAGCGGGAAGCGTCTGAAGGAACTCATGTTGTCGCAGATGACATCGAGTGTCGAATGGATGTCGGTCCTGCAAACCCTGCGTTCCGAAGGGGTTACGCACGCTGTCGAAGTCGGTCCGGGGGCGGTGCTTGCCGGGATCGGAAAACGCAACGAAGCGGGACTGGCATACCTCAGCTACGAGGAGGCGAAGGAATGGGCGAGTTCGAACACCGAGTCGCCGTCGTCACAGGCGGTACCCGAGGAATCGGAAGAGCGATCGTAGAACGGCTCAGCGCCGAGGGATGCACGACGTGGATCTGGGCACGCAACGAGGAAGCCGGAGCCGCTCTTGCTTCTACGCTGCCCGCGTGTCGCTTCGCCCGCGTGGATGTATCGAGTTCCGCGAGTGTCGCCGCCGCGGCGGAGCGTGTCTTGGAGCAAGACGGGCACGTCGATTTCCTCGTCTGCAACGCAGGGATTGTCAGGGATCGGGCGATGCTGCGACTCAAGGAGACGTTGTGGGACGATGTGCTTGACGTCAACTTGAAGGGAGCCTACCTGTGCATCCACACGCTGCTACGGACATTGATGCGCTCACGGAACGGCGCGATCGTCTGCATCGGTTCCGTGGTCGGCGAAATGGGGAACGCGGGTCAGGCAAACTACGCAGCGGCAAAGGCCGGATTGGAGGGGATGGTTCGCAGCCTCGCCAAGGAGGTGGGCGGTCGAGGGCTTCGTGTCAACGTGCTTGCGCCGGGGTTCGTTGCTACCGACATGACCGCGGGGCTTGGCGAGGATTGGAGGGAGAAGCTGGTGGAGAGGATTCCGCTCGGACGCGTTGCAGAACCAAAGGAAATTGCCGACGTTGCGGCGTTCTTGCTTTCGCATCGGGCTTCCTATATAACTGGGCAAGTCATTGGCGTAAACGGGGGATTATTCCCCTAGCTATGCGAAACAGAAGGGGGAGGTAACGGCGTATGAGCGAGATTGCGGATCGAGTGAGATCTGTAATATCCGACCAGCTCATGGTCGATCTAGAGGAGGTTTTGGATGAGTCTTCGTTTGTTGAGGACCTCGGAGCCGACTCGTTGGACACAGTCGAGCTGATCATGGAGTTTGAGGACGAGTTCGGAGTTGAGATCTCCGATGAGGACGCGGAGAAGATCTCCACTGTGGGGGAAGCGATCGCCTACCTTGAGAAACTCGTCGACAGCAAGAGCGAATAGCCTGATTCGAAGTGGCTTTGTGGGGACAGTGAACGTTGTGCTGTCCCTTTTCGCATTTCCGGTGCATCTGTGAGAACGACAACGGGACGGAAACGTAGACGAGGTGATGCAGATGCGGCAAGGAGAACGCCGTGGCGGCGTAGGTCAAGAGAGCATCAACCCCTACTTCGAGGGAGCTAAGTATCCGGAGCCCACAGTTTGCCCACGTTGCGGGCTCACGTATCAGACCGGCCGCTGGCGGGTCGCCGAGCGACCTCCGGTGGAACCCGCGCAACACCACCACTGTCCGGCTTGTCGCCGGGCCATCGACCGGTATCCGGCTGGTTGGGTGTACCTTTCCGGAAGCTACATGGAGGCACACCACGACGAAATCCTGAGGATCGCTCGCAACCAGGAGGCAGCTGCGGCGGCCTCACGTCCGCTTCAACGGATCTTGTGGATCGAGCAAGGGTCGGGGCGTGTCGAAATCGCCACGAGCAATCGTCATCTTGCCGAGCGGATCGGGAAGGCGATCGAGGGGGCCTGCAAGGGGACGCTGCAAGTGAAGCGTGCCCCGAATGCTCCTCTAGCACGTGTGTATTGGGAGCGAAGCGACTCATAGCAGAGATCGACCGGAAACGGTCGTTGTTGGCGCATCGCCGGGTGTCTTGTATCGAACCGGCGGTGCGTGCCTTGTGATGCCGCGAAGGCGTTTGGGACGAAAGATGAAGGCTTCCGAGAAGGTAGATCTGGCGAGGGCGCTGCGGGCCGGCACGGATGCAGCGGTAGCCTGCGCGCAAACGATTCGAGACGCGCTCGGCCGCCCGCGGACGGTTCGAGCAAAAGACGGCCCGGCGGACCTGGTTACAGATGTCGATCGTGCCGCCGAGAAGATCATCGTTGACTGCCTGTCGGAAGTATATCCGACGTTTAGTGTTGTCAGTGAAGAAGCAGGGATGACAGCGAAGGACCCCGACTGGACATGGATCATCGACCCGATCGATGGAACGAACAACTTCGTTCGGGGAATTCCCCACGTCTCCGTCTCCATTGCATTGGCACACCAGGGCAGGCCGGTGGTGGGATGCATCCACGATCCGTTTCGGTGCGAGACCTACACGGCAATCGCCGGAGGCGGGGCAAAGAAGAACGGAGCGGCGATCCACGTTTCTTCAAGGGTCGCTCTGACCGGTGCGGTGGTCGTGGTGGGGTTCTCCAAGGTCAAAGGACGCGCTCTGCGGATGGTGGAGGGGACCCGGGCTCTGATCGATTCTTCGGCGGTGTTGCGTACGACAGGGTCGGCGTGCCTGGACCTCGCCTTCCTTGCATGCGGCAGGGTTGACGGCGTGTGGTATGGCGGATTGTCGATGTGGGACGTTGCTGCCGGAATGCTGTTGGTGAACGAAGCGGGGGGGCGCGTATCGACCTCTGCCGGAGAGGCGCTCGATGACCCGGAATCCGGGGTTGTCGCCTCCAACGCAGCGGTGCACGAGGAACTGCTTCGGGCGCTCGGAGAGCGATTTTGAGCGCGATCCCGGAGGGAAGCAGGCTGTGGCGATACAAGAATCTGATCCCTGACTGGGACGCGTTCGTCGACACCGTAGAGCGTGCTGCGCCGGCAAGTCTGCGGGTCCGGACCGGGCGGGTCAGCCCCGCCGATCTGGCGGCCCGTCTGTTGCGGCAGGGCATCACCACCCGTCCTTGGACGTGGGACCCGGAGATCCTCATCACCGACTGCCTGTCGATCGGCGCCACCCTCGAGCATTGGCTCGGTCTGTACTACGTGCAGGAGCTTACGCAGACCGTGCCTGTCCGGATCCTCGATCCGAAGCCGGATGAGCGGGTTTTGGATCTCTGCGCCGCGCCCGGCGGAAAGACGACTCAGATCGCTTCCCGAATGGAAAACCAAGGAGTGCTCGTCGTGAACGAGCCGTCGGGTAGAAGACAACCGGCGCTGCTTGCCAATCTGAACCGGCTGGAGGTCGTCCATGCCATCGTGCTCGGCCGCCGGGGGGAGGAGTTTCCGCTTGGGGGGGTGTTCGACCGGATTCTGATCGACGCTCCCTGCTCCGGAGAAGGAACGCTCCGGAAGGAGCGCTCGATGCGGGTCGGTGCATCGCAGCGGACGATCGAGCGGCTGTCGAAGCTACAGAAGCGCCTGATTGTGCGGGGGTTCGATCTTCTCCGTACAGGCGGGCGGCTGGTGTATTCCACGTGCACGTTTGCCCCGGAGGAGAATGAGGCCGTCGTCGCGGAGCTGCTACGGCACCGTGAGCATGCGGCGATCGAGTCGATCTCTCTTGAGTTGCCCCACGCGGAAGGGGTTCGGCAATGGAACGGTGAATCGTATCCGGACACCGTTGCCGGTACGGTTCGCCTGTACCCGCAGCATCTTGACAGCGGAGGAGGGTATGTTGCCTGCATCCGAAAAGCTGTCCCTGACTGAGATCCGTTTGCTGCTTGCTGATCGGTACGGGATCAGTAACGCGTTCATCGAAAGGCTTCGCTTCACCG
The DNA here is from genome assembly GCA_964554715.1 of uncultured Thermotogae bacterium. Taxonomy (GTDB): domain Bacteria; phylum Bipolaricaulota; class Bipolaricaulia; order UBA7950; family UBA9294; genus RXOA01. Next base: position 3,018 of record CAZKPU010000028.1, on the reverse strand, counting down.
TTCGCGGTGACGAGATCTGGGCAACCACCGCGCCGGAGACCGAGTGGGAGTTGATCGCTTCACGCCCCCCGGGAATCCGCGCCTTGCGGATGCTACCGAGAGGGGTCAAGCCGACGAGCGGCTTCCTTGTGTTTCTCGGTGGCGAGGTTCGAACCTCGCGGGTCGAGATCGAGGACCGAGCGGCCTTCGAACAGCTTCTTCTTGGGCGTTCGTTGCCGTCGGAACTTGAGGAAGGATACGTCGCGGTGAGCTTCTGCGGCGATGTAATCGGATGTGGCGAGGTCCGCCACGGGAAGCTTCGCGCATTGCTGGCCACCGGACGCCGCAACACGCTTCTTCACATTCTTCAGCGCATGCCGAAGTAATCGGCGTGCACGTTTGGCGGACACGTGTCACGTTTATCCCTTCAGAGCAGCGCTGGCTACTGGATTTCGCTGGCTCTGTCTGGCTCGATGTAACCCGAAGATTCACCAGGAAACAAGCAAAAGACTACGGTATACTGCTCTCATGAAAGATATGGGGCGGTATCGGAAGTAGTCAAACCAACGTGTCTGTCACACACGCGGCCGGTGGCCTTCGCAGGTGCAAATCCTGTCCGCCCCATCCATTGCATCTTAGCTGTCTGTCGAAGTTGACAAAAGGACGGGAGAGGCTTATCCTAGTGACGTGTGACAGACACATGACGAAACCGAAAGAAGGTTTGGTCAGAGATTAGACCCTTGGTTGCGCACTTGCCAAGGGTCTTTCTCTTTGAACGCTAGGACGGCCAAACTGACAGCCTGCCGTTGTGAGAAACTGCATGCCTTCTGAATGGGGACTAGGGGAGTCAAGATTCAACGGACTCATCGAAGTCCAAAGGAGGCGAGTAGTCCATGATTACAACGGTAATCACAGTGCTGTTTCTTGTAGCTTCCATGCTACAGGCCACTGTACTACTCAGGCTAACAAGCCTCATTGAGAAGTAGTCGGCAGTTACGTGGCCGTCCTAGTCAACCGATAGCCTTTTATCCTATCATCAGTTTGCTGGGCGGGGGATCACTGGTACTAAGCACTGAGACTAGACACTCCGGAAAGGGAGGCGAGTGGAATCGAAGAGATTCCGGGACACTTCTCGGAGTAAAGGAGTGGATAGTAGATGACGGTAACCAACCTCATCACAGTGCTTGTTCTGCTCGTATCTTTACGACAGAGCACTGTATTGCTCAGACTCATAGAGAAGTCTGACGCATCTCAGTAGTTCACTACAACTCCCCCGCACAGCTAGATTCGATCTTCCTTGCTCGGTTCACTTCGCCTTGGTCGATCCCAGTACGGACTCTTGCACTTCGGGCACACCTTGGGTTCCTCTTTCTTGTTCCTCGGAACCCATTCATGCCCGCATCTCTCGCATCTGTAGCCTTCTAGCATCACCTTAGCCATGCCCTGACTCTACACCTAGAAGGGATATACGTCAAGTATCACCATCAAGGGTTGACAATAGCTATACCTAGTAGTATGATACTAGTCGGAAAGGCGGTGATACTCATGGAGAAGATCAAGTCCCTGGTAGAGGCAAGAAAGGCATTCTCGACACAGGTCAAATGCGAGGAACATCTTGCCCGTCTCCGATGGCCGAACGGCGTCACTTGCCCTCGCTGTGGGTCCAAGCGAAACACCTTCCTCCAATCTCGCCGCAAGTGGCAATGTCGAGACTGCCGGTATCAGTTCTCGGTCACGTCTGGCACCGTCTTCCACAAGACCCACATCGATCTTCCGCGTTGGATGATTGCGCTCTGGATGATTTGCTACTCGCCTAAAGGCGTTTCCTCCAAACAGGTCGAGAGGAGAGCTTGGCACGACTTACAAGACCGCTTGGTACATGACTAAGCGTATCCGTTGGGCAATCCAGAACGAGCTTTCCGGACTTCTCCTTGAAGGCGACATTGAGATCGACGAAGCCATCGTGAAGGCAGATGGTGGATCGGCAACCGGCAACGTCAGCTATCAGGCGAAAGACGTGTTGGGCATTGCATCACGCGACACGGGAGCGCTCCGCATGTTCGTCCTTGAGCGGCTCAACAGCGCCAACATCGACCACGTGTGCGGGCGAAACCTCGGCGTCATCAAGACAATCTACTCCGACCAAGCCAACCGCCTCACGTTCATCAAGAAGTACGGGCTTCACAAGACCGTCAACCACTGGCTTTCCTACGTTGACGGCGAAACCCACGTCAACCACGTGGAGAATGCTTGGAGCTTGTTCAAGCGCGGTCTCGTGGGCGTTTATCACCACGTCAGCGCCAAGCACCTACAGGAATACCTCGATGAGTTCTGCTTCCGTTGTTCCAACCGGCATCTGAAGCCGCAGCTTATGGACCTGGTACTAGCTAGTTGCTAGCAGGGATCTCGTGAATGTCAAACCCATCTTCAAGATGAGCAAACGCCATCCTCGCACTGACTTTGCTGGGATAGGCTTCATGGTAGAGATGTATACCCATCCGAAACCGCTCTGGTATACTCAGATTCTTGCGGCGGAAGAGAATGGAAACCCGCTCAGAGACTGAGTGCTTGTCATCAGGCGCAGTTACGGCAGGAATGCAAGCTTGCCACGGTTGCGCTTTCCAGGCCGTGCCTTCCCCCCACACGTAGAGCATCGGCATGTCATTGACTAACCCCGCACACGCAAACTGGACTTTGAAATGCGGGATATTCATTCCGCGCTCTCTGGCTATCGTCTCC
>CAZKPU010000028.1:0-290 GCA_964554715.1 uncultured Thermotogae bacterium | reverse complement strand
AATCTTCTCTGTCAGAACTTCGGCCGTTGCGTTGCAGCTTAGGCCTGGGAGTTCTCTACCAGATTCGCGCCACCTGTTAGGGATGCTCGCGCTACCAAACGAACCGGGACTCTCAATCCACTCAGGAACGCCCAGGACGCGAGCAAGGATGTGATCTGACCAGTAGCCACAACCAGCAGTTGCTATGCAACAGCGAGCATTCAGCCTGACAAGCTTGCAGCTATCTTCTGTGAGCAGGTTGCCATCTTGGTCAGAGCCAGCGAAGTCAGCGGCCATCCAGACATCTTCTG
>CAZKPU010000027.1:0-24198 GCA_964554715.1 uncultured Thermotogae bacterium | reverse complement strand
CCTATCGCGCACGAAGATCGAAGATGCTGCTACAGGAGAGGCGCTTCCGGTCGTTCTTCTTCCTCTTCTCTCTCTGCGGTGTCAGCTTGCTGCTGATCGACCTGTTTTGCTTGATTTTCCTGTTGGAAAGCCCGGAGACTCCGACCTTCCTGCTTGCTCCGATCTGGGCGCCGATGCTTGCCATAGCCGTGTTCGTGTACAGCGTCGTGCGCCTCCGCCGGGCGCTACGCGCCGAAACCAAAGGCTCCTCGTTCTGGCCCCCCGGCCGGAACCGCCCATCCTCCTTCTAGATGGGGTCACGTCTTGCATTCATACACGCCACATGGGGTCACGTCTTGCATTCACACATCACGTTGGCGTATGTGCCCCGCTTTCATGGCTTCGGATCCGGCGGCTGACCGTAGAGTAGTGGACTCCAAGGTGTTGCGCGATTTGCCTCATTGTGTACCCATACTCGCGATACGCATGCGCAATCGCCGCAGGATCCTGCCTCGCTTGCCCTGTAAGAATCACTCGTAGCTCTGGTCTAGCAGCGAGCCTCTGCACACGTGGGATCTCTCTCAAGCCATCGTCTTGCTTGTCAATCGCTTGGACAAAGGAATCCCCTCCCAGATAGATCTGCCCGCGAAGCGCTCCCCAGATCGAAGCCCCGTGGCCTCTCGCAACGAAACGGCGATACGCTTGCATGGATTGCTTGCGCGTAGTACCAAACTGGGCGAGGATCCAGTCGATCGTCAGCAAATCCGCACACTGCGAAATCCCAGCTGTTGCCTGATAGCTGCTCCATGACCACTCTGCAGCTCGTCGAGTGATTCCCGCACGGACAGGATTCAGAACAACGTACCGACAGAGCTCTAGCAAGTACGCGTCCTTCTCGACCAGAATCCCCTTGAAACGCCCCTGGAATAGATGCCCTTGTCTTTTGTGACGGCGGTTGAACGTCTGTGTGTAGACCCCGTTGATGTGTCTCATCCCTCGGGACAGCGTCGGATCGATCGTCTCGATCACCAGGTGGTAGTGATTGGACATCAAGCAGTAGGCATGGCACACCCAGTTGAATCGTTTAGTGGCTTGGCTCACTGTTTTCAGAAACACTTCACGATCGTAGTCGTCCGTGTACGTTTCACTCCCTGCGTTACCGCGGCTTGTTACATGATAGATCGCTCCTGGGAACTCTATTCGCAATGAACGCGCCATACCTATACTCTATCATGATCATTTATGCTATTCAACTTCCTTTATAGAGACCATCTCTTGCATCGCAAGATTTGACCCCGGTATTCATGTTGCATTGCAAGACTTGACCCCGGCTCCTACCCCAGGAAACAGCGGAGGATGGCCGCTTGCTCGATCTGTTCACTGATCCTGGCAGAAGGTCGTGAAGCTCGGATTGCATCGAAGATGCTCTTGGTCAGTTCCTTATGCTCCTCATCCCGCGCACCTTCGAACAGCTCGATCGCGGCGGCGACGTCGTCTTGGACGGTTTCCGGGAAGTGCTTCAGGTTCTCCCTGTTCAAGTAGCGAAGACTGTCCTGCATATCCTGATCCACATGTTGGTAGGCGGTCCGGACGGCGGCGACCTCGGAGCGATCGAGGGTGCTCCAACCGAGAAGCTCGGGGGGCAGACCGATCGAGTAGAGCGATGCGCAGAACGTGATCGCACGCGGCAATCGAACCTCCGCATGTCCATCCAACTCCCGCGAATAACCAAACAGACCGATATGGAGCTTGCGCGCCCGGCGCGCCGGGATGTAAGCGGAGACTGCGTTGATCAACGGTGCCAAGGCCTGAATGTCCTCGGCGTACCGCTCGGCCGATTTCGCGACCATCCTCCGGCACCGGTGCTCATCAATCTCCAACGCCCGGCTCCGCGGCACGGAATGAATCCGTTCAATCGCGCGCTGCACCGCTTTCGGCTCGTGGTCGTACTTGAACGCACTTTGGATGGTGAACGTCTGCACCGAAGGGTACTCGGAGAGGAACTCCTCCACCCTTCCGGGGCACAGGTTACCGCGAAACGGAACCGATCCGACTCCGAGGATGGGGAGAAGCTCCGTGCCGATCCGCCGCTCGAGCGATTGCAGTCGATGAAGCGCGATCTTGGTGAGCAGAACCGCCGCGAGTTGCCCGTAGTTGAGCGCCGGATCGCTTCGCGCCAGGAACACCCGCTGGTACTCCACATCCTTGTCGGAAAGGTACTCGTCGACGATCTCGTCAACCGTCACAAGATGCTGCATGTCCTCGACCAGCGGGATGACGTTGATCCGCTTCGGGCGATACTCTCCGACCCACTCCCCAAACGAGACGTCAAGACAGCTTTGCCGCTCCCGGTTGCCGATATGCTCTGCGTAGTAATGGGCGACACGATTCATCTCCTGTGCGCTCGTCGTCATCGGCAGGATCACCTCGAACACCGGACACGGAACCTCATCACCATAGAGCACGCGCGCCACGTCACAGGAGCGAGGGATGCTCTCCAGCGTCTCGAACAACACCTTGGCCTCGACGCGTTCCACGCGAGGATTGGGAACTCGAAACGTCAGGAAGAGGTTCTCGCCAAGGGCGTTGCCGCGGAAGAAGCTCTCATACCAGGTGAGCAGTTTCTTGACGACGAAGGCATCCACCTCCTTGCCCTCGTAGTCCCACATCTGCTCATCGCAGCCGAGGTGGCTGTAGGCGTAATACGCTTCACGGATCTCTGCATCGCCACGGATGACGGATTCGCCGGCGAAAAACGGAGGGGTTGCGTTGTCAGGATGCTGCGTGCTCATGCATCGAGGAAACCGCATGTTCTCTCCTTGCTCCCGCCAGCCAAATCCTGCTCAGATCGCCGCTCGCAAACGGAAGGCCATCGGAGGTGAACTTCCGGAGCTGCACCGGCTGATCATCTGCGACCAGCAACCGGGTATCGCACGTTGGGCACCGGAACATCTGATGGAGAAGCGGCATACCTGCCCGCAGCTCGATTCTTTCTTCGCAACTTGGACACATCGCAACCGTCATCGTTCACCTCCTGGGCAACTCTCATGCCTCACCCGCTGCGAGGCAAAAGAAAAAGACCGCAGGGAACCCCTGCAGTCTGCTGCCGGTCCTTCTGTTCGCTACCTTAGCTCTCGCTAGGTGTCGAACAGATCGACCAGCACGCACATATCATCCGTGGATCGGCGCGTGAGCCCGAAGACGCTCATCTCGACAAGCTCGGTCCCTCGCACCTTGGTCATGATGAACCCAGCATAACGAGGCTACTTCTCGTCGTCAACCCCTTCTGGTTCTCGCGAGCCTCTTCCGAGAACCTACTGCTCTACTCCGGATCACTGGCAGCTCGATCACCGAGGATCTTGACGGCTTCGGCAATGAGCTGTTCAGTGTTTTGCAGGGTGTGAATTGCGGAGAGATGCTCCGCTTTCCACCGAAGGTGCTCACCGCCGGCGGCCATCACCAGGTGCTTGGCGGCGTGCTCGACGCTGCGAAACAAGAAACCGCAGCCATCCAATGGGCATTCGGCCGACAGCTCAGGTCGCTTCCAATCGGCGAATGAACGTCCGAGATCATAGGCTTCGGGCAGCTTGGCTTCGTCCTGCTGCACCGGCCCCGCTTCGGAGTGGAACCGCACGACATGAAATCCCATCCCCGCCCATCCGCTGATCGATTCCAGCATTCGTACGGCTAAGCCCACTCCGTACGGATCCTCCGCCAGATAGGCTGTCAGAAGAACCAGATCTTTGGTCGCAAGACAGTGATCTCGGTCGAACGTCAGCATCGGATGCATGCGATCGATAAACGTTTTCATCTGCGCGCACAGATGCCACCAGTAGATGGGCGCGGCAAACACAACCAGATCGGCATCCCGAAACGCCGGGTAGACGGTGTTGAAGTCGTCGTCAACCACACATCCTTCATACGGTGGGCGGAGACATGCGTTGCATCCCTGACACGGGCGGATGTTGAGATCGTTCAGATGGAAAGACATGACCTCCTCATGCCCGACCGCCCGGAGTCCGTCGACGAATCGATCGGCCATCGTCGCCGTGTTCCCCGCCTTGCTCGGACTCGCTTTCAGCACCAGTGTCTTCATCCGCATTCCCCCAAGATGACCGTCTCTCCCGACACGAGTCTAAATCCCGTCCGTCTCCGCTTCGTCCCCGTCCTGGCCGCAAATCGGGCGGAGGACTCCGACACGATGTCGCCTCTCGAGATGTCGGGAGCCTGCGAGTCGCTCCGCTTGGTCCTTCGAAGGCCGGTTCTGCCTCCCTACGGAAACGGAACCAGCTTCTGTCGCTTCTCATCCCACAGCTTCAAACGCGCACAGCCAAAGCTTTCGACAACGGACAACGTCGTGCCGGACCTTAGTTCGGGGATCGCGTCGTAGCATCTCTTCAGGCGGTAGTTGGGTATTCGCGCGTTCAGATGGTGGATGTGGTGATACCCGATATCGGCGCTGATCCAACGGAGCGGCTGCGGCAAGCGATAGAAGGAGCATCCCTCCATCGCTGCCTGCAACCGGTCCCATCCGCTCGCCCTTCTCCAATACACGCCCTCGAATTGATGCTGCACATAGAACAACCAGATCCCCGCCACCGCAGCCAGCCACAGCACCGGGAGTTGAATCAACAGGTATGTCCTCCATCCCGCGGCCCACGCAACCCCTGCAAACTGGGCCGCTATCAGCAGCTCGGTCCGGAGCAGGCCCCACCGTTCCCTCCTTCCCCCCCTCTATGGGGGGGAACGGCTGGCAATCATGAAGCTGAATACCGCTCCCAGGGGCATCATCACAAGCGGGTTCCTGTACAGCCGGTAGCGCCATCGTGTCCGCCAGGGTGAGTGCTTGTACTCGTCGGTCGTCATCGTCCAGACATCGCCGAACCCTCGTGCGTCAAGGTTCCCTTGATGGGCATGATGTCTGAGGTGTTCGAAGCGCCAAGCATCGAACGAGGTGTACGCCAGTGCGCCGAGCAGATACCCGGCGATGCGGTTGGCCCGCGCCGACCGGAAAAACGACCCGTGTACACAGTCGTGAAACAGCACAAAGACACGCACCAGTAGACCCGCTGCCGGTATGGCAAGAAGGAGGATCACTGTAGGATGCACTCCGCGCTGAATCAAGAGAACCATCAGATACCACAAGCCGGCGTACGGGATCAGCGTGTTTGCCAATTGCCACACAGCTTTCCGGTGATCAACGGACCGGAACTCCCGTAGCCGTGGGACCCAGTCATGATGCGAACGTCTAGGATGCAATGACCGTTTGTCGCCACTCGCTGGTTGGCATGCATCTCTGGTCATGCGCGTCAATTCCTCCATCCGGCGAAATCTTGGACACGCAGCTGCGGCGCCATCCGCGGCGTCTACGATCTCTCGTCACATCTCTGCACACTTCCGTGCCAACTTCTCGCGCCAGACAACATCTAGTGTGGCAAACCACGCAGCCCTGTCAACCGCAAGATATCCCGCTGGAGCGTGGCGAGACATCGACGTTGGGAATCCGATCACCGCGGTGCGGACTCAAGCGGGCTTCCTTTCTTGTCCTAATCGGTGTACCGTTGGTTTCGTGAAGTCTTTGCCTCCATACGTCAGTGCTTGACGGATCGAGGAGAAGACCGCAAAAGGAGATCGAATGAGTTTTGGAGAACGTAGGATGGTCGACGTGCGTCACCTCGATCTGAAGTGCGCCGACTGCGGGAAAGCAGTAGAAGAGTTGCCGTTCGAACCAACGTCGGACCGTCCTGTGTATTGCGCAGACTGTAACCGCAAGCGTCGCCCGCCACGAAGCGGGGGAGGCGGAGGATCTCGCGGAGGCAGGTCGGGAGGCGGCAGGGGAGGCGGCTCTCGCGGTGGTGGCCGGAGGGACTAGGCCACAGACACGTTACTCACAATAGGCGTGAGCGGGTCAGCGCAAGCTGACCCGCATTTTCGGTGAACTCGATCGGACGGGGATCACTCCCTCAGGGAAGCGATACCTTAAGCTGTTTCGGGAAGGAGAAGAACCAGTACGCCATCCCTTCTCGCCAAGGCCGTCAAGCAGTCCCGCTTCCCTGCTACAGCATCCTCAGGAAGACCGTGCTATCCACTGAGGCTGCAAGAACTGTGCTTTATGGGGCAGTGCGCCAGAGGAGTGCGTTGTGCCGATCAGCACAACCGCGAGCGAAGCCGCTTCTGTCCCAACCATCCTCGCGACACGTCCAGCCCCCTTGCCAGACTGCCTTTGATCGACCGGTGAGTCATGAGAAGCCGGACCTGCCGACATGCCCAGGCGTTGTGCGGTGCCGTCTTCTCGGGAAGCCGTTCAGCGCCCGCTTCGCTCATTCCTCGAAGAAAGCACGCAAGGCGACTTGGCACAGACGAAAGCAATCCCTACGCTAAGGGCGGATGTCTCCGGGATCTGCGGAGGGCCCGATGAACGAGAAGGTTTTCTTCGATGTCCACATGCACGCGTTCAATCTGAGCCATCCGTCGATTTCCTCATTCGCGAGACGGTTTCTGAGAGATTCCCTTCGAAGCCTGCGGGCCCCCAAGCGGATCCCGCTACTGGCACTGCTTGTGGCACTGGGTCTACTGATCGTGCTGGCATGGATTCTGTTCTTGGCCGCCTACAGCGTTCCGACACTTCGCCGCATGGTCCGTAATGGGATCAGCCGCCTGTTTGCGCGTGGGAAGAAGCTGCTGACCGCCTCGGCCAACTTGCTTGTCGTCTTGGAGAACGACATCGGTGGCGGTTTCTTGCTGATGGAGAACTGCCTGCGCGATCCGAAGGCTCCTCTGCTCCGGCAGGACGGGCTGCACATCGGCGGCGAGACGTATGAGCATGTCGTGTTGACCCCGCTGATGATGGATTTCGGGTACAAGGGAAGCCGCCCACCCGGCCAGGATCGCGTTCCCCGTTTTCGCTACGACATGGTGGCCGGCAAGCCGATCGTCGAGCAGGTCGTGGATGTGTTTCGTGCTGTTCGAACCTACGCGGAAACGACGTCCGGCGAGAGCGTTTCCGTCAAGTTTCCAGCCCTGCTGCCGGGCACTCGGCGTGTGTTCGAGATCTACCCGTTCTTGGGTTTGAATCCGGCGAACTACTCGCTGGAGAAGATCACGGCACTGCTCACCAAGTACTTCCACGGGTACACGGCAAGGCGCGCGGAGTTCCTCAGCACACTGGGAACATTCGACGGAAACATCGATCACATCGGCGTGCACAGCTTCGCTGGGATCAAGGTGTATCCCCCGCTGGGGTTCGACCCTTGGCCCGAAGGACATCCCGAGGCGATGGCCAAGGTGGAACATCTCTATGAAACGTGTGGCCGATTGGGGATCCCGATCACCGCCCACGGAGGCAGGGGCGGTTTCGTCGTAGTGGAGGCGAACACGCTTCACCAAATCGCATCGGTTTCCAAGTGGAGATCCGCGCTGAAGCGCTTCCCGGAGCTGAAGGTAAATCTGGCACATTTCCCGATGGCGATCGCTGAGCGGAGACGTCAGCAAGAGACGATCGCGCTGGTGCTGAAGCATCGGAACTTGTACGTCGACCTCTCATGCCGCGCGACATCCGAGACCTACTACCGGCGGCTGAAGGCACTGCTTGACGGAATGATGAGGGCAGACGTAGATAGACTTGAGGACCGGATTCTTTTCGGCTCCGATTTCCCCGTGAATCTGATGTGGATCGAATCCTACAACCGGTACTTGGACCTCTTCTCGCGCACTCCCTCGCTGAGCAAGCCAGAGAAGCACCGTTTCTGCTCCATCAACCCCGGGCGGTTCCTGTTCGGCACGTGATATCATCCGGCCATGCAACAGCTTCCCAAAGGGAGTCATCGAAGGAGCCCCTCAACGCTGCCCTTCGCCACCTCCGGATGACACGACGCTGTTCGCCCCGATACTAGACCCGCGTCACAGCACGCCACACCAAGCCGGCGACGGCAACAACGGCAGCGATCACGAACAGCCACCACAGCAGGCCGATGATCCCCGCAAGAACGAATCCAGCAAAGACAACGCCAAACAACAGCCCGATCAGTCTTGTCATATCCGTATTGTAACACTGTTACAGAAGAAATCGACTCGGAGTTCCCAGCAACTACACCAATAGCTCTGCGGAGACCTCTCGGACCGAAGCCGCTCGAGAAGGAGCTTGTTCCCAGATCCCCCTTGTTCATTGTACGCTCCATCGTCGGGCCTGACAGAAGTCTGCGGACCGGGCACACTCCGGACGAGATCGAAACCGTTGCTCAAGGGAGGTACGACGCGATGAACGAGACGCTGCAGGTGATCCATCACCGCCGATCGCTGCGCCGATACTCCGATCGTCCGATCGATTCCAGCGAAGTCGACCTGATCATTCAAAGCGCCATGCGAGCCCCGACGGCCGGAAACATGATGCTCTACACCCTGCTGGAAGTCGCCGACCCAACTCGGAAACGCCGGCTGGCCTCGACATGCGATCACCGGTTCATCGCCGATGCGCCGCTTGTGTTGCTCTTCCTCGCCGACTTGCAGCGATGGGTTGATTTCTTCGAAGCGGATGCCGTTCCCGAGCACATCACGCAAACGGGGAACGTGTACCGAACCCCGGATCCATCGAAGCTGTTGATGGCCTGCTGCGACGCGATGGCCGCCGCGCAGAACTCGGTGATCGCGGCGGAATCACTGGGGATCGGATCGTGCTACATCGGCGACATCCTCGGCCACGTCGAGGATCATCGGGAGATGTTCGCCCTTCCGCCGTTCGCGTTTCCGATCGCGCTTGTGTGCTACGGCTACCCGCCGGATGGATTCAAAATGCAGCACAGTGACCGGTTCGAACCCCGCTTCATTCACCACCGCGACCGGTATCGACGGTTCTCCGGTGACGAACTCCACGAAATGCTCTCCGAAATCGAAGCGAAGTTCTCCGCTGTCCTCAGCCGAAAGAGGACAAGCCTTGCCGAACTGACGTACCGCGGGTTCATGGACGGCCGCTCGGCCCGAGAACAGCAGCGCTCCGTCAACGTATTGCTCAAGCCATGGCGGGACTCGTGATCGAGCCGTTCTCCTGGTTGCGATCGGACCACTCTTCCTGCTACTCAGCCGCCGTACTTCCCTGCGCGACCACTGTCCAGCCGCTTCCTCCACACGCATTACGGGCTTCCAGGCGGTACCAGAATTGCTGTCCGGGAACAAGCCCCGAATCGAAGTAGACGTTGTCCTCTGTCTCGCCGATCTTTGTGTACGGTCCGTCGGCCTCGTTGGCACGCAGTACCCACGTAATCTCTGCCTTGTCCCCGGGCTCCCATTCAAGCCGGACTGCATCCGGATAAATGCCTTCCGACGCTTCGAACTCCAGAGGTTTGCTCGGTTTGCACCCGCAAACGCCGTGGGCCACGGCGGATAGCGCGCTCACTTCGCCATCACCAACGGCTCGGATTCGGTACCAGTAGTCTTGGCAGTACTCGGCTGAGTCATCGTCCCACATCGTCAAGGCCGTTGTGTGGACGCACTCGTAGGGTCCCGCGTAGGACGACGCACGATACACCTGATACTCTTCGGCTCCTTGCACCGGACACCATGCGATCCCAACGTGATCCTCCGGAGATACGAGCGTCGCCCGAAACCACTGTGGAGGGACAATCGGCCCATCCGGCGGTTCAACGTGCGTCGCATATCCTTGATTCGCCGAGTTCCCGACGGCCGATGCTCCGCAGCCGTTGTGCGGGATGGCTGTGTATCTGTAGGTTGTCCCCATCACAACATCGGTATCGCGAAATTCGGTCTCGGGCCCTCGGTAGACAAGATACACCTTCGAAGAATGCTGCGTCGGTGTATTCACCGGTTCAGAGCGGTAGAGGACGTACTCCGTTGCGCCTTCAGCCGGGGTCCACTCGACTCGAATCCCGTTGGGTTCGTCCCCATCGCTTGCCTGGATCGACGTTACCATCTCGGGTACCTCGCCGATGTACCCACGTGATGGACGGGATTCGACTCCCACACCGTCTTCACCAATGCTTCGCACCCGATAGGCATATCGAATGCAGGTCTCGACGTCGATGTCGCGAAAGGCGCCGCCGGTGGTCATCCCGATCGAGCTGAAGACCTCATCGCCGGGGACAGATCGAAGCACCTCGGTCATTCCGTGATCGCTTTGTGTTTCCCATTCAACCAGGACGTAATCGGAGTGCGTGCCGTGCGTTGCTGCGACGGCCAACGGCGCGAATGCCGTCACGGGAAGCCCGGATGATGTTGCATCTCCCGACACCGGTCTCACGGCTGCCCAGCCATCGGGAGGATACGGCGCCCACAGCAAAGCAAGAGGCGCGTCTTGACTCGCCTGCTCGGCGGTGCAAAGCGCGATCGAGGACGCTCCTGCATGGAACGCCGCATCGGTAAGTTGAAGAAGCTCACCTCTCGTCATTGCTCCGGTGGGGCGCCTCAGAACGCCCAGATCGGCCCACAACGGCCATGGAAGCTCCTCAGAGCCACCCACCGCGCCCGATGGACATGGCGTCCCGAGTCCTGTCAGAAGCCACTCCTGTACACCAACCTCCGGAACCCCGCTCGTCACGATGAGATCGATCGCTTGATCCTGCACGAGAGTGTCGATACTCGCTTCTCCGATCAGAAGCCATCCATACGCAACCAGCCGCTCTGCAAGTCGAGCCGCATCGACCGGCGCCTCCCACCAGGACGCAACCGTCAGCTCACTCTCTCCAATCCTGCCGGTTGTTCCTTCGGGATTGTGTGCAAACGTGACTTCCTTTTCACCGTCAAGAATGCGCCTCACAAAAGGTAGCTCGCCGATATGAGGGACGTCCCCGATGGAACAAGACACGATCACGGCATGAGAGAAGGCGAGGTAAGGCGAGGTTCTCTCCCAGATCTCGTGGTCCAGCCTTCTCAAGCTCCATCCCACAACAAGACTGCACCATCGATCAAGTTCGCTTCGGTAGATAGCAAGCTGGCTCGAATTCCACACCTGACGAGATGTGTAGGTATACGAACGTTCCAGCGCCTCGCCATCCGCGGAACTCGCGCTGTCAAGTTCAACAATGAGAACTCTGTCCCCTTGTGTATGTTCAAGGACCATGTCCGCCAGATCCGGCTCCACAACGTCCTGCCAGCCTGCCATGACGCTGCCGGAAACAGCCGCGACCATCAGGAGTGCGGCTGTAACCCCCCGAATCTGTTTTCCCAATATCCCGCGCCCGCCCTCAAGCATCGTGTCCTCCTATTCCATCCCATAGAGAAAGGCGCCCCGCCCTGGGCTTCTCTCATGTACTCCACCGGCGTGATCGTACTCGACACGACGGATGGAAACAACTGGAAACGGATATACGAGCTTTTCGTCCAGGAGAACACGACATCCGATCCCTTCCGCAATCCTTCAGGGCAATGGCTGAGTCTTCCCGATCCCGATCGCAAATCGAACCGCACGACCTACAGCTCCGCGCGTCGGTACCGTTCCCAAAGGCCGGCGGCGTAATCCTCCGGCACGGAGGTCACGCCAAACCGGGAGAAGAACCTCCGCAGATTCTCGATGTCGCGTTGCAGTAGAGCGAACGCGGCATGGTTGAACCGCGGGTCAACCGCTTGCGGCAGATCGATGATCCAAGCTCTGTCTCTCCACATCAGAATGTTGTACGGCGACAGATCGCCGTGAACAAGATGCGACCGAAGCAGGATTTCGACCTGTTCCAACATCTGTCTGAAGATCCGTTCGGCTTCTTCGCGACCGAGCGAGCACCCGAGAAGCTGAGGCGCAGGACCGGCTCCGTTGCCGATGTACTCCATCAAGATCGTCGATCCCGAAGTCGCGATCGGCGCGGGAACGGATGCGCCTACATCCACGAGACGCTGCAGGTTGGTGTACTCGGCGTCCACCCACAGCACGTCCGCCATGTCTTTCCCAAATGCTGTACCCGCCTGGATCGCACGGATAATCTGAGGCTTCAACTCACGCTCACGTCCCTCGAAGTACGTGGCGCCCATTTTGTAAGATCCCGCTGTATGTCTACGGTAGACCTTCGCAACCACGAACTTTCGCCGCAGGCACGGATGTGCCCGACAGCAGTAGACCGTGCCTTCCTTTCCGCTGGTAAGCTGGCTGTAGATCTCCGTGATGAATCCCCGGTCGGCAAACACGTCGAGTTCGGGTACCCCGAGAGTCGTTTCCTTGTACGCAGATCGGATTTCCGAGACATCTCTTTCTTCGAGCAAATGCGACAACGCTGCCTCCTTCACGGCACACGTTTGGCAGAGCAAGCTTGTCTTGGCGAAAGCGCTGCCTATCGTGCTGCGAAAAAAGCAGGATCAGATTGCACAGAATGGTGTGCGGGAACTACAGCGTGCAGACGGAGGCAGCGGATGCGAGCTTCACAATGACAGACATTCACAACCTCCTTTCGCGGCCCCGGCTACGGGACCTATATCGCGTTCGAGCATCAGCGGTATCGACCGCCCAAGCTGAGGTCGCCAGAATACCCGTAGGGTTCTCACAAGTCAAGAAGCCGCCAGATGCCGGAATCGTCTCCGCCGCAGCGTGCACATCGATCTACGAAGCGGCAGTTGGGTTGATACGCTTCGGATTCTTTTCCCGCCGGAGCTGGACAAGGAGCGTCCCCGCGGCAACCGCAACCAGCCCGGCAATCTCAGGGCCTGTGAGTGTCTCGCCGAGGAAGATCCAAGCAAGTATGGCGATCTGAACGAGCATCGTGTTGTTGATGGCACTCGACTCCGTTGCCGATAGCGATCGCAACGTGTGATTCCACAGCGTGAATGCGATCGCGGTGTTGACCACAGCCAGCCAGAGAACGATCCCCCATCCGCGAGCGGTCAGCACCGGCAGCCCCTGGATCGCGATGCCTGTTCCGAGAAGACAGATACCGCCAAGGCCCATGCTGATCGTCGTCACAACCAGAGGAGAAACCGCTCTCCTCCGGTTCACGGACCGTCCCAGAAGAGATGACGCCGTGTTGGCAGCCAGTGTCATTCCCGCCAACGCGAAACCGATTCCTGCTCCCCGCAAGGCATCGGAAGGAGCGAAGTAGAGTGCCGCACCGACGAGAGCGACCCCCACGCCAGCCCACTGTACGCGCGTCGGCCGTTCTCTCAAGGCGAACGTACCGATCGCCGCTACCAACAGAGGCGTGAAGCTGAGGATGAGGCTGAACGGGATCGCGTCAAGATACTGCAGAGTGAGGAACTGCCCCCCTTGTGTGAGGGCGTAGAACACGATCCCCAGCACGGCAAGCTCCAGCCATTGACGGCAAGACAGGCGTCTGACCTCGTCTCGCCTCCTCCACAACCACGGAAGGAGAATCAGCGAGGCGATCGAATAGCGCAGTCCGGCAAACATCAACGCAGGAATCTCCGCCAACCCCTGCTTGATGAGAATCCACGATGTCGACCACAGAAACGTGACAAACAGCGCCTGAAGGACGGCTAGGACGTTGCGGTGCGTGTGTATCATGCCTCTTCATCGCCCCCTCGCCACGCAATAGCGACTCTACCGGCGCCGATCGGTTCCGCCCCTTTCATGTGACGTGGTCGCCGGAGGACCGAAGTTCGGGCCAGGCGTTGAGGATCTCCTCACTGAGGGGCACAGGACGGCCCGTTTTCCTGTCGATGAATACGGCGGTGACTTCCGCTTCAACGCAGACTTCTCCGGTACCCGCGAAGCCCACCTGTTGCGCGATCACCACCTTGCGGCGCCCGGCGCGGACAACGCGCGCGGTGGCTTCGAGGCTATCCCCGAGGCTTGCAGGGCGTCGGTACGAGATGCAGAGCCGTATGACCACCGGGAAGATCCCTCGTTCCTCGAAGAAGCGCCCCGTGAGACCGCGCTCCTCCAGATGTTCCCATCGCGCGTCCTCCAGGAATTCAAGGTATCTCGCGTTGTTGACGTGTCCGAACCGATCTTCATGGAAGCCCCTCACTTTGATACGGACCGTCGTCACCGCTTCACTCGCATGCTGTCCGGCTGGGTTGCGTGTATCGTATCCGTTTTGCATCAGAAGACACCGCGCTCCTCTGAGCCTCCGGCGTTGCGGTTCCAGCAGAGATACTCGCCGGAACGAAAACGGAAAAGAGCCAGAGACTCGTATCCGTGTTGCGCAACCACAGGCTTCAAGAAGGCAAACGAAGTGTTCACGATGTGCTCCTTGAGCGCGTGCGAATCCAGCGACTCCATCCGGCCTCGCAGCCGTAGCTGAATCCCCTGTTCCTCACTCCAGTAGGATAACTCGACACTGGCAGTTGATCGCAGCTGGCGGCACACATCTTTGTGTACGCCCGTGCAGAACACCAAGCCTTCATCGTCGACGTGCGCTGTCTGCATGGCTCGAACACGAGGCTCACCGGTGTCCACCGTGGCCAGGAACGACGTCGGGTGATGGCGAACGAAGCTGAGGATTTCCTGTCGGTTCACGCGATTTCCTCCGATCTCTGCGCTACGGCACACTCCAGACTCTCATCATAGTCTATGATCCCTGATCGGTCCCGCTCCGCGTGTCGGAAGATGCTGCAGATGGAGCCGGATTCCGCCTTTGCCAAGGTCTCAGTCTACTCGTCCGGTCGCAAGCCAGTGTCCCCAGTCGGGGAACCCGTTTCGCACGGCCTCTGCGGCCGCCTTGCCCCAGTCATAGGAAACTGCGACAAGCTGGACGGTACTCGCCTTGATTCGGTCTGCGATGATCGCGTAACGCGCATGCGGTGTCCCGCTCTCGACGACGTGATCCTGCGGATCGTCATGCGAGTAGGCAGGGCACCCGACGCTCCCGGGGTTCACCAGAACCCGCCCGTCGGGAAGTGAGAAGATCCGTGAGAGATGATCGTGTCCACAGAGAATGCGAGCACGCAGGTCGTCTGCCGTCTGAAGCCTGCGTGCAACCTCTGCAGCTGTCGCCGGCCGAACATCTCCGTCCTCCCGTACCGAGGTCAAAAGGTACGCTACCAGACCGTCAGGCCGCGCGTGGAACGCCGTACTCCCTAGGATATCCAGCCGGAGGGGCAGCTCTCTCAGCCAAGCGACGTGTTGGGAGCTTAGTTGGTCAGAGGTAAAGCGAGCGATACGTGAAGTCGGCTCACACGCTGCGTCCACAAGAACCTGGTCCTCGTTGCCCGCCACGGTCGGCCACTCAAGCTCGATGAGAGCATCGGCCACACGCCGCGGATCGAACGGTCCGTACAGGCAGTCTCCCAGGTTGATGACTTCGGTGATCTCACGCCGCTCCAAGTCGAGAAGAACAGCTTCCAACGCCCGCCAGTTGCCGTGAATGTCGGATACGACGGCGAATCGATGTGAGATCTTCCACGCTCCTTTGCTCGGCTCGCAGGCCCTCAAACGGCAAGAGAACCTCCCGGATTCGTAAGCGCTCCGGTACACTCTCGCCCCCCATCAGCACAACGGCTCGTCGCTTGCCGCGGTCGCGCGCTCCCTCCGATCAACTACCCAATGTCGGATGTTACAGAGGTCCTCTTCTCCTGGCGAGAAGGCCAACCTGGGAAGCCCGGACGGATCGCCGAGATCTGCCGATCGAACCCGTCTGGGAACGAGAGGATGGACACGGTCGCAGCCATCGCAAGCGTGTCGCGATACTGCACCACGATCGCATCCTGATCCAAGGGAACCTCCACTTGATCCTTCCACGCACACCCCAATGGGGCTGCCGACACAGTACGCTCAACAGGGATCGACAGCAAGCCGTACCCGGGCCGAGATGGGTCGCCTCACTGGCGGGAACAGCCACGCGGACAAGCGAGTCGGCTATACTGATCTTCGAATATGAGCGGCAGTCAAGGGCGAATCGACCGCGGGAGCGATGTGTCTCTGTATCGCCAGGTCGCTGCAGTCCTGCGAGAGCGCATCGAGAACGGCGTCTTCCGTCCTGGCGGGCGGATCCCGACGGAGTACGAGCTGTGCGATGAATTCGGTGTAAGCCGCATCTCGATCCGGCAGGCTCTAGGCGAGCTGGTGCACGAGGGACTGCTCAGTCGCCGCCAGGGGAGCGGAACGTACGTGAGACCGGAAGTCGGCTTTGGCGCACGAGCCGTCACCGTTGTCGTCACGGAAGACCCATGGGTATCCCCGCTGGAGACATCCGTCGCCGCGTTCAATCGCGATTATCCGGCGTCGCCGCTTCAGCTACAGGTTGAGGTTCTTGGACGCCCCCAGCTCCGTCGCAAGATCCTCGCCGCCGTTGGGCGAGGCGAAGCTCCGGATCTCGCACTCGTCGATTGGCCGTGGGTTGTTGAGTTCGCCGATCTTCACTTCCTCTATTCGCTTGAAGATCTCGATTCAGCGTGGGTCGAGGAGTTCCGCGCCGATCTCTTCCCCGTGTTCTCCGGAAACGATCACTCGCCGATGTTCGGCGTGCAGCCCGAAGCCAACGTGTCGATCCTGTGGTATCGCCGGGATTGGCTCAAAGAGGCGGGTATCGCCCCACCCAGCACATGGGATGATCTTCTCGATGCCGCGACTCGGCTCCGCCGCGGTTCGCAGCCTTCCGTTGCCTTCTGCGGAGGGACAACCGCCGGGGAAACGGCCACGTACCAATTGCTGCCCTTCCTGTGGGCCGCAGGAGCAGATCTCCTCTCGGAAGAAGGCGTCGGCCTCGGGGAGAATGCTGTGACCGCTCTTCAGTTCTTAGTCGACCTGATTCACGTTCATCGTGTTGCGCCCGCAGAAGCCGCCTACTTCCCTTGGGATCAGCCTGCCCGCATGTTCGCTGAAGGGGAGGTTGCGTTCTCCGTAGGCGGAAGCTACGAAAAGCCGTTGATTCAGCAACTCGCAGGGTGGGACGAAGAAGCGTTCCAGCACTGCGTGGGATACATGCCGATCCCAGCCCCCCCGGGCAGAGCCCCGGCAACCCTGGCAGGCGGGATGGCTTTTGTGGTGTTCCGCCAGTCTCCTCACCCACATCATGCCTTCGAAGTGATCAAACGCCTGGCGAGCGCGCCGATCATGCGCGCGTTTTGCTCTCGCAGCGGTCGTTGCCCTACCCGCCTGTCGGCGGCAAGAGCGCTTCACCCCGTCGATGATTGCTTCTCACGGGAGATCGCTACACTCCTTGCGAACGCACGTCCTCGCCCGACCATCGCCGAGTACTCACGGGTCTCCGAGCAGTTCCAACTGATGATCGAAAGCGCCATCACGAAGCGATTGGCGCCACGACAGGCCGTGGATCGAGCGCGTGAGATCATCCGCATCCTGACATCTTGACGCTTCGCAGAGTTGTCTTCTTCGCGATTGCATGGTAGGGTAGGTGTGAGTTCAGGTTTTTTGTTCTTGTATTTGTTATAACAAATCGTTTCTCCTATCCATCGTCCTCCTCTCCCAGCAACCACACGATAGAGGGGCAAAGAGCCTGCAAATCGAGGATCTCCGCCTTTGGCGAACGACGCTTAGGAGGTGATGGATCGCCGGACATACCCATACAAAGCCGGACACTCAGGGGCAAGGTATTCAGGGAGGTGTGTTCATGCATAGGCTACGCAGCGTAGTTCTTGTTGGGTTGATGGTTCTGGCGCTTGCTGCGGTCGGTTCCGCGCAAACGGTGATTGAATTCTGGACAACGGATAACGAACCGGATCGAGTCACGGTCTATGAGGATGTTGCAGCCCGGTTCATGGCAGAGAACCCCGGCATCGAAGTGCAGATCATCCCTATTGAGGAAGCGGGAATCGGGCAACGAATCGCAACTGCCGTTGCCGCCGGTGAACTCCCTGACATCATCCGGATGGGGATCGAGCGGGTCGCCGTGTTCGCGGCTGACGGCTTGCTCGATGAAGATGCCGCCGAGGCGGTGATCAACAGCATCGGCCTCGCTGACTTCCGCGATGGTCCGCTAGCGATGGTGATCAACCCCGCGACAGGCAAGTATGCCGCCGTTCCGTACGACGGATGGATCCAGGCGATCTGGTATCGCACGGATGCATTCCTCGATCTGGCACTCACGCCGCCGGTTTCCTGGGCGGACATCAATGCGGCCGTAGATGCGCTGCCGGGATACGGGAACCTCCTGTACGGGATTACACTAGGAACGGATCCCGGCCAGAACTACGGCCACCAGGTCTTCGAGCAAGTGGCTATTTCCAACGACGCCTGGCCGTTCGACGCCGAGGGGAATGTCACGATGAACACGCCCGAGATGATCGAGGCGCTCGCTTTCTACACCGGCTTGCAGCGAGGAGCCGTCCCTGGCCCGCAGTATTGGCGTGGAGCACGAGAGGCGTACGAACTCGATCAGTCGGCAATGCTGTTCTACAGCACCTACATCATGGATGACCTGGTTGAGGGATCCGGGCTCGAGGCGGGCGGCAGCGTCGAGATCACCGTTGAAGATCTTGCCTTGAAGACGGGGTTTGCATCTCAGATGGTGGGCCCGCGCAACTCGGCGTCCTACGGACAACTCGTCACCCTCGGACTCATGCAGGGAGCGGACCCCGCCGCACAGGATGTTGTGGAGTACTTCCTTACGGAAGGCTACATCGATGTCCTGGCTCTTGCCCCGTTCGGTAAGGTGCCTGTGCTGGAAAGCGCCGTGGATGGGTGGAAGGAGCTGAGTCCGTTCTTCGCCTACTACTCCGATGAGACATTGGCTCAGATCGCCAACGGATTCGACACGATGCAACGGTGGCTGTTCCGCCCCGATTACGACCCGGTTGAGCGAGCGGTGATCGGCGACATCGAAGGCCGATTGCTGATTCCTCAGGTCATCAGCAACATCGCTCTCGAGGGCATCATGACCCCCGAAACCGCTGCTGCATGGCTACAAGAGCAGGTGGAGGCGCTGCTGGCCGAGCGCCAATAGACGGAATTGGGAGTGGGGGCGGGCATCCGTCCCCACTCCCGTGTCGACCTCCAACCAAAGACGATGTCGCTGCGCAGTGGCAAGAAGGCAAAGCCGAAGGAGGAAGCGTGAGGCTTCGAAGAGCGAAGGAACCACAGCTTCCGACCCACCGCGGCACGCTGCAGGCACAAGAGGCCCGACTTGCCTGGCTCCTTACTTCACCCACGGCATTGATCGTTTTCGGCCTGATCCTTTTTCCGCTGGTGTTCAGCGTGTGGATCAGCTTCCACGATATCACGCTCCGCAATCTGAACGATGTCTTCCATGCACCGTTTGTCGGGTGGAAGAACTACGAGAACGTGGTGAACGACTTCGCGTTCAAGTTCGCAAGCGTCCGGCAATGGGGCGCCGCGGTCACAAGCATCGTCTACTCGTTCCTTTCCACAGCGATCACTGTGATGATCGGCCTGCTGGCGGCGCTGTTGCTCAACCGGCCGTTCCGGGGACGCGGCTTGGCCCGTGCTGTGTTCTTGTTCCCATATGTCGCTCCGATTGTCAGTGTCGCCTTTGTATGGCGGTGGATTCTCGACCCACGCCCCTCGGGAGTGCTGAATGACCTCCTGCTGCGGCTCGGATGGATTGACACCCCCCACGCATACCTGTCCACGCGGGGGCTGGCGCTCGTGTTGGTTATCGCGTTCACCGCCTGGAGGTACTTCCCGTTTGCCATGCTGATGCTTCTAGCGCGGCTGCAAGCGATCGACCGTACGCTGTACGAGGCGGCAGGGGTCGACGGCGCCAATTCGTGGAAGAAGTTTCTCCATGTTACGCTGCCCGAGCTTCGCTACGTGCTCGGATCGCTGTTCTTGCTCCGACTGATCTGGACGTTCAACAAATTTGACGATATCTACCTGCTGACCGGAGGAGGGTACGGGACAAATGTACTTCCCGTTCTCACCTACCAGTTCAGCTTTCGATCGTTCAACTTCGGCAAAGGCGCCGCCAATGCGATGATCTTGTTGGCAATCCTCGTGGTGTTCATGCTGATCTACGCAGGAACCGTGATGCGGGCGAGGGATTAGGAGGAAGCATGGCACGAGCCGGATCAGACAACCACTCGATGAAAAAGGCCAATCTGATCGAACGCCTGGCTCGATCGATGAGTTGGCGGCAACTCATCATCGCCATCGTGTTCATCTTCTTCCTCACAGGGATCCTTTTCCCGTTCTACTGGATGGTTAGTTCATCGTTCAAGACCTACGCGGAAATCGGAGGTCGAGAAGCCGTCTATTTCCCCAGCGCTCTCCGGCTTGATGCATATCGAGAGCTGTTCAATCGAGAGGGATGGAACTTCCTTAGGAACATCGGAAACAGTGTCAAGGTCGCCGTTCCGACAGCTGTCGTCGCCGTCATTCTATCCGTGCTTGGAGCGTATGCCGTAGCACGACTCCGTTTCCGAGGGAAAAACATCTTTCTCAACGGGATCTTGCTGATCTACCTGATCCCCGGAGTGCTGGTGATCATCCCGCTGTTTGCGATGATCTCGCGTATCGGGGCTTCGGTCGGGTTCAGCGTACAAGACAACCTGCTCATTCTCATCGTCACCTACTTGGCTCAGACCCTTCCGGTCGCGCTCTACATGCTCGCAAACTACTTCCGCACCATTCCCGTGGAAATCGAGCAAGCCGGGCTGATCGATGGCTGCAGCCGATCCGGTGTCATCTGGCGTATCACGCTTCCGTTGTCCGTTCCCGCGTTGATCAGTGTGGCCATCTACACGTTCATGATCGCCTGGAACGAGTTCCTGTACGCGCTGGTCTTCCTCAACAACCGTACGATGTTCACCATGCCGATCCAGATCAATGCGATCTTCAACGATCCCACACCCAGACCCAACGTCGTGATGGCCGCCTCCACAATTATGACGGTTCCCGTGGTGGTCCTGTTCCTTGCTCTCGAGAGATTCCTTGCTGAAGGCCTCACAGCCGGTGGGGTGAAGGGATAGACGTATGTCCCCCTCAGTTTCCGGAGCGCTCCTCAAACGGATTTCCGACCATCTCGTGCACATCTTCGATCCGGCAGCGGTACCGGATATCTCTCATCGAATCATCGAACGCCTGAACAGATTCGTTCTCGATTCGGCGCGGTCACTGTCCATAGCACACCCGGAAGTGTCAGAGAAAACGGCGTTCCTGATCACGTATGCCGATCAGATCACCGAGCCGGGCGTCCCTCCCCTCCGAACCCTGGCCGACACCGCCTCCCGTCTGCTCCAAGGACGGATCACGGAGATCCACATTCTTCCTTTCTTCCCATACTCCTCGGACGACGGGTTCTCGGTCGTGGATTACAGGTCCGTTGATCCGGCGCTGGGAACGTGGGACGACATCCATCGCCTTGCAGAACGCTTCGGTTTGATGCTCGATCTGGTCCTCAACCACGTCTCGTCGCAAAGCCGTTGGTTCCAGGGGTTCCTTCGGGATGACCCGGAGTACCGAGATTTCTTCATCGTCATGAAGGGAGACGAAGATCTCTCCAACGTGATTAGACCCCGCGCACTGCCTCTGCTGACCGAAGTCGAAACCGCGGTAGGCCGGAAGAACGTCTGGACAACGTTCAGCGCCGATCAGATCGACTTGAACTACGCCAACCCCGAAGTCTTGTTGAGGATGCTGGGTATTCTCCTCGACTACGTGGCTCACGGAGCTCGCTGGGTTCGACTCGACGCCGTGGCGTTTCTTTGGAAGGAGATCGGACACACATCAATCCACTGCGAGCAAACCCATCACATCGTCAAGCTACTGCGCGTGATTCTGGACGCCGTCGCACCCGGTGTCTTCTTGATCACGGAAACCAACGTGCCCCACGCAGAGAATGTCCAATACTTCGGAAACGGTCGTGACGAGGCGCAGATGGTCTATCAGTTTCCGCTTCCTCCGCTGGTCGTTGACGCGTTTCATCAGGAGAGCTCCGATTCACTCCGGCGTTGGGCGAAAACGCTTCACCCACCACCCGGTGATGCGATGTTCTTCAACTTCCTCGCTTCCCACGACGGCATCGGGCTCCGCCCGCTGGAAGGCTTGATCCCGCAAGAGCGGATTGAAGCGATGGTCGCAAGGACGATTCGTCATGGCGGGCGTGTTTCGTACAAGCTCGATCCGGACGGACATAGGAGTCCGTACGAGCTGAATATCTCGTTCATCGATGCCCTCAGCGATCCGAACGGCGCGGAACCCCTTTCGATCCAGGCCCGCAAGTTCCTGACGGCACAAGCGATCATGCTTGGGCTTGCAGGCGTACCCGGCATCTATTTCCACAGCCTGCTCGGGTCGAGGAGCTGGCATGAGGGAGTGAAGACGACCGGAGAGAACCGTGCGATCAACCGCGAAAAGCTCGATAAGCAGTCGCTGCTCGGCGAACTCGCCGACCCGGAGTCGCTGCGCAGGACAATCCTCGATGGAACAATGAGGCTTCTGGAGACACGTGCCGGGACGCCGGCGTTTCGGCCGAACGCGCCCCAGAAGATCCTCGACATCGACGCCCGGGTCTTCGGCATTCTGCGTGATGGTTCAGATCATCACTGGGTTTTGTGCCTGTACAATCTGAGCAGGGAGACCGTCCTCCTCTCCTTTGATCGCGGCCGCCTGGGTGTCGAATCGAAAGGCCCGCTTGTCGATCTGCTCGGATCGGAGACGGAGCCGCTGCAATCGTTGGAACGATGCCTCGAGCTTCGCCCCTACGATACGATGTGGCTCGCGGAGGCGCCCTCTTGAACCGGAGACTGAACGTCGGATTCCTGTCAACACGGCTGTCGGGAACCGACGGCGTCTCCCTGGAAGCCGCAAAATGGGCCGAGATCTTCCTGCGAATGGGCCACTCCGTTGCGTACTGCGCCGGAGAGCTCGATCCGACCGGCCCAAAGGGTATGCTTGTCGGCAAGATGCACTTCCGGCACCCCGACGTACAATCGATTCACGACGATGTGTTTGTCAGCTGCAAGTCTCATCCGCAGGAGCTCCGTGCAAGAATCGACCGGATCGCCCAGGATCTCCGACCGTCGATCCGAGCGTTCGCCGAAGAGTTCTCCATCGACCTGCTCATCGCAGAGAACGTGTTGGCGATCCCGATGAACGTTCCGCTTGGCATGGCGCTGTGCGAAGAGATCGCCGCGTCCGGACTGCAGACGATCGCGCATCACCACGATTTCGCGTGGGAACGCAGCCGATTCGCCGCCTGTGCCGTTCCCGAAATCCTTGAGGCATGCTTCCCGCCTCGCTGCGCCGCGATCCGTCACGTGGTCATCAACTCCCTCGCTAAGCGCGAGCTTCTTGCCCGGCGGGGGGAGGATTCCATCATCGTTCCCAACGTGCTCGATTTCGAGCGCGGATCCGACGGCAGCCGGGACGGTGGTCAAGGTCTGCGCGCAGCGTTGGGATTCGAGGATGATGATGTCATCCTTCTTCAGCCCACGCGGGTTGTACCGAGAAAGGGGATCGAGCTCTCCATCGAGCTGGCCGGCCGACTGAGGTTGCTGCTTCATCCCCGACCTGTCCGACTGTTGATCTCGCACGCTGCAGGCGACGAGGGGATGGAGTACTTGTCCAGCCTTCGGAACATGGCTGCCGCCGTCGGCATCGAGATCACGATGGCGGACGACCTGGTGAGGGCTCCGACGAAGGCATCCGAGAGCCATCCCACGGAATTCGGTCTCCGAGATGCCTACGCTTGTGCCGATCTCGTGACGTATCCGAGCCTCATCGAAGGGTTTGGCAATGCGTTCCTTGAGGCCGTCTACTACCGGAAGCCGATCCTAGTCAACCGCTACCCCGTGTATGTCTCGGATATCGAGCCATGCGGATTCGATGTGATCGCGATCGATGAATGCATCGAGAGCCACACGGTCGAGTCGGTGGCCACGCTTCTCGGCGACGCTCGCCGCATCGATCAGATGACCGATCACAACTACCGCGTAGCAAGCGAGCATTTCTCGTATGCAGTGGCTGCCGGACGGCTCCGAGACCTTCTCGGAAGTTCCTGCAGCGGCATCTAGATGTGGCTCAGTGAAAGCTCGAACTTCCTTGCCCCATTCCAGCCTGCGATGGACTGCGGGAACAGCCGAAGGACGGTGTGATCCGGATCGTGAGCTCCCCGAGAGTAGTAGCGTTCCCATCCCTTGTTCCAAAGCGCTTCACGCAATGACGCATCATCAGTGATCTCGACATCTCCTCGAAGCATCACTCCCTGGAACACCTCAGGAGCGCAGACGTACACGGCCACCCGCGGGTTGGCGCGAATCTCCCTGAGTTTCGCTGACGCCGTATTCGTCGAGAATAGCAGCATGAGATCGCGGTCGTGCTCATCGAACAAGCGTGCCTGATCGGGAAACTGTGCCCGGTTCCTCAGATTGAACAGCGCCCGAGTCCTCGGATACCCATCGACGGCGATTGTC
>CAZKPU010000026.1:0-24418 GCA_964554715.1 uncultured Thermotogae bacterium | reverse complement strand
TGATACGGCTCTGGCCGTTCTTGTCCGAGGAGAAGTACATCTCGGCGTCTGTTGCACTGACTCCCACCGCAAAGAGGAGCACAAGAAGAAGCACGGCTGTTCCTGCAGCTACAAGCTTGCGCATTCCGATCCTCCCTCACGTCGCCCAAATGATGATCTGCCGGATAGCTCCACGAATCGGCAGGATCCCTGCCGTCACTTCTCTATCCCGCAAGCTTCTTACCGAGCTTTGATGCCGCAACATAGCATGATTCAATGACTCCAGGCAAGACGCGCTTCCCACCGCGATCCCCCCATTCCTTCCCACAAGGAAACCCAAACGCACCGCCAACGGATCCTCGTTGACAGATCTGCATCCGTGCAGGCGGTCGCCCCATGGCGGCCGCTCGACGCAGATGGCAGGCGCATTGCCGTCGCCCGACGACCGGCAGTAGGATGCCACAGTGGACGGCCCAGCGGAGCATCGCGGAAGCCAAGCAGCTGCGAGACGCGTGTTGCTCCCAAGACCTATGGGATGGCTTCTTGGAAGGAGGAACACCAGATGAAAAGCGTGGGGCTTACAGTTCTGCTAGGAATCACGCTGTTCTGCTTCGCAGCGTTCGCTGAGGTCGCAGAACAGGAACCCAACGAGTCGCCGACCCATGCGATGTCCATCGGCTCATTCGGCGACCAGGCAAGAACGGTCACGGTGAACGCGGCGATGGACTACGCCGGGGACAGCGACTGGTACGGATTCGATATCACAGCGTCCTCCAGAGAGTTGATCGTATCGACTTCAACGCAGGGCGCTTCGGATCTTCAGGTTGTTTCGTACTCCGACGATCTCAACCCGATCGAGGCCTCGGAGAACCAGCTTCGGCTCACGCTGGCCGAAGGCAGCTACTTGGTGAGGATCGGCAGCAGTGATTTGTCGGTCTTCTCGTACGAACTGGTGATCAGCAGCGCCCTGGAACTCGAACCGAACGATGGCATCTGTATCCCGAACAACCTCGGAGTCATCGGCCCGGAACTGAGCGGGATGTTCGCGGCGATCGATCCGATGGGGGATGTAGACTTCTTCGCATTCGAGATCGCTCAAGGAAGCGAAGGGATCACGCAGCTTCGCACCGACGGAGTTTCCGGCGATACTCTCATGATCCTCTACCAGTACGATGAGACGTCGGATCGCTATCTGCCGATCTCCCGTGATGACGACAGCGGTACCGGCGGCTGGAGCATGGTCTTCTCGGACTTGGACGCAGGTCGGTACATCGCCCGCATTCACGAGTTCGGGGATGACCAAGCCCTTGAGGCGTATCAGTTCAGTGCTGTGCAGATGGCGATCGCGGAATGTGAACCGAACAACACAGCGGCAGAGGCATGCGCGTTGGGCTCGCTGGAGGTTGGCGGTGTTCTGTCCGTGGACGATCTCCTTTTGGGCGGAGACATCGATTTCTTCAGCCTCACAACCCATGCTGATGGTGTGCTCATCATCGAAACCAGCGGTCCTGTCAACGCGGACAGCTACGTCTGCCTGCTCGATCAGCAGGCCGTCGGCTTGGGATGCGATGATGATGGCGGCTCGGGGATGTGGAGCCGCATGCTGACCCCGGTGACCGCCGGGGAGTACTTCGTCACCGTCGAGGGGTATGGGGCGGAGGACGCCTTCCGCTATACCCTGCAGGCCAGTCTTCAGCAATTCGTGACCGCATCCGAACAGGAGCCGAACGATCTGCCGGCCTCGGCAACCGTCGTCGAAAACACTCCGGCAATCGTTGGCGGAGAGATCGGCCCAGGAGACGTCGACTTCTACACGTTCACCGTGCCATCCACAACGCGCGTCGTCCTCGAGACGACAGGTTCGGTTGAAGCGGACTCGTACATCTGCCTGTTCGACTCCGGCGGGGATTCTCTCTGGTGTGATGACGACGGCGGAACGGGATTGTGGAGCCGGATCGATGACCCACTGCCTGCGGGAACGTACAGCGTATCCGTGGAGGGGTACAGCAGCACCGACATGTTCTCCTACGACCTTCTGATCCTGCTTCCGGAGCTTGAGGCGGAGTAGACACAAGCGTGCGAAGCGAGATAGAGCTTGCTCGGGCTTCGTCCGGTTCGAGGGTTTGTGGCATCTCGCAGTGACACGGACTTGAGGAGGAAGCGGACGAAGGGGGAAGCCCCGTTCGTCCGCCTCTCCAACTTGCCTCTTAACTCTCACTTCCGTCGGCTACTTCTTCACCAACACGCCTTCGCTTTCGAACACGTTCTCGCTGTCACTCACGGTGATCGCGTAGATGTAGGCACCCTTTGCAGAACCCTCTGCGTTCCATGAGACCTCGGTGACGTTCTCTTCTTCGGCGCTCCATACAAGCTCGCCAGCCACGTTGTACACGGAGGCGAGGAACCTCTGTGCCACTCCCGACCCTTCGTAGTAGAAGGTTGCTTCCTCGTCGAACGGATTCGGCATCACGACAAAGCCGGTCACGTCAAGGACCGAAGCAAGGATCTGGATCGTATCACTCGACGTGTCCGTCAGATGCGTTTGATCGACATAGGTCGCCGTGAGCTGCTGCCCTGCGGTGAGGGGAAGAGCGATGCCTTCTGTCATGAAGATATCGCCTGCCCCTCCGATGAGGACAACGGGATCAAGGTCGTACCAAACGCCGCCGATATCAACCGAGGCGGGAAGACCCGGATCTCCGGCGTGCGAAGGATCGATGACCTTCACATAGACTAGATCATTCTCTGTGTACGTAGAGACTTCGGCTGCGCTGGCATCGACGAAGGTCGTTGTGGACTGGTGGCTGGCAAGCGTTCCGCCGCCGATACCGACCTTGATCGAAATCCAGGCTGAATCGGAGTGGTTGGACGGATCCTGGTACACGGCGATGATCGTGTCACCCGGAAGCACGCCGAGGTTTGGGACGCACTCGTACACAGCAACCAGATCCACGCAGATCACACTGCGGAACACACCCGTGTCGGCACCCGTTTCCATCAGGTCTACAGCGGCCCAGTAGCCGCTGCGCGGGTTCAGCACATACAGCTTTGCCCACCCACCAGGAGCAAGGCTGGTTTCGGGCTCGCTGTTATGGATATCGATGTGGCCAAGAAGCGGATTCACAAGATGGAACTGCCCTTCTCCAATGGGGCCGCAATCCCAAGCCCCTCCGCTGATCGGCCCGAACGGAACGTTCTGTCCACCATCCCAGTAGGCGTCGATCCGCTCGCGGCGAAGCTGGTCTTCGTCCTGATCAGGATCGAGAACTTCGATGAACACGCAATCCGAGTTCACGTAGCCCGACACTCGATTGCCCTGACGATCCAAGAACCACATGTTGGTCGTCGAACCATCGTAGATCTGCGTGTCAGCCACAGACATCAGATCGAAGCTCACGTCATTCGCTGCACGGATTCGCGTGATCCATGGCGGGAAGCTTGTGGCTGGGTCAGCATCGCCCAACGTTGCCATCCCTCCGCCGGTGTCGTTTCCGTTGATGATATGTGGGTTCGAGGCTCCGTAGTAGACGTCGTTGTAGCGAGCGTAGATGTCGTCTTCGTTGAACGCTTCGATCTTCCAGTTGTCTAGCTGCAGCTGGAATCCACCCATCGCATCACCGAGACCGACGCCGAGCGCACCCCACACCGGTCCCAACTGGTTGCCGGAGGAAGTGAGGAATACCGGGCTGTTCGACGAGGTCTCATCGAGGATCAGCCATTCGGAATCATCCTCGCCGTGTGGATCACAGAGGTGAACCACGACCTGCTCGGGGCAACAAGGATCGACGTTGGCGTTGGCATCGATCACCTGCACGTAGACCGGATTTCGTCCGAGCCAGTAATCCTCTTGGTCGTTTCGATCCGCATCGGTGAAGCTTGCGATCGAGTGATCTCGCTCTTCGATGTACGCCGTGGCCAGCTTGAAGTCGTCGAAGTCGTTCGGATCCAAGTAGTAGGCGACCAACACGTCTCGGACGTTCAAGCTGTTGAATTGAAGGTCGGCCAGAATCGAGTTGAGATTGAGCCGGAATACGCCCGTGTCCGAACCGGTCTCTTGGGCATAGAATGTCACTCTGGCAAAACCGTTCGCATCCGCTGTATCGAACGCGACAACGTTCTCTCCGGTGCCGGCTGTGGTGAACGGGTAGTAGATGTAGCGCTCTTCGTAGATGTTGTACCAGCGGATCGGCGAGACTGCGCCTGTGAAACGCGCGCGGGCAGCGTTGCGTCCACCATCCTGCAGCAGACTGCAGAAGCTGTTAATCTCTTGGTAGGCGTTCTCGTTCCACGACCCCGGATTGACCAGCACGAACACAGGCACCCATTCGACTTCGTTGCAGTTGAGGTTCTCGTCGAGGTCGACAACCGTGATGGAAGCAGCGCCGTTGGCGTCCTTGTAGATTTCCTCATCCCAAGCGATGGCGGCTTCGGTATCGATGATCTTCATCATGGCAACAGCTACATCCGATGTGTCGTTGGGGTCCTGATACATGCCGATGAGCGTGTCCATGTTCTCGAAACGACCGATGAGGTAGTCCCCCCATCCCGTAGGATTCGTCCATGCGGACGGGAGCATGGGGTTCATCATCTCGGGGGCAGATGCCGACCAGGCGTTGGGACCAGGCGCAACCCACCTGCAGTCATCGGCAAACAACGGAGCTGCAGCGCCGTTGCCATCAAGGTAGATGAAGTTGCCCCACTGGAAGTCCTGAGGCGTGTCAGCGACAGGACCGATGCGGCTCACAATGTGCGCGTGCTTCATCGGGTCATCGAAGTCTTCTCGAGTCCCCACCTGAAATGCACGCGAAGAGACGAAGACGCCCGTATCCGCTCCCGACTCCTCCAGATAGTCGCCAGGCGAAGAGGACGTGCCCGTCCAACCAGCCGCCGTCGCACTAGGGAAGTGTCCTCGAAAAGGAACATACGCCGGATCGGCATACGACCGACCCTCTGCGTCTCCGGCTGCCGTCTTGTAGCTCATCCAAACGATATAGGCACCGGTCTTGGGATCCATGATCTTGATATCGGTCCAGATCTTGTCCCGGACATCACAATCGGTGTTCTCATCCGGATCGACGACGACGATCCAGATTGCATCGCCCTCTTGAATGTCCGTCACCCGGTTCTGCCCGTTCTTGTCGGCCGAGAAATACATCTCGGCATCGGAGGCAACCACCGTGCCAGCCCCAACACCGGCTATGCAAAGCCCCACAACACACACAGCGATCGCTCTTCGCATCCCTTCCTCCTGTCCCCGCCGCATCTAACCCTTCATACATCCTGAAACATACCACTCTGCACTGCATCCAACCAAGAACTGCTTCTTTCCCGTGTCGATACGACAGCTCTCTCTGCCAGACATCTCGCCCCACCGCTGCATCGTTTCGCCGTCTTGGAACGCTTGGCGAAACGAAGCTGTGGGAATACGGTGGGATACTCGCGAGACAGAGGTGATCGGGTTCCTGTGATGATGAAGCGGATACGCCGGGCAGCCATCATTCTGCTGGTTCTCCTTCTCGGCTTCCTGATTCACGCTGCGGGTGTTGCGAAGGATCCCCCTGCCGCGGATGCATCCCTCACGTCCGCCTTGCAGCAGGCGCTCGAGAGTAGCTTCTCTCCATTCGATGTGATGGGTTGCTCTGCCGTCGTGCTGTTCGCCGACGGCGAACTATGGCAGGGTGTCATGGGGCTCTCCTGCTGAGAGCGTTCTCGTCTCTTCCGACATGCTCTTCGCCGTTGGCAGCATCACGAAGAACTACATCGTTGCCGTCATCCTGCAACTGGTGGAAGAGGGAGTCCTCTCACTGGACGATCCGTTCTCACGGTGGCTGGCGCCCCGCCCGTTCATCGAAGACACGATTACGATCCGCCAACTCATGAATCAACGAAGCGGGTTATGCAACGTCACAGATCTCCCGGAGCTATGGGACGATGTGTTCGAACAGCCCGACAGAATCTGGTCACCGGAGGAGATTCTCGACGCGTATGTGGCCGAGCCCTGTTTCTTTCCTGGAGAGGAGTGGCACTACTCGAACACCGGATACCTGCTGCTGGAGATTCTCCTTGAGGAAGCAAACGGAAGGAAGGTCTCAGAGGTCGTGAGAACGCGGCTTCTGGATCCGCTGCACCTTGACCAGACGTTCTTTGCGGTGGAGGAGAGCTTCCCGGAGGAGACTGCAATCTGTCACGGGTGGTTCGATCTCGATCACGACGGAGTGCCGGATGATGTGACGCCCTACCACACGGGGATCTACAGCGTGATGGGATCATCCGGAGCCATCTTCGCCACCGCATCCGATCTTGCTCGTTGGGTCGACGCCCTGCTTCGCGGAGACGTGCTCAGCAACGCGTCACTCGACGAGATGCTTACCGCCTACTCCATCGTTCCGGGCTCCGGGGGTGTGGGATACGGATTCGCCGTCGACCTTTACGGTCAAGAAGGAATCGGTCACTCCGGGCGCACCTTTGGCTATCTGAGCCTGTTTCTGCATCTTCTCGAGCCTGGGGCCACAATCGTCGCGCTGATGAACGGCGACGATGCCGTATGTCTGGATGCAGTCGCAAGTGCCCTGGCGGTGGTTGTTTTGGAACACTCAGACCAAGGATAAGGCGGACCTGTTACGAACTCGCTCGGCTAGACCTTCTGCTGCTCAACCACGCGGCTCACTCGACGTCGATGGTGAAGAAGACCTGACGAGGCGCCCAAATCTCCTCCATTCCGATGGAGTATGTACCAGCCGACAGGTAGGTGTGCGTTTCGATGCCGGTTGCGCTCTGCGTACTGACCATCACGTGATCTGCAAATTGATCGCCCCAGGATACCGAGTACTCGATCCCGAACCGACCCCAATAACGCACCGTCACGGATCGACCTTGCTGCGAGACAAGCGACACGTGGCAGTTGACCGACTCGATGTGAACCGTGCCTTGCGCAACAGGGTTTCCTTGCGCGTCGGTCACGACAAGCCCGTAGTCAGTAGGGATCTGAACTCCGGAGCCCGTGCCTTCCACGGCCTGGTAGAAGTGCTCATAGACCTCGATCGATGGAGTGATACCGGTGGTTCCGTACGAACCCTCCGCATCGCCCCAGTGAAGCGTGTACCCGGACGAGGGAACGCCGGTGACACGGACCTGAACCCACCCTTGGTCTTCGTCCACGATCTCCAGACTCACCGTGACCGGCGGCGACACATCCGGCACCGTACACCCAGCCAACAACAGCAGGATGAAGACACCACCCAGAACGCTCATCCTTGCTCTGCGGGCTTGGTGGATCGAGCAGTCTGGCCCGTGTTCATTGCGCGTTGCCTTGTCCATAATGCTCACCTCGGTGATGGCTCCATGCTTCAGACACCAGAATACACGTTTCGCAACGATCTCCCACAATCACACATCTCGTGCCCTTGACGTACGTTCAATCGGCCGACACGGTCAGGTTCCGAAGATCCTGCGGATACGATGTCAACATCTCGATCCCGTCTTCCTTCACCAGCACGGTATCCGAGTGCCGAAAGCCACCCACTCCAGGCACATACAGCCCCGGTTCTATGGTGAAGACCATCCCTTCCTGGATCATCGTATCGTCCCCAACGTCGAGGAACGGAGCTTCGTGCATCCCGTAACCGATCGAGTGTCCTGTATGGTGGCGCCAGAACTCTTCCACGCCGAGATCCTTGTAGGCACGTCGGACCTCCTCATCAACAGCCGAGCATGTCACAGCTGGATGGATCTTCCTAAGTGCAACGTCTCGCACTTTCAGCATCTGATCAAACAACCGCTGCTGACGGTCCGAGGGAGGCCCAACGACCATCGTACGTTCAAGTTCGCTCAGATACCCGCCCACTTCAGCCGCCGCCCCCGTCACGACGATGTCTCCCGGCTCAAACGCCGCATTGACGGTGATGGAATGGGGAACGGCGGATCTCGCGCCGATCTGACCGCGGTAGTCGGCCTGTGCCGGGAAGGTGTTGTACCGCATCGATCGATACTCCGGGCCGAGCGCCGCCACCATCCGCATCGAAGCTTCGTGGGATGCGCGGAAGGAGACATCGGTTTCGACAACGCCCACGGCCGTGTATTCCTGCAGCAGTCGGTGAGCCTCACCCGCCCAGAAGCAGGCATGACGAATCAGCTCGATCTCCTCTTCTGACTTGATCTGCATCAGCCGCTGGATGAGATCCTTCGCTGCAACGACGGGTCCTTCGACCACGTCACTCAACCGTGGGCCTGCATAGCCGAACCCCCCACCGTATCCATCCGAATCGACGCCGATCCGTCCGGATCCGATGCCCAGCTCGGAGAGGATCTGTACAAGCCGTTTCATCGGGTGTGGATCACCCGGATACTCCTCATAAGTTCGGATGTCTTCGGCAAAAGCTTCCTCGGCGTGCTCAACCTCCAGAAGCGGCACAAACAGCATGACCGTGTTCTCCTTGGGAACATAGACAGCACAGATCGGACGCTCGGTCGCGATAAACGCGAACCCCGTCAGGTAGAACACCTGCGTCGGCGAAAAGACACACAAAGCATCCAGTTCACGTTCTTCCATCCGACAAGCGATCTTGGCTCGCCGCCGTTCGAACTCGCTCGCGCTCAGCTTGACTCGCATACACGCTCCTTTGGGTCATCCTTCCCGCATGCTAGCGTGCAACCCGCCGTCGAACCAGCTCACGAGAACTTCGGGAGCAACTCGACGAATCAAACGCTCGCGCAATCCGGGCGCGAGGTCCGGCTTGCTTGACCCCCCTGAGAAAAACCCCTACGATAGAGCCATGAACTTGATCAATAATGCCCTGTGTGTTGAGGAAAGGGTAGCCGTATGAACTGCCCGGAATGCGGAAGCAAAACGCCTGCAGGCTCCAGGTTCTGCCCCACGTGCGGTACGAGGATTGACAACGCCGTACCACAGGTCACTCCGGTTTCCGAGCCTCGCCCGCAACGTTCCCCGTACATCACGCAAGAGCCGCGGTCAAGACTCAGACGAAAGCCGGCATCGGCCTCACGGCCAGGGTCTCAGATGCTCGCTCTCGTCGGCGGTCTTGCCGTTGCCGCTGGCACATTTTTGCCCTGGTTTCGTTTCCAAGGCGCCACGGACATCGGAATCAACTACTCCGAAGGCGTTCTCGCCCTCATCGCAGGGATTGTCGTCGTCGGTCTGGCGATCGCTTCGTTGGTCTTGGGGTGGCGGTGGTTGAAGCCGTTGCTGCTGCTCGCCTCCTTAGGTTCGCTTGTGCTGATCATCTTCGTGGTTGTCGACATCATCCAAGCAGCCAATGCCTGGCAGGCGAACCCCGTTGAGTTCTCTGGCATCGGCATCGCTGTTGTGCTGATCGGAGCCCTTGTCGCAACCGGCACAAGCGCCGCTAGCCTGCGGTTGCGAAGACGCTGAGGCGTCATGCTGTGTCAAACAAGCTCTTCGGTGGCAAGAAGCTAACGCGCGAGATGCTCTCTTCCCAAAAAACGGCAACCAGCGGCACAGGCGCAAGCTCCCTCTGTGGATGGAGTGTGCCTACTCTGTGTTCGAAGTCTCCGATGAGTGTTGGTCAAGCCCCATCGGAGCCGGTTACGACGACGGAAAGCGGTGCCCGAGAGCCCGGGTCTTGATGGGAGGATGTTGATGGAAGAGAGGATCGGCTTTGTTGGGCTGGGAATCATGGGGCAGGGGATGGCGCTCAATCTCCTGAAGGCGGGGTTCGAGCTGACGGTGTGGAACCGGACCCCCGCGAAAGCACAGGCTCTTGTTGACGCCGGTGCTAGCAAAGCGCCGGATCTGCCAAGCCTCGGTAGAAACTCGGACCTGGTTGTGATCTGCGTGAGTGACACGCCAGACGTTGAATCGGTGTTGTTCGGTGAACCCGGACTCAGCCACGCGCTTCAAGCGGGAGCGTTGGTCGTGGATTGCAGCACGATCAGTCCGACCCAAACCAAGCTGTTCGCCAAGCAACTCGCGACACACGGGGTCCACATGCTTGATGCCCCGATCAGTGGAGGCAGCGAAGGCGCGGCGAACGGCACCCTCAGCATCATGGTCGGAGGTGAAGCAGACCAGGTCACCCGAGCGTTGCCTTGCCTCCAGGCGATGGGCAAGAAGATCACACACGTCGGCGGCCACGGCGCAGGTCAGATGACGAAGCTCGTCAATCAGATCCTTGTCGCGGGAAGCATGCTGACCATGGGGGAAGCGTTGCTCTTCGCACAAGCCGGCGGGCTTGATTTGGAGCGCACTCTCGAGGCCGTGTCCGGGGGTGCGGCCGGAAGCTGGACCCTCAGCAACCGTGGACCGCAGGTCATCCGGCGGGACTGGACACCGGGGTTTATGATCGACCTCCAACAGAAGGATCTCCGATTGGTCCTTCAGGAGGCGGACGAACTCGGTGTGCCGACACTGGCTAGCAGCATGGCGTTCCACCTGTATCGAACTCTCCAGAAGCGTGGACTTGGAGCCGATGGGAATCATGCTCTGGTTCGCGCACTCGAGTTCATCGCCGATCTCCAGGTCGGCGAGACGGAGTGACGGTCGTAATCCATCTACTGAGTTGAACATCAGAGCATGTCCCAAGGGCGGGTGCAGCGCTCCCACGTGCTGTTCACGAATGGAGCAACTGCACCCTTAAGAGGCGTATAGGGCTGTGGCTGTAAACCACGGCACCCGAAGAACGTGTCCGGGCAAATCATGCCCCCGGACACGGACTCCCGTGTTTCTCGGGAACAGCATCCCATTCCCGAGCCACGGACGCACCTGAAGGCAACCTACCCTGCTTCCGTCGGGAGATCCAAAGCAGCGAGCGTCTCCTTCGTCGGCCTTCCGTCTACATCCCACCCTCGCAGCCGGTAGTACTCTTGCAGAGCCTCATCGAACCCGGTCGGAGCTTTGCCTGCCCGCGATCCTTCCGAAGACGCCTCGAACAACCTGGCAGGAAGTCGGTCCTGGCTCCGGTCGATGCCGTCACGCAGATTGAGCATCCGCTGCAGGTTGAAGCCACGCTCACCGACCCGCATCACGTCGGTCTCATCGCATTCCCAGCCGGTGATCGCACGCAACGCTTCGACCGTGGCTCCAAGTGAAAGACCGTTGATCTGCATGAAACAGCAATCAACCAGCGAATCAAGAACCACGGCAAAATCCTGAAACAGTTGGGTCAGCTCAGCCTTTCCTTCCATCGAATGCTTCTCCGTCACCTGGGTGTATCCCGCCTCCGGGATGAGCACGCCCAGCTCGCCGCAGTGTGGAAATCCTCTCAGATGACTCGCTCCCTGAGGGCTGGTTGCGTAGTTCAGCGCCAAACTGTAGTAGCAGCGAGGGTCGTGAGCGGGAAGATCTACCCCTTTGACGTGAACCGCCAACGCGGCGGCTTCTTCACCAAGTTCCGCAGCTGCGGGCACCAGCCCGTTGGCAAAGAGCGCCCCAAGGCCGCATCGCGTCCCGATCCGCTCGATCAACCCCAGCAAGGACGACCGATCTCCCCACTCCAGCGAGAGACCGTCACATCGGTCTCCACGAAGCAAACCGCGCTCACGGCACTCCATCGAGAAGGCGACATACGAGCCGGCGGAGATAGTATCGATCCCCAAACGATTGCACCGATCATTCGCCAAGACGACCGCCTCAAGATCGTCGACAAGACAGGCGCTTCCCAACAGGCCGAGAGACTCGTATTCCGGCCCCGGGCCGCTGAAGGCTTGCCCGTCCGATAAGGAGAACGATAGCGAGCGATGGCAGCCGATCGGGCAGGCAAGGCACGGATGACGCTTCGCATTCAGCCGCTCCGTATAGCGCGGTGCACCCACCTTTCGCGCGCCCTCAGGCCACTCATGCCCCCCCCAGTACTTGATCGGCAGATCGCCAACGGATTCGCAGAACACGACATCGTTTGCCGTTCCATGCTTCCCATAGGTTTCCTTTGTTGCCTCATGCAACTGCAACGCGCTCTGCCGGGTGAGTGTCGTGATGAGTTGCGGGTCGGCTACCGGAGGAAGCTCCCCCCCAACCGCGACAACCGCCTTGAGCTGTTTCGAGCCCATCACCGCGCCCAGACCTCCACGCCCGGCAAAGCTGTATCCATCCGTTACCAGACAAGCAATCGCCACCTGTTTCTCTCCCGCCGGTCCGATCGTGACGGTGCTTCGCTGATCGCCGGGGTAGTCTCGCTCGAGGCGCTTCGTAGCATCAAACGTCTCTTGCCCCCAAAGGTCGCGTGCGGACTCAATGCGTGCCGTCCCTTGTTCCAAGACAAGCATTGCCGGCTCGGCCGAGCGGCCGCTAATGAACACCGCGTCGAATCCGGACGCCTTGAGGGCGTGTCCAAAGCGGCCGCCGGCTGCGCTGACGAAGAATGACCCTGTCAACGGGGAGACTGCGGCGGCGATCCACTTCGCGCTTCCAGGGTGGTTCGTCGCCTGGAACGGGCCTGTGGCAAGAACGATGCCGTTCTCGGAAGAGAGCGGATCGATGCCACCCGGCACCCGCTCGTGGATCAGCTCAGCCGCGAGGGCCGAGCCTCCGATCGTTCGTTGAAGCCGAGCGAGCGAAATCCGCTCGACGGTTGTTGTTCCCGCTGTAAGATCCACCCGCAGCAAATGTCCCCAGTTCCCAAACACCGCTACCCCCTTCCTGGGTCAGCCGCTTCTCTACGATGGTTTCTTGACGTCCGCAGGAAGCAGCTTCGGATCGCCGATCGAACGCGCATAGAGGTACAAGCGGGCGGCATCCTCTGCCACAACGGCACGAACCACGGTTTCAGCAAGGTTCCCACCCATCGCGAACAGGCCATGATTCCTGATCACCATGGCGGTCGACTGCTTCAGAGCCGCTGTGACCTTCTCCGCCATCTCCACCGTTCCGGGCATGACGAACGGAATCACCGGAACAACACGACTGATGAAGTACAGCTGTTCATAGTTGAGTGCCGGCAGACCGTCCTCTACCGCGGTCACTGCCGTCACAAACGGCGCGTGTGCATGGACCACGGCGTTGATGTTCTTGAACTCCCGATAGATCATCGTGTGTGTTTCCAATTCGGATGTCGGAACGCGATTCTCGAGCGCCTCGACGATCATGCCGTTGACATCCGTCACCACGATATCTTCCGCCGACATCGTGTCGTATCGGACCTGAGACGGCGTCAGCGCCACCAGCCCGGTCTCCGGATCGCGTACGCTGACGTTGCCGCCCGCTCCCAGATTGCACATCAGGTTGTTCCTGCAGAGATCATGGCAGGCATCGACGATCTGTTGGCGAATACTTTGCAGTTTCATGCTCAATCCTTTCTGTGGTTGGTATGCTCAACAACGACTAGGGCTCTAGGGCGATCTTGATCTGATCTTTGTCGTCTCGAAGTCGTTCGTAGATGCCCTGGATATCATCAAGCGCGGTATGCTCGGTGATTGTTCCGCTGAGGTCTACGCTGCCGGTGCACAAGAGGTCCCAAGCCATGCGTACGTATTGCGGAGTCGTGTGCAACACGCCGATGATCTCAAGCCCGTGGTAATGGAGTCTCTCCGTCGAAACGGTGATCGTCGTTCCACCCTTGCACCCACCGTATTCGACAACGCGACCACCCTTGCGGGTCAGATCGATCGCCAGCTCCCACGTTGGCGGGGTTCCCGCCGCTTCGATCACGACATCACAACCTCGCCCGTCCGTTGCTTCCCGGATCACGCTCAGAGGGTCTGCGTTCTTGACGTTGATCGCCGTGACACCGTCGAACGACCCGGCGAGCTTCAATCGTGACGGCACCATATCCAAGACGAAGATCTGCGACGCACCGTAGAGCTTGGCCAGCTGAATCATCCCGATGCCTTGAAAGCCGGCTCCGATGACCGCTACGGAGTCCGTGGGCCGGATTCCGCCACGTGCCGCCCCGTACACCGTGCAGGCAAACGGCTCAAGCAGGGACGCAGTCTCAAACGCCATCGCTTCGGGCATGGCAAACATCGCTGTAGAAACGATCGGAGCGGGAATCAAGATGTATTCCGCATACGCTCCCCAGTTTCCCAGCAAGTGATCGCACAACTCAAACTGTTGTCTCTTACAGTAGTAGCACTGGTAGCAAGGAGCAGAATTGTGAAAAGCCACGCGGTCGCCGGGTCTCCAATCCACCACTCCCGCCCCCACCTCATCGATGACTCCGGCGCACTCGTGTCCCCAGGGAATCGTCGGGAACGGTTGGTTCGGACGTCCCCTGAGGAAGGTCTTCAGATCCGTGCCACAGGTGGTGGCTATCTTGACTTGAACGACGACCTCACCAGGTCCCGGAGACGGTTTCTCCAGATCCACCACCCTGGCGTCGCCGATTGCGTATAGCCCAACTGTCTTCATGACTCTAGCTCCTTTCGTTCAGCTAGGTTATTTCTGCTTTTGCTGTGTCTGGTTAAGAAGTTTTCGACATCATCGTATAAGCCGCTGCTTTCCATGCCATCCGAAAAGCGGCAGTAGGTGCGATATAGGTCGTCATAGAGCTTGCCGTTTCTTTCCCGCGGCGTTGTTCTGTTCTCGGTCTGTAGCAGGCGATCGATCGGGGCTTGCAGCGTCGGATACACGCCCACCGCGTATCCGCCAAGCATCGCTGCGCCGAACGCCCCTGCCTCGCTTTGGTTCAGTGTGCAATACGGGATACCGCTCACATCGGCCTTGATCTGACGCCACAGCGCGCTCCGTGCTCCGCCGCCGATCGCGCGAATCAGTTCCACACAAATCCCCTGATCAGCGATCCGTTCCAAGGCTCGTCGCGTCTCGAAGGCAACTCCCTCGATGATCGCGCGAGCGATCGCAGCTCGCTTCGTGCTCAGCGTGAGTCCCAGAATCACTCCCTTGGAGTTCTCCTTCTGCGGTCTTCGCGCACCTGCGAAATGAGGCAACACAAGGAGTCCTTCCGCTCCTGGGGGAACGTTCTCGGCCGCGGCATTCATCCGCTCGAAGCGATTCGGCCCTTTCTCAGAGGCAGTCCGTGGCCCCAGTTCGTCGATAAACCACTGATAGATCACCGACGATGCCTCCATACATCCGGCGATGCTGTTGCGAATCCCGGGGATGAGGCTGGGCATTCCTGGCAGATCGACGCTTTCGTCCGTCGTGACCATGACTCCGCCCACCGTACCGGCCAGATCGACAACCACGTGAGGGCGCACGCCTCCGGCGCCGTAGTACAGGCATGCCCAATCTGCAGCACCTGCAATGACAGGAGTTCCTTCTCGCAGCCCTGTGTCCCGTGCGGCCCACGGCGTAACCTCTCCCACGATCTCCCATGGCTGGTGAACCGGCGGCAACTTGTCGGGATTCAGTCCACAACGAGCGATCAGCGCCTGCGACCATCCTTGCTCTTCCGAAGAGAACAGGTTGGTCACCGAAACGTCCGTGTAGTCGGTCGAAAAGACATCGGTCAGCCGGTGAACGAGCACATCCTTCGGCAGAAGGAAGATGTCTGACGCATCATAGATATCGGGTCGGTGAAGCTGAATCCAGAGCAGCTTGGCCGCCGTGTAGCAGGTATCAACGACCATGTTTCCCTCATCGCGAAAGGCAGTCTCGCCGATCGCAGAGAGCATCCACGCCACTTCGTCACTGCCGCGCTGATCAAGCCACGTGATGCAGTTGTCTAACGGTCCTTGCCCCTTGACATAGGGGGTGGGGCCATGGCTGTGACCGCAAACGCTGATAACCGCAGCGTTTCGAAGAAGGCCGGGGTGTTCAGCCTCGATCGTTCGAAGAAGCTCACAGACCAAAGCCCACCACGTTGCGGAATCCTGCTCGTAGCAACCCGTGCTTGGTCTGAGCATCGGAACGGGCGCACTGCCTGCCCCACAGACATTCCCTTCAACGTCGAACACCCGAACCTTGAGATGGCTCGTCCCTAGATCGATTCCCACCAAGACACGATCGCTGCATGGCCGGGATGGGGTGTGCTTCGTCATTGCGCCACCATCTCTATCCTCTGCCATAGCTCTGAGCCGTCTCGAACATGGCCACGACGTTCTCCGTCGGAATATCTGCAAGAAGGTTGTGCGACGGCCCAAACAGATACCCGCCTCCCGGAGCCAAGGTGTCGATCAGCTCCTTCGTCGCCTCGATAACTTCCTCCGGCGTCGCGTTGATCAGAAGGTTCTGCGTGTCCAATCCCCCCTGGAATACCAAAGCATCGCCGAAGTCCCGCTTCAGTGCCGCTGGCTCCATCCCGCCGGCTGTCACCTGAACTGGATTGAGAATGTCGATTCCCGCTTCGATCAACCCCGG
This sequence comes from uncultured Thermotogae bacterium, assembly GCA_964554715.1. Lineage (GTDB taxonomy): Bacteria > Bipolaricaulota > Bipolaricaulia > UBA7950 > UBA9294 > RXOA01. The sequence continues at coordinate 8,211 of CAZKPU010000026.1, read as the reverse complement.
CAGCAACGGCCGCACGCCACCGTCACAGTGGATCATCACCTTGATGTCGGGGTGATCCCGCTTGATCGTCTCCACCAAAGCCTTGTGACACGGCTTGATGAACTCGTTGTACGTCTGGGGTGAAATCATCGGCCCCTTCTGCGTTCCAAGATCGTCCGCAATCTCGACAACATCCACATACGGACCCACCGCATCAAGCAATCGTTCATAGAAGGAGATCAGCACCTCGGCAACCTTCTCCAGCAATCGCTTCGCAAACGGCTTGTTCATCACAAGATCCAGCATGAACCGCTCCGTCCCGCGAAGGAACGAGGCATAGTCGAACACACCGCCGTGCCGGTACGCGTACACGGCGTAGCGACCCTCAGCGGCCAGCTCTTGAGCTGCTTCCCGCATTCCGACCGTGCGGTCGTCGGCAGACGGCTCAGGCCATGACCGCGTATCTAGGTCCGATACCGTCGCTTCAGCAAGGGGAGCACTCCGATAGACACAGCTCGTTGCGCCACCACCAAGGGAGAAGTTGTAGTCCAATCCCCAATCGTCGATGTACACATCTCCGGCCTCCTGCAGCTCAAGTGAGAAGCGCCGTTCCGGTTGCCAGTAAACATGTCGTGCATCCGCGCCGAGTCGCTGCCACAACGGTTCGGACACGTGCTCGAAGCGGAACTGCGCAAACACCTGGCGTAGCGATGTCTCCGGCAGGTTGTAGTGCTCTAGAAGCTCCCGGACCGTTGAAAGCGCGATCTTCTGCGCCGATCCTCCGATTACGATCGGTACTCGATCAGCCTCCTGGTGATTCAGTGACCGGAGCACTCGCTCGCGAGGCGTCATGGTGTTCTCGTTGGCCGTTTCCGTCGTCATTCCACCTACTCCTTAAGTGCTCCAAGCGTGATTCCTTCGATGAGCTGTTTGCGGAAGAACACCGAGAAGATGATCACCGGCAGTGTCATCATGGTTCCCAACGCCATCAACGGCCCCCACTGGATCTCGCGGAAGGTCATGAACGAATAGAGAAACACCGTGAGAGTTCTCGTGTCCCGCCCCGTGAGCACCAACGCAAAGAAGAACTCGTTCCAACACATGATGAACGTGAGGATTCCCACCGCGGCCAGACCGGTGGCCGAGAGAGGCAGCACAATCCGCATCAAGACCTGAATCGGGTTTGCACCATCGACAAGCGCGCTCTCCTCGAGAGCCACCGGCAGCTCCTTTAGAAACCCCAGGAGCAGCCACACTGCCAAGGGAATGTTCACAGCAACATATAGCAGGATCAGGCCGATCTGTGAGTCGTACAGCCCGATCTTGTTGTACATGATGTAGAACGGAATCACGACGGCGACAGGCGGAAACATCTTGAGTGACAACATCATGAACGCCATGTCATCCTTGCGCTTCATGCGGAATCTCGCAAGGCTGTAGGCGGCCGGGAATGCTAATGCGATCACGATGAGCGACGCGCTCAATGCGATCACCGCGGAGTTGAGGAACATACTCCCTACTCCGGGCTTCGCGAGAACGGCCTGGAAATTGTCAACCGTCGGCGTGAAGAAGATTCTCGGCGGAGAGCACATGACATCAGCTGGAGCTTTGAACGCCGTGGTGAAGATCCAGAAGATGGGGAAAAACGACACCAGGCAAATGATGCTGAGCAGCAACGCGAATCCCACAGATCTGACAAGCTTCTTGTCGGTTACGTTGTTCATATCAATCTCGTCCTTCCCTAGATCTCCTGCAGCAGTTTCTCACGGGAAATCCGACGCACTGCGGTCACGAAAACCAAGATCAGGAAGAAGAGCATCATGCTCATCGCCGCCGCCCGTCCGAACTTCACAAAGACAAAGGCTGTTCTGTACGCGTAGATCGGCAGCGTCTCGGTCGCAAGTCCCGGACCGCCACGAGTCGTCATGAAGATCTGTGCAAAGGTATTATTGAAGCAGTCTATCGCCCTGATGATCACCGCAATCACGATGAAGTTCTTCATTTGAGGCAGTGTGATATACCGGAACAGGTTCAGCTTCGACGCACCATCGACTCTCGCCGCTTCGATGATCGACCTCGGGATGTACTGCAGCCCCGCCATCAGCAGCAGCACCATGAATGGAGTCCATTGCCACACGTCGATCAGGATGATGCTCGGCATCGCCCAGTGCCCCGTTGTCAGCCACTCAGGCCCCGTGATCCCGATCCACGCGAGCAGATGATTGATCAGTCCAAGCGTCGGATCGTAAAGCACTCGGAACGCCAGTCCGACAACCACAGGAGCCACAATCATCGGCAGCAGGATAAACCAGAACACCAACGTCTTACCTCTGAACGTTCGGTTCAACAGCATCGCGATGAGGAATCCAAGGATCAGCTCGATCGCCACCGCAGCACAAACAAGGTACAGGGTATTGAGTAGCGCTTGCACAAACGTCGGGTCGTTGGCCAAGTAGATGTAGTTCTTGAAGCCAACAAGCTTGTTCACACCCAACCCGTACGTGCTGAAGCTCATCTTCCAGGTGTAAATCGTCGGGAAGATGACGAACGCAAGGAGATATCCCAATACGGGCAGAAGAAAGAGATACCGGTGTTTAGCCAGTGAATGCATTTTTCTGTACCTGCTTTCTTGGTTCCACGATCTCTCCGGAACCAGTGAAAGGGAGGCAAGCCACCGGGTATGATTTGCTCATGCAGCGGCTTGCCTCGGAGCAGCGACCTAGTAGCCGGCTTCGTCCATGATTCGTTGGATCATTTGATTCGCCGATTCACAGGCAGTCGCTGCATCTTTGCTGCCTGCGATGACGCTCTCCAGCTCGATACCCATTGCGTCACCAATCTCCGCCCACTCGGCAAGCCTTGGGCGAGCATCGGGATCTGCAAACTGAGAGTTGTCGACGAGCGCAGCTTGCCACTCGGCCATCCACGGGAACTCGTCGTTGAACGATTCGTCGAGAATCACCGACTTGCGGCTCGGGCACTCCATCGCACCAAGCGCCAATTGCACCGGCTTGCTGGTGACAAAGCTGATGAACAACCAAGCTGCCTCCTGCTTCTCTGTCGAAGCGTACGGGCTGATACCAACAAACCACGAGTACGGCGTCATCACACTTCCTGCCGCCCCGGCAGGGTTCACTGCGTATCCCCATTCGCCCACGGTCAGCGACGCATCAGGATTCTCGATGGATCCGGCGAACGGAGGCGCATCGATCGTCATGGCAATCGTGCCTTGCTGCAGTGCGTTGAGGATCTTGCTCCATTCCCAATTCGCCACACCTGGAGGACCGTAGTCACGGATGAGGTTCGAGTAGTACTCAACCGAAGCAATGGCTTCCGGCGAATCAAGCATCGGCTGCCAACCGGCATCGAACCACTCGCCGCCGAACGCCTTGAAGAAAGATGACCAAGCGAACACATTCAGCCCCGCCCCGCGCAGCCCACGAAGCGCGATCCCGTATTGGCCATCCTCTGGGTGATGACAAGCGGCCGCGAACTCAGCAAGTTCCTCCATCGTTGTCGGAGGCTGATTCGGATCCAGACCGCTCTCTTCGAAGATCCTCTTGTTATAGAAGAGGATCTGGCCCGACATGTGCATCGGCAGTCCAAGGATTCGGTCGTCAAGAGATCCCATCGCGACAAAGTCCGCCGGGAAATCGTCCGGCCAACCCATTCCAACCAGGTCCGTCAAGGATGGATCTTCGAGGAAGACGTTGAGATCCTGAAGCCCGTTGGCTCGATCGTATCCCCTCATGAACATGGGGTCGAACATATAGGCATCGAAAATTCCGGTACCGGTCATGATATCCGTCGTTGTCTTTTCTCTGAGCTGTGCCTCTTCAAACATTGTGTAGTCAACGTTGATTCCGGTCAGCTGTTGGAAGAGATCGATCAGACCGTATTCCTCCCACTTCCATGTGTCTGATTCGCTCTGGAACGCGCAGTAGATACTTACTCCGTCAGCCTGCTCCCAGTCGATGCTCATCTCATTGAGTTGAGCAAGGATGTCATCATCCGAGATAAGCTGATCTGCAAACACTGGCACAGCAAGAAGCCCTACCAGACAGATACTGAGAAGCCATGTGCATTTGCTCAGGCGATTCATGCCTTGTTTCCTCCCTTTCGGAACCGTGCCGTCGACGACGGCATTCTCTGCAACATGTACGTCACGTGTCTTGGCTTGATCACCCCGCTTTCGTTCGTGAATGGATCAATGGAGAGGCTTCGAGATCTTTCGAATCACAAGGCTTTGCGCTAAGAAAGCATGGTCGGAACGCGATCAAGACGAATGCTCCTTGTCTTCGCGTTCCAGATGTTCAAGGATGCAGTGCGCCGTGCTGCGATCGGTGATGAGCACGTTGATCACTCCGGAGCGAAGTGCGCCAAGAATGGACTCGATCTTGTCCTGGCCGCCGGCAACCGCGATCACTGTCTTGACACGCTGAAGCTGCTCCCAGGAAATCGCTGTCACCGTGGCGTCGAAATCTTGATCGACGATTTCACCGTCGACTCCGAAGAAGTGGAGAAGGATGTCTCCCACAGCCCCTTGTGCGTGGAGCAACTCCAACTGCTGCGCAGACAGGTACCCCTCCCGCGAAGGCGACACACGAGACTGACTCGTACCGATCCCGGTTACGCCTACATCGATGCAGTTCCAGCGTTCCGTCGCTTCCACACCAAACTGAGCAAGGACCTGGTCATTCTCTCCGAGCAGATTCCGATCGAAGGGGCTGGGAATCGGACAGAAGAACCCCCGAGCATTAAGCTTCTCGCTCAGTCTCTGCGTTGTCAGCGTCTCGTTCCCCAGCTTGGCGACTTGCCCGGTCACCCCCGTCAATTGCACGACGGTGATGTCGGAAAGCCCGATACTGTCATCGAACGTGTCCACCAAATGCGCCACCGTTTCGCCACCGCCAACTCCAAGATGCATCCCATCCTCAAGGAAGAACGGCAGATAGTCGGCTGCCACTTGCCCAAGAACACGCTTGATGTTGCCCGCGTCCAGCAGGGTCTCATCGACGGCAATCACATCATCCAGGGAATCGAACTTCTCCTTCAGCCGGGATTCGACCACAGGATCGCTCGGGCATGGAACCGTGAGCCGGAATTGGACGACACCTCGATCTCGCGCTTCGCGGAGCAGCCTGGAGACGGTCATATTCGACTTGCCGAGCCGCTTCGCGATTTCCGTCTGGCTGAGCCCTCTTCGGTAGTGCAAATAGCTAACCGTAGCCAGCTCTCGTGTCTTCGGGTCCATTCCACGCATGTTGATAGTTTTATCACAATGTGTTAAAAAGTCAAGCCCGCTGCTGATACCCCGGCTGCAGCCAGAAGGAGGAAGAAGCCGTATGGCAGACGTAACCCTCACAAATGTGACGAAGAAGTTCGGTGAGTTCAAAGCTGTTGATGACCTATGCATGGTTGTAGAGGACGGGAAGTTCACCGTTCTTGTCGGTCCATCGGGATGCGGAAAGACGACAACCCTTCGGATGGTCGCCGGACTGGAGCAACCGACGGACGGCGAGATCGCGATCGGCGAGCGCACCGTGAACCACGTTCCGCCGAAGGATCGCGACATTGCGATGGTCTTTCAGAACTATGCGCTGTACCCCCACATGAACGTCTTCAGCAACATGGCATTCGGACTGAAGCTTCGCAAGCTTCCGAAGACGGAGATCCGGGAGCGCGTTGACAAGGTGGCCGAACTGCTCGGAATCGAGGACAAGCTGGAGAGCAAGCCCCGTGAACTTTCCGGAGGTCAGCGCCAGCGGGTCGCTGTAGGGCGAGCGATCGTGCGCAATCCGAAGGTCTTCCTGTTTGACGAACCTCTCTCGAATCTGGACGCGAAACTCCGGGTCCAGATGCGAACCGAACTCGAACAGCTACACCAGCGCCTGAAGACAACAACGATCTACGTAACCCACGATCAGGTCGAGGCGATGACACTTGGCGACCGTATCGCTGTTATGAAGGACGGAGTCGTCCAGCAGTACGCCTCCCCCAAGGAGACCTACGACTGTCCTGCCAACGCCTTTGTTGCCGGGTTCATCGGGAGTCCGTCCATGAACTTTCTCCCCGCAACCGTTTCGGGAGACGGGAGCCAGCTCATGGTTTCTGGTGAAGGATTTCGATTGTCCGTTCCGGGAGACGCTTCGAAGGTGCCTGCCGGAGAGATCCTTCTTGGTATCCGGCCCGAGGATTTCGACGGACCTGTCACCGAAGGAGCCGGCTCGATTCCGGCAACAGTGGTCGTCACGGAGCAGCTCGGGCACTCGCTGCTTGTCTACGCAGACGTTGGCACAACCCGCACGGTGGCCAGCTTGGACCCCCACTGCAGCGTCGATCTTGGCTCAACCATCTGGCTGTCGATCCATCCGGACAGGTTGCATCTCTTCGATCCTTTAACAGGCACAGCTCTGTTGTGACATGACGTGCGATCCGGTCAGCCGTTGCGGGAAGGGCGATGTGTCTGAACGAATGCTTCCGTACCCCCCCTGCCCCCCGAGCGCGAACCGTATCCTGTCGAGCTTTGCTCGACAGGCTGTGGCGGAGGGAGACAGGATCCGAAAGCAGGTGAGGGTCATCCTCCCCGAAGCGCATCAAGCCCTCTCTATGAGGAGCGTCGGGCGGATTCTGGAGATCGAAGCAAGGATGGACATCGGCCGCGGTCAGTTGCCGAAACCCATACGGCAGGCCACCCACCTTGGTGTCGGACTCTGCACGGTCGGCGGAAGTATCGACGCTCTTGCAGGCAAGCTGCGTACGAACGGCCGGTGGCTCGATTCGTGGATCTGTGAAGCTTTCGCAATCGCAGCACTGGATGATCTGTGCGATCAACTTGCATCCCACATGCAGGATCGGGCATCCACCATGGGCTGCAACGCTAGCCGCGCCTATGCTCCCGGAACGACATCGGGAGCGTGGGATCTTTCCAACCAACGGCTCGTCTTCGACTGGCTGGCTGCAGACGACATCGGTGTACGGCTCACCCCGCACTTGGTGATGGTTCCGATCAAGAGCCGTACGTTCATCATCGGAATCGGCGGGCGGATCCGCCAAGCCGAAGCTCCATTCGGTTGCCGGGGTTGCGCAGACAAGGCCTGCCTTCATCGCTGCTTGAACCGTCCTACGAACCCTGATAAAACGAGCCCTCTCGGAGGTCGCGAATGAACGCTTTGCGAAACTGGGTTGAAAGGCTTGGGCGCCTGCCCGTCGCCCCTTTGATCGGCTATCCGGGTGCCCGATTGACCGGGACCACCCTACGCGAGAACCTGTTCGATGCGGAGACACACACGAACTCCCTTCGCGCAATCGCTTCCCGATGGCATCCCGACATCCTTCTTCCGATGATGGATCTCTCGGTCGAAGCCGCCGCGCTCGGGCTCTCCGTCCGCTTCCCCGACAACGAATCGCCGACGGTGGAGGAGCACCCTGTTCGCAGGCTCGCCGATCTCGAGCGGTTCGCTGCCACCGACATCCTTGCGGATCCGAGGCTTCAAGCCTTCCTGCACACCATCTCGGATCTTGCCGATCGGGAAGAAGCGTCGCTGGGGGCCTATGTCGTGGGTCCGTTCACGCTGGCCGGACTCCTGATGGGTGCGAACGAAGCCGCCATCGCCACCATCCGCAATCCGGATCTTGTCCACGAGGTGCTGCAGTTCTCAACCCAGGTCAGCCGGTCGTACGCCTACGCATGCGTCGAGGCCGGGGCGGATCTGGTGGTGATCCTTGAGCCGACGGCCGTCTTGCTTTCACCGATGGCCTTTTCGGAATTCTCGGGGCAGTACGTTCAATCGATCGCAAGCGGCTGTGCCGCCCTCTCCGTGCTTCACATCTGCGGAGACACAAGCGCTCTTCTGGATGGTATGTGTGAGACCGGCGTCCACGGACTGAGCTTGGACAGCGTGGTGGATTTCGGTGCAGCCGTCAAGAACGTGCCGGAGTCCATGGTGCTCATCGGCAATATCGATCCGGTTCGCGTGATGGGAGCTGCAGATCCTTCGGTCGTGACGGGCGCGGTTCGGGATCTGATCGAAGCCGTGAACGGGCACAAGAACTTCATCCTGAGCACCGGATGCGATCTTCCCTTGGAGACTCCGCTGGAGAACATCGATAAACTGATCGATACGGCGCGCCCCGCGCGTAGCGTAGGTGAGAAGAAGGACCGCAACCTGCAAGGAGAGAAATGACACAGGCACAGGCTGAGCAACTGACGGGAATCAGGCAGGCAGTCCT